>MHYY01000062.1 GCA_001830285.1 Planctomycetes bacterium RIFCSPLOWO2_12_38_17 | reverse complement strand
CAGGAACCATGCCATAATCATGCTTGAGGCAGGATACAGCGGAAGGACATAAATGTCTCTTTTGCCAGATGAAAAGGAAAAGAAAACAAAAACAACCGTAAACCAGATAATAGGCAGGAGTATATACCTGATTTTTTCACGCCCTTCCTTAGAAACCAGATATATTACAACACTAGGGATGAACACGACCCAAGGGAAATAATTAATCGGAAAATTTATGAAGTAATAATAAAAAGGACGTTCGTGGGCAAATGAACTGGCGAATCTGTCAACATTTTGTTTAAAGAGAATCTGGTATGCGTATTCCCTGCCGCTGTAAACACTCGCAAGATAAACCCATGTAAAAACGATGAGGACAAATATCAATCCACCCAGCCATGGTCGGGTTTCCTTCAGAACCTTTAAGTCTTTTTTTAATAAGAGGTAAATTAAAATGGTTAAGAAGGGCAGAATAAAGCCTATCGGTCCCTTAGTGAGCACGCCTAACGCCATGGAAATATAGAAGAGTATATAGTATTTTTTATTGTTTTTTTGTTTGGAATATCCTTTGTAGAAACACACTATTGCCATCGTTACAAAGAATGTAAGCAGTACATCAAATGCCACACGGTGAGCCATCCATAGGAACTTTGAGCTTGTTGCCAGTAAAAGAGAAGACAATAATGCAAGACGTGTATTCTGATATAGATATTTGCCAAGGTAAAATATTGCCACGCAGCATCCAATTCCTGCAAATACGGAAGGAAGTCGGGCAGACAGGGCAGTAATCTTTCCAAATGGAAGCGAGAATAGATTAATAAGCCAGAACAGAAGCGGGGGTTTATCTGGATACGGGGCGCTGTTTAGATGCGGGACGATAAAGTTTCCTGTGTCCCGCATCTCTTTTGAGACCTGTGCATAACGAGGTTCATCCGGCGCCCATAAGTCCCTTTTCCCAAGATTAAAAAGGAAAAGGAACCCAGTAAAGAGTATAATACAAATTAATATTAAACGGGTATTATTAACAGAGATTGTTGAATTCATCATGGTACAAAAGCAAGCTACATTGCAACGACCTAATAAAACTTAAATCGTTCTTTTAATTTTGTCACATTATACAAATAATTTGATACCAAAATCAAAGAAGAACTGACTAGATAATGCAGTAATAGTGAGAGACAACGATTTGATAAAAATTAATGGTCCTATATAAAAGAGTGTTTACTCTATTTATTTGAATTTACTTGTTGTTATGAATGTCCCTTCTCAGTCCCTCCTCATTGCTCTGTGCCAGGTACAATCATTACCATAATTCTGCACCTGGTTACTTTACAACATAACCTTACAAGATAACTCTTCAAGAGAAATTTTCAAAACCGCCTTGTCTGAAACACCTCCAGGTTCATAGACGATTTGAGCCATGTCTGCTGGGGGACCCCAACGGTTAAAATCTGAATTTTGAAATATTGCAATTGTACGCACACCTAAGGCGCATGCCAAGTGCATTGGACCATTATCGCAAGTAATAAAGAGAGAGCAATTCGAGACCATAGACGCAAAAGCTATAGCTGAAGGCTCAAAGACAAGAGGGATATTCTTCCCTAATGATTGACGGAAAAACCTTATCAGTTTTTTCTCTTCAGGTCCAAAAAAAACAATTACTTTTATCTCCTGTGCCTGAAGGGCTGTAATCAGTTGTGTGAAATTCTCCATAGACCATCTTTTCCCTTTTGCATGCCTGCCTCCGACAAAAACTCCAACAACAGGGACTTGGCTTCCTCCGATCAAAGTTTCTATCCTACGCCTCCCTTCCTTCTTTTCCTCAGAGGAGAGCGTCAATAGGGGAAAAATCTTCTGCGTTTCCATACCTGTAGTACCAAGAAATGCTGGAAGAACTTGATACTTGTTGGTATCTGCCGGTCTCGTAATCGGAATGTCAAACCAATAGTCCCATTTCCCTCGTGCCCCCATTCGGAGACGCGCGTTAGAAAATCCCACAATGAACGAACCCATGGCTGATTGTGAACAACTCACGTCAACTGCAAGGTCATAACCTACATATCTGATTTTATTAAGAAGGACAAAATATGCCCACAAGACGTTGGGAAAACGGCGGGTAATACTAAAGTAGTGATCAATTGGCAGATTCTTAAAAAGTGATTTGGATACGGGTGGTCCTACAAAGTCAATCCTGGCGTGTGGGAAATTTCTCCGAAATATAAATATGGCTGGTGTAGCAAGGATGGAATTCCCCATGCGAAAGGTGGCACGCACCAGCAGGATCCTTTCGATTCGCTCTCTATGAAGATCGGTTCGCACCTCCTTTGCCCTGCCCCTGATCAGACACATCGCCCTCATTACCAAACCGCGGATTGTCTTGTTCAAAGAATAAGCGAAGGAGACATTATCCCCAATTAGATTTCTTTTCTTATTTGATTGAGACATCTTCTATTTATGATGTGCTTAATTTTAGGAATAATTTTGTATAACAGAAAACCCTAACATGACAACTGCGAACACAATAATCAGGAGTTTATAGTTGTGATTGCGTGAATTTTTTTAATATTTATATGGTTACTTTGCCATTAACTAAAGACGTACCAGTGTAGCTACCAGGAAGCAGTTCCAAAGTGTATAATAAAAATTTAGTAATGACAAGAAATGTTCCTGCACGCCGTAACAACTTCCTGTTGATTTTAATGCCTGAGATTGACCTTTACAAACAAAAATTATAGCAATTTCCAATATCCATGTAAATTGTGTTCTCTTCCATAAAACGTATTATGCTCTTCGAAGCGTCCCGAATTGCAGCTTCCAGACAACGGGTCATACCTCCCCCGGATACCGGATGCTCATAGTGGGAAATCATTATAATAGGGCTGCGCATGGTGGTCGCATAAAGTGTCATAAAGCCGACCAGCGTACCAAACGAAAGTACTCTTCCTAAGCAGGTTAGGTAAAAAATACTTGGATTAGATTTCATGGTTAGTTAAAATTTAGCTGTCGGCAATTAGCCTTCAGCGAACAGGTAAAAGCTGATAGTTGAACACGTATAAAAATCAGTTGATACGTAGTGTCTGTTCGAAAGATTTCTCGTCACTTCGCTCCTCGAAATGACAAAAGCATGGGTTTCCGTTCAGTCCCTAAATAGCATGCGTTTGTGGTGTATGCATCGTTCGCTGGGCTGCTTGCTTAGTGGTAATGCAGTGGTGCGATGCGGCTTTTTGTGTTTGGCGAATTTTGGGCAGTCTCTGTGCTCGGATTTTATCCCTTCGGGCTTCCGTTGCTTACGCTCAGAGCCCGCTTCCCCTTAGAGGAATTGGCTTTTATAAAAATATGGAATGTGGTATTATGTGGCACAATGTTGTATAGTGCAAAATGGAGTTTTTCTTATGTTACTTAAAGGATATTTAACAGTAGAGCAGGTTGCTAAACAGCTTGGCCTGTCTGAATATAGAGTGCGCGAGCTTATTAGAGAGAAGCAGATTCGTGCTACGAAGATAGGTCAGTGGCGGGTTACGTCTGAGGATTTGGATAATTTTATTAGGAGCAGGAGCAACCTTTGATTTTAAGTTTGGGAGGGCGTCTTTTATGACTCAGAAATCAGTGCCTGATTTGATTTATGATAAATTTGCAGAATTTGTAGGTAGGGATTCTTTGTTTAGTGGCATTTCTGAGGGTTTATTGAAACAGGTTCGCGCAAAGAAGAAGAGTGAGAAGGAAATCTCTAATCTGTTGAGTAAGGGTAAAGATGAAGATTCTGGAACTTGATATTAAGAACATTCGGGGAATAAAGACTTTCCATCATGTGCTTGAAGGGAAGAATATTGTAGTTTTTGGTCCGAATGGAACTGGTAAAAGTGCTATCGTGGACGCTGTTGACTTTTTGCTCAGCGGGGATATTTCTAGGCTTTCTGGCAAAGGTTCTGGCTGTTTGCATCTCGGTGAACATGGTTGCCATGTTGATTCAAGAGATAATTTGAAAGATACAGTTGTTTCTGCGAAGGTTGAGGTTGATGGGAAAGAAATCCGTATAGAAAGGAGTATTAACAAGCCTTCTTCTTTGAAGGTTACTCCTAAAGGAGATGAGGCTTTGGTTGAGTCTTATCTTTCTGTTGCTGAACTCGGGCAGCACGTTCTTTCTAGGCGGGAGATTGTGAAATACATTACTGCCGAAGGAAGCGAGAGAGCTAAGGATATTCAGAATCTTCTTGATCTTAACGAGATAGAGAAGCTGCGTGAAACTCTTGTTTCTATTAAGAATAGCGCCGGGAACGATTTTAAACATAAGGAGAGTAGTTTTGAAGTTGCAAAGAAAAATGTAGCCAATTTATTATCCTTGCCAGATGTCACAGCGCAGAGCTGTCTACTAAAGGTTAATGATTTAAGGCTTATTCTTAAGGGAACTCCTTTAGTCGAGATGGATGTAAAGAAGTTTAAGGAAGGGCTTGCGGTCAATTTTACTGGAATCACAGGGGCAGCATTAACTAAAGCCCAGATAGAAAATAACATAAAAGACGTCAAGGCTTTCTTGGAGAAGGCTGTTGAGTTTGAGAAAAAAGAAGCAGAGCTAAAAAGTCTTCTTGACGAAGTTATGAAGGATGCCGAACTTAGGCAGTATTCCACTTATAAGAAGCTTTTTGAGGCTGGAATAAGCCTTGCGGGTGACTCCAGCATTTGTCCTCTCTGTGGAAGAGAGTGGGAGGATGGTGACTTTAAGGCTTATTTGGAAGGAAGGCAGAAAGAAACTGAGATGGGGAAGGATAAGCAGGACAAGATTGACGATGCCTCTGGGCACATAAAAATACAGGTTGAGTTGCTCAAAAATAACGTAAACAACCTTGTTAAGGCCTCAGAGCAGCTTAAGACCGAGGCCATCAGTGCTGAAGAGTTAAAGTCTTATTTAGAGTTGTTGGATTCTTGGTCGGCTGCGATGCTTAAGCCTTTGGAGCTTTATGAGCAGAAGAAATTTCCCGCTTCCGTGCTAAAGGATGTGTTTAAACGAAAAATTCTGTATGACAAGCTCGTTGTTCCTGTAGAGGAGGCTTTGAAGAAGGCAGGAGAGAAGCCTTCTAAAGAGTTGGATGCTTGGGACACTCTCACAAAACTAGAGATTAACTGGAAAGCTTTTGTTGATGCTTGCAAAAACATGGACTTGGCTGAGCTTTTTAAGAAGAGGGCGGATGCGTGTTTGGATTATTTTGAGAAAGCAAGGAATTCAGTTCTTGAGGGTATTTATGATGAGGTTAAAAGCAGGTTTGATAAATATTATAAAGCTATTCATGAGGACGACGAGAAGGGTTTTGCTTCTAAATTTTCTCACGTTGGTCCTGCGCTGAATTTAGAAGTAGATTTCTATGGTCGGGGGATGTTCCCGCCGCATGCGCTTCACAGCGAAGGGCATCAGGACAGTATGGGGTTGTGTTTGTTCTTTGCTCTTAATGAATACTTAACTAAGGACTTGATTAAGGTCATTATTTTGGATGATGTAGTTATGTCCATTGACAGGAATCACAGAAAATCTGTTTGCAGCCTTCTTAAGAATTTCTTTCCGAATAAACAGTTTATCATAACGACTCACGATACAGCTTGGGCTAACCAGCTAAAATCCGAAGGGGTTGTATCCAGCAAACACATGATTCACTTCCTTAACTGGAATATTGATGTTGGCCCGACTTACAGGCTTGAACAGGATTTGTGGCAGAAGATAAAAGAAGACTTGGACACGGATGATGTACCTTCTGCTGCTCATAATCTCAGGAGAAATGCGGAATGTTTCTTTGAAGACATCTGCGACCTCTTAAATGCAAAAGTGCCTTATAAAGGGACTCATCAGTGGGATTTAGGAGATTTCGCTTCTTCAGCGACAACCGCGTATAAAGACTATATAAAAGGTGCAAAGATTAACTTTAATAAGCTAAGCCAAGCGGACAAAGTTAAGGAGCTTACCGAGCTTGAAGCAAATGCAAGTAAAGTAATAGAAAAATCTAAGGTAGAACAATGGGCTATAAATGAAAGTGTGCATTATAACGCTTGGACAGAACTTGGCAAGAAAGATTTTGAGCCAGTGGTCGCTGCGTTCAAAGATTTGTTTGCTCTGTTTTCTTGCTCTTCCTGTGGACAAACGATACAGATAACCTCCAGCAAAGGTGCACCGCCAAAAAAAGTAGTCAGTTGTAGCTGTGGGAAAATTTACTGGAATATTTAACAGGATGGGTACTTCTTCTATACACAGGGTAAATAAGGAAAGAGTTAAAAATTTATTAAGCCTGAAAGATTGAGGTAATTTATGCTTGACATAAAAACGCTTGAAACATGGCTCTGGGATGGGGCGTGCAGTATTCGCGGGGCGGTGGATGCGCCGAAATTCAAAGATTACATCTTGCCGCTTATTTTTATAAAACGCATTTCAGATGTTTTTGAGGATGAGCTTAAACGTTTGAGTGATGAGTTCGGCGATGAAAGGGTCGCTTATGATTTAGCGCAGAAGGATCATAAGCTTGTCCGCTTTTTTATTCCACGTTCTTCAACATGGCATGAGATACGCAAGAAAACAAAGAATATCGGACAAGAGATAACCAACGCCATCCGAGCGATTGCCAAGAAAAATTTCAGTGTGAATCCAATATCGTTCTCGCGAAAATAAGGAACTTTTCAAAAAATATGAATGCCACGTACTTGTGCCATCCACTATAGTTGTATGACAAAACAATTAAGAAAACATTAATATGATTAATTCAGTAGACTTAACAAATAACAGACAACACAAAACTGTCTTTTTTGAAACCTTCGGCTGTCAGATGAATAAGCTCGATGCCGAGCTTTCTTTGGGCTTATTACAGGAAGATGGTTATAAAATAGTTGATAAGGTTGACGAGGCTGATGTTATCTTATTCAACACCTGTAGCGTACGCCAACATGCCGAAGATAAGGTATATTCATACCTTGGCGCATTGAAGACCCTGAAAAAAAGACACCCCGAGGTGATTGTGGGAGTTCTGGGATGTATGGCGCAGAAGGACGGTGAGTCAATATTCAAACGCATGCCTCATGTTGATCTTGTCTGTGGCACACGCATGTTTTCACATTTACCAGAACTTCTTTTAAAAATTAAGAATCACGGTTCGCATGTACTTGCTATAGACGAAAACCAGGTTGTTAACGTAAAAAGAGCGGTGACATATCGCCCAAATATTTATCAGGCGTATGTTACGGTTATGCGCGGTTGTGATAATTATTGTTCGTACTGTATAGTGCCCTATGTGCGCGGTCGGGAGATTAGCCGGACGATTGCGGACATAAAAGCAGAAGTGCAGGCGCTCGTATCGAATGGATGCAAAGAAATTACCTTGCTGGGACAGAATATAAATTCTTACGGAAAGAATTTGTCTGAAAATATAACATTGGGAGACCTGCTTACGGAACTGAATGAGTTGGAAGGGCTCGAACGAATCAGGTATGTAACCTCGCATCCAAAAGACATGTCGAAAGAGCTTATCCGAACCATGAGCCGTCTGGAGAAGGTATGTGAGCACTTACACATGCCCGCACAGTCAGGCTCTGACCGTGTTTTGAAAAAGATGCATCGCGGATATACGTGCAGTGATTACCGTGAATTAATCAGTTATGCAAGGGAACAGATTCCTTCCATTACAGTTGCCAGTGATTTTATTGTTGGCTTTCCGGGAGAGACGGAAGAGGATTTTCAGGAGACGGTAAAATTGATGGAAGAAATCAGGTTCCAGAACTGCTTTATATTCAAGTATTCGACTCGTACAGGCACAAAGGCATCTGAGTTAGAAGACAATGTCCCCGATGAAATTAAAAGAGAGAGAAATCTAAAATTGTTGGATATACAGAAACGTATCAGCCTGGAAGAGAACAATAAAATGATAGGCAGAAAGGTGCAGGTGCTTGTTGAAGGCGCAAGTAAATCAGATGCGAATAGGTTATCGGGTCGGACTCGTCAGAACTACATCGTTGTTTTTAACGGTAGTCAGGATTTAATTGGAAGATTGGTTGATATTACAATAAATGATGTGACAGACCTGACATTATTTGGTGAGCTGAAATAGTGTGCTTTTTTATTCACAGTCCATTAAGTATCTTAATCCCATTCATTTTATTCGGATTAGGTTTTTAATTACGTCAGTCCTCTTTCGTTAAAATAGTTTTTGTACTTCATGTCTTCTTTCAGTATATGATTCGTCCACCATGATCTTAAATAAGTGAATATTTCTGTTGGTACTGTCACCTTATGTGCCATAGTTTCCATGCAGAAACCAACGGTTTTTATCTTGAATTCCTGGTGTTGCTTTCTT
>MHYY01000061.1 GCA_001830285.1 Planctomycetes bacterium RIFCSPLOWO2_12_38_17 | reverse complement strand
ATCCGTTGAATTCCTAAGGTCACAGAACATAACAATCCGCTTCGCCTTTTCAGTTGGAAATTTAACAGTATTGTTTTCCATTCATTCCTTCTCTTAACTATTAAGTATACAGAAATAATTCCACAATAATTATAAAAGGCAGAATGAATTATGTATATCGCAATATTTCTTGACTTTTATAGAATGTGTTACTGTGCTCATTGTAATTAATAAATTAACGAAATCAAGGGGGATTAATAGCATTAAAAATCTGCAACCTAAAAATTGCAGTTGGACGCAGAATTTTGCAGGTTTACGCTGATTTTTCAGTGAGTTACAAGCAGTACAAGATTGAAATTATTGAACATTAAATCAATTACGTTGCTCCATCCATCTCTGGAAACAAATAAGATAAAAGCTCTTCTGCAATGGGACATGCAATATCTGAGGCATGTTCAGGCGTATGCTCTACAAGGATGACAAAACAGTACTTTGGTTCATCGTATGGGGCATAACCAACAAACCAGGCATGATTGTCCTTCTGCCTTCCTGTTTCAGCCGTGCCTGTCTTGCCGGCAACATTGTAAATAGCCAATCCTTTATCCCTGGCAGTGCCGCGTGTAACTGCATCCTGTAACGACTGCCTCAGGATATCGAGAACGGCAGGCTGTATCGGCATTTTTTGATTACTCTCCGATTTAAACGTACGAATTACCTTACCATTACTGTCTGCGATTTTAAGCAATAAGTGTGGTTGAACCAGGGTGCCGCCATTTGCAATTACAGCATATAATCTGACCAACTGAAGCGGTGTTGCAAGCAATGCACCCTGTCCAATTGCCATATTCATGACTTCCGCTACAGAGGTAATTTTAGGTATATCCCCGCCTTTTTCATATGGAAGGTCAATGCCTGACTTTTCGCCTATGCCAAACTTCTTTGACCACGCATATAAAAGCTCTCCACCCAGCGCCTTCCCAGTTTCAAGAAAGAACACATTGCATGAATATGGAATAGCATCTTCTATAGAAATCATACCGTGTCCATAATTCGTCCAGCACCTGAATGTTATATCCTTAAGACTGACGTACCCACGACAATCAAAATTTGTCCATGCACTTATCCGACCTGTACTAAGAGCGGCAGTTGCGGTAATAACTTTGAAAATAGAACCGGGCGGTAACGCACTCTGTGTAGCCCTGTTCAAGAATGGTTTATATGTATTTTTAATAAGTTTATCAAAATCTTCATTAATTGTATTGGGATTAAAACGTGGATTGCTTGCCATGGCGAGCATTTCTCCAGTCCATGGGTCCATAACAACCACAGCCCCGTTGTTTGTACCAAGTGATTTTTCGGCGTAATGTTGAATCCTGCTATCCAGCGTAAGATAAAGGTTATTTCCTGCGGCGGGAGGTCTTTCCAGTATCGTTTTTTCAGTCTGGGCTTTTTTACATGAAATTTCCTCAAATCTCTTACCTTTCAGTCCCCGCAATTCCGTTTCATACTGAAATTCAACTCCAGTCCTGCCGACATAATCATTTTCGGTATAGCCCTCATATAGTAACGAAGTAGTTTCACTACCTGTATTACTGGAAAGCAAGGTGTAATTTTTCCAATTGTCATCATACACTTTTAATTCATCTTCTGTTAATTTACTTACATACCCAATAATATGAGAGGCTAATTTCTGTTCTGGATAAATCCTTTTCGACCTTGGAGTAACACGAACGCCTGGATATTCGCGCTGTTGAATTTCGATTTGAATTACTTTTTCCCATACTGCATCAAAAACAATCGGATAATAGTCGGTCTCCTCCTTAATACGTGTGGATTTACCAGCACGTTTTTCTACATTTTGCTTGAGTTTTTCCACTTTTTTAACAGCCTGTACTACAATATCTAATAATTCAGTCTCTGGAATTTCTAATAACTGCGACAGTCTTCCAAGCCATATATCATAATTTTCATGACATTCGGAACAGGCCTTTTTTGTTTTTTTATGTGCCTCCAACCCTGCAATGCGTGGAATAAGATTATTGGTTCTAGTAACATAGCAGTATAGTAAACTTTTGTACTGGACAGATATATCAAAGGTATGACGGTCCACAGCAAGTACTTTCCCATTTCTATCAAAAATAGAACCTCGTGCAGCTTCGAGTGAATATGTTGTTATCCGTCGCTTTTCAGATATGCCCTTGTACTTGTCACTCTCAATAATCTGGAGTTGAAACAATCTGGCAATAATGCCAAAAAAAAGCAGAATGAATACGATTATAATAATTTTAAAACGGTAAGGATACATAGACTAACACGATATTTGTTACCTGTTTATAAAAAACCTCTGGGCAGGCTGGAACTTATTAAAGATTAAAAACATAATTGGAACCAAAAATGCCGTGTAAAGAGAACAAATAAAAATTATCCATATTGTAGTTAAAGGTGTAAGCGCGTTAAAAGAAATCGCCGTGTACATCGCATACATTGAATTATATACAAGTGAAAAAATAAATGTAATTATAATTTGTGTAACCAGATGTCCTCTAAATAACATACCTCTGACAGACCAGAGCAAAAACCCAACCGCAACAAAGAAAACAGAATAAACTCCAAAACTCCCTTCTGAAAATAAATCTTTTGCCATCCCCGCGCACCAACTGGTAATCGTATTACGCTTGAAATCCGTAGTGAAAGAATAAAACACTACTAATGGAAAATATAAATCAGGAACCGCAAGTCCGATATTAATCCAGTTTATCAGAGTTGACTGAAATAGAGATATGCAAAGTAGGATGCAAAAAAAGGTAAACCATCTCATAATTTATCAGCTCAATCCAGTTTATAAAAAAATCAAAATTCTTGCAGATTAAAATCCCGCTTTTCTAATTTGTAATAACTAATACGCTTTCGATTTTTAAAATATCCACCTTCGGCAGTACCTTAACAGATTGAAAGAGATTGCCACTCTTTATCTCGCTCTCAAAAACAGTGGCAACAGGTAAAGATGGTGGATAATACCCGCCCACATCGGAAGTAACTATATCGTAACCCCTTTTCAACTTCGCCCACTTAGGTACATATTTTAGTTTACAAAAACCGGTAGAATCACCTTCCACAATTACCAATTCCCTTGTTTGAAGCACCCTTCCAGGTATGCGCGAACCAGGGTCTGTAATCAATTGAATAATGCTATTCCTTTCCCCTGCAGTTACAACCCTACCAACAAGCGCATTATTTGATACAACAACATTATCGGGTTTTACCCCATGTTTAGAACCTGCATTAATAACAATGCTTTTCCTGAGATTTGAGGTATCGTAGCCGATTATATCAGCAGGTATTGGTTTTCTTTTATCAATTTTATTTTCGGCTTGAAATCCAGAAATACTCTGCAACTTATTTTGTAATTTATATATTGTATCCTGCTGTTCTACGACCTTATTCTTGAATTGAGAAATCTGTTCCTCCGCTTGACTTTTGTCATATGCATCATGCCATGCAGTAATGACTCTCTCAAAAAAATTACTGGCAGAATTACTGCAAAAACAAACCGCTAACTGCAGTGGCCTTACAGGAGCGGCACATGTCATTCTTATTTGATTTGAAATTCTCGGAGGCAGGAATAATAAAACGAAGGATATCGTTAAAATAAAGATTACTGCTGTGATTGGATTCTTTATAATACTGCTGAAACTAGTAGCGGATGTCCTCATCCTGTAAAACAGATTTATATAAATCAAGATGTTCTAGAAGATAACCAGTTCCTCTGGCAACTGCCGTTAATGGTTCCTCTGCAACCCTTACTGGCAGACCCGTTTCCTCTACCAGAAGTCTGTCTATTCCTCTAATCAATGCGCCACCTCCTACAAGAACCAGTCCATTTGATATCAGATCAGACGCTAGTTCGGGTGCCGTTCTTTCAAGTGTATTTCTTACAGCAATCACAATTTTATCAAAAGGCTCTTTTAGCGCCTCACGAATTTCTTCAGACGTTATTTTCTGTGATCTTGGCAAACCTGAAACCGCATCGCGCCCCCTGATTTCCGTACTTAATTCCTCATCCAGAGCGTATGCAGAACCAATTTCAATCTTAACCCTTTCTGCCGTAGGATGTCCAATATCCAGACTATATCTTTTCCGTATATACTGGATTATGGTGTCATCAAGCTCATCACCAGCAATCCTGACACTCTCATGCGTAAATATATCACCGAGAGAAATAACCGCTACTTCAGTAGTTCCACCGCCAATATCAACAACCATACTTGCTACTGGTTCACCCACAGGCAAACCCACACCGATAGCCGCAGCTTTTGGCTCTGAAATAAGGTAAACTTGTCTTGCACCTGCACGTTCAGCAGAATTAACTACAGCCCGTTTCTCAACGGCTGTAATTCCGGAAGGAATTGCAATCAAGATTCTCGGTCTGACGCCCCACTTTCGTTTGTGTACTTTTGTAATAAAGTACTTAAGCATCGCTTCTGTAATATCAAAGTCGGCTATAACGCCATTTTTCAGCGGACGTATAACAGAAATGCTACCCGGTGCCTTTTCCAGCATTGCCTTTGCAACGTTTCCCACTGCATTGCCGTTCAAAAGAACCTTATTTGTACCGGGTCTCACAGCTACGACGGAGGGTTCCGATAACACTATGCCGTGTCCTGGTATGCAAACCAGTGTGTTTGCAGTACCAAGGTCAATCCCCATATCAGTAGACATGAATCCTAATACAAAATCTAAGGGGTGCATAATTTATCTTACTCTAAAAATAACGTTTGCAGAATATTATTTTTCACAAGTATCGCTGTTTTTTATAGTTAGTAAACGTGGGCTGAATTATACGGTTAACGCTTGTAAAATGTCAAGCGGAAACTCCCCTTAAAAATGGCTACAAAAAGCATAGACACAGATACTGCTGAACAAAAGATCGGAAACCAATCGCCGCACATTGTATAAAAAGTACCTTGTTTATTAAGTAATTTTATCTGATTTACAAGCATACCGCGAATCTCTCTATATTTACCAACAGTGTCCAGCAATCTATCATAGATAGTACCATCAGGACCAACAAATGACGAAATACCCGTATTTGCAGCGCGCGCCATACAAATCCGGTTTTCAACTGCACGGAATACCATAATGGCAAGGTGCTGGTCGAGTTCTGCGCTATTACGAAACCAGCCGTCGTTTGTTATATTTAACATAAAATCCACGCCATCCTTCTTAAACTTCCTGACCAGAGATGGTACTGTATCCTCATAACATATAGATGTGCCAAATGTAAAATTTCCACTTGAACGAGTGTCCAGAGAAAACAATGTTCGTTTGACTCCATGTGTCAATCCTATTTCATACGGCACCAATCTGGCAAGAAATGGAAAATATTTCTTGAGCGGCGTAAATTCACCAAAGGGCACAAGATGAATCTTATCATAGCGGTCAACCAACTCCCCTTTCTTGTTATAATAATAAGCACTGTTAAAATAAAATTGCTCGTCCCCTACCAGGATTAAAGCAACACCGCCAATTAGCAAATTAGCATTCAAGTCTTTGGCAAGCTGAGTAACTGTGAGCTGCGACAACATATCAATTTTTCTTCCCGTAATTTCAGGATTAATGTTAAGCAGGCCGGGAATCATTGTCTCTGGCCACACAATGAGGTCAATCTGTTTGTCTTTTGCGCTGATTGACAAATCAGAATACTTCTTAAGGATTTGAATTTGTTCTTCTTCAGTAGGGTCAAATTTTAAATCCTGTGGGATATTGCCCTGCACCATACACACTACAGGACCCTCTTGCGGCGCATAATTTTTAAGCCAGAATATACCATAAAGCACCGCAGCGGCTAATATTACCAGCGGAAATACACACGTAACGCAAAAAAAGATATATTTACTACCTGAATAAGGATTTCTGTCCCGGAAAGTACCGTGAGGCAAACCCTTCCTGGCAAAACAACGAATAATCAAGTCTGCAATAGCCGCATTGACCGCTATAATAATAAAAGAGATACCATAAATACCCGTAATATCAGAAATTTGTATTACAGGTAAAAATTTATACTGTGTGTGCCCTGTAAAGAACCACGGAAATCCTGTAAGAAAGAAAGACCTCATAAATTCAAGCGAAGCCCACACACATGGGGCAACAATAACCAGTGGTAGTCTTAACCTGAAAATGATAAATCGGGTACACACTGCAAACAATAAAAAGTATGCAGCGCAATAAGAACTCAGCAAAACCCAGGCAGTAACTGTAACGTATCTTAACCACGAAAGCTGAATAAAAAAGAATACTACTCCGATAAACAGGGCGTTGAGATGAACATATTTCTCCTCGGTTACAATAAGGAGAAACCACGGGACAAAGGCAATCCATGCCAAATAACCAATATCTGCAGGTGGAAACGAAAGATATAAAAAGAGGTTTGTTAAAAAGGAAAATATAAGGGTTTTTATTAAATTTGCTTTGCTCATTTCAGAAATTATAATAACATCCTGTTATCTAAATACAAAAATAAAACTTAGAACATACAAAACCTGATTTATGCTTTTAGGAGTACATTGTTCAATCAGCGGCGGCTTGCATAAAGCCTTTAACGAGGCTAGTTCTCTGGGGATAGACACGTTTCAGATATTCACTAAAAATCAAAGGCAGTGGAAGGAGAAAATTGTTGGTGCGGCGGAAAAGACTATTTTCATAAATAGCCTTAAAAATTCAAATATTAAGACGGCTTTTTCTCATGCTTCTTATCTTATTAACCTTGCCGGTGACAATGATATTTTATGGGAACGTTCAGTAAAGGCATTGACTAGCGAGGTTCAACGATGCAATGAGCTTGGATTAAAATTTACTATTCTACATCCCGGTTATGCAAAAAGTCTCAGCGAACAGGAAGGTATTAAAAAGACACTTAGAGCTTTAAAAACTGTAATTCACGCAACTAAAAATTCAAAGGTAAAAATCCTGCTGGAAAATACTGCTGGTCAGGGTTCAAGCATCGGCTACAGGTTTGAACATCTTAGGCAGATTATGGACGGTGTCGCATCAGCAAGGATTGGCGCTTGTTTTGACACCTGCCACGCCTTTGCGGCAGGATATGACATAAGAACTAAAACCGGGTTTGAAATGGCTATGGAAGAGCTGGACAATACCATTGGACTAGAAAATCTGCACGTCTTTCATTTAAACGACTCAAAGGCAGGATTGGGCAGTAATATTGACCGTCACGAACACATCGGAAAAGGCAGATTAGGACTGACACCTTTCAAGCAAATCATGAAAAGATTTAAACATATCCCAAAGGTAATCGAAACCCCAAAGGAAGAAAATATGGATGCAGTAAATTTAGAAATTTTGAGAAAATTGGCATGACATTACTTATATAAACCTCTTTGTATTACCCACGAAACACACGAAAAGACCTAAAAAATAAATTTCGCTATTTTCGCGCCTTTTCGCGGGCAACATTGAAATTTCTGAACATAAATATTATTGACAGAAGTAGCTACTATAAACTAAAATGTGGCTATGAAAACAGTTGGTATAAAAGAACTAAAAAACAAACTAAGTTATTATCTTCGTAAGATAAAAAAGGGTGAAAAGATTGCAATTACCGAAAGGGAGAAGATAATCGCTACTATTGTTCCTGTTGAAAGAGTTGACGAGGACTCAAAATTGCTATCCCTTATTGAAGAGGGTTTTGCTGTATGGAAAGGCGGTAAACCGCTGGGAAGCGAGCGCCCTGTAAAAATTAAGGGAAAAACTGTCTCTGATATAGTCATTGAAGATAGAAGATGATTGTCTATATTGATACAAGTAACCTTGTTAAATTGTATGTGGATGAGACCGGTTCCGAGAAAATAAAAGACATGGTTCAGAATGCTACAGTCCTTTCGACCTCAAAAGTAGCTTATGCAGAAGCAAGGGCTGCATTTGCAAGGAAACAAAGGGAAAAAGGGTTTTCTATCGGAATCCTGCGAAAAATTGTAGAGGGTTTTAACAGAGATTGGGAAAGTTATTTCGTTATCGAGGTTACAGACGGATTAATAAGGTTTGCCGGCGATATTGCCGAAAAGTATATGCTTAGGGGTTTTGATTCTATCCATTTGGCATCAGCTATTAACCTAAAAAGCAAAATCCGATCTGAGATATATTTTTCTAGCAATGACGCCAGATTAAATCAAGCCGCAGGGAAAGAAGGAATTACCGTCCTTTAAATTTAACATACCGCATTCTGCTATGCTGTGTAAAAGTCATATCAAATTGAAAGCCTTGAATTACAAAATATTGCAACTCAAACCATCAAACTTTATACAAAAAATGCATTTGGACGCTGATTTACGCAGATTTGCACTGATTTTCCATAAAGTACGTTACACCACCTTTCAGGTGAATTTTTATAAAGTGTAAATATCCGTTTTTATCTGCGTTTGTCTGCATTTATCTGCGTCCTATTGTAAAAGTATTTTCACCCAAGATGGCGTAAGACTGTAGTTCGCCGTTGACTATTTTGTATAAATAACGGTTGTATGAATAAATCCATTGACAACCAACAAATAAAATTATAAAGTCCTGAAGAAGATAATATACATAAAGAAACTTTAAACTTAAACAAAGCTACTTTTCCATGGTTAAATTACAAGAGAAACCCATTTCACTAAAACAAGGTTATTATTCTCCTTCCGAAATTATTGATATTTTCAAGGCAAAAGAGATAGACAAGGAATGGTCTTTTATAGAATACAAGCCAAGTGATACGTCAAAATTGACTCATTGCTATCATCGCTATCCAGCCAAATTCATTCCGCAATTAGTTGAACGATTGATGGATGAATACCTTAGTGACGTCTATGAACCACATGTCAATGACCTCTTTATGGGTAGTGGGACGACACTTGCTTGTGCAATTGCAAGGGGGTATCAAGTAAGTTGTACTGATATAAATTATATCTCTGAATTAATTATGAGAGTAAAAAACACTCCTATCAACCCTGATTGTTTAGGCACTAAAAATTCAACCTTATTAACAATGGGGATTGGATATAACTATGCAGCGTAAATTTCACTTATTAAATTCCCCAAAATATTTTTCAATTAGTGAAGAATATGGAATGTTTGGTGTGAGCGAAAGAAACATCCACCAACTTGCAAATATTTGGAAAGGGGATATTGTTTTTTACTACACAGCACATAGAGTTGGATTAAGAACAGTCGGGTTTATTCACGGACCATTTGAAGTTACGAGTGAATTATTTTATAATCCAGAAATTGTCTGGGCTGAAGACGAAAAAAAGAAAAACAAAGACAAGTATTCTTATAGAATTAAATTTAAGTATTTAGAAGAGCACATTTGCTTAAATCCTGTTCCTGTTCAAGTATTTTGGGACTTAAAAGAAGAAGGTAAAATAAAGACAGTAATTGATAGTTCGGCTTTGATTGATAAAGCTGTCACTACATTATTAGAGGAAGAAGGGATTTTGTTATTACAAGCATTATTGCAAGCGAATTTTAGAAGTGGTAATTATGATAAAAAATATAAGGCTGATAAGATAACAGAGCATAAAGTTAATTTGCTTCAATATACTGGCAGTAAAATAAATGAATTCAAAATGGAAGCTTATCTTGAAGCATATTTGTTAAGAAATCCTGAAATCATTCATTCGCTTGCTGGTTTTGAAAATGGTTTGTCTAAAGAATATTCATATGAAACTTTAAATCAATTAAGCACATATATTGCTGGAGGTGCTATAGATATTGCGTGTATTTATAAAAAGAAAGTTTTGGATTTGTGGCTTAAGATTGGCGTGACAGTATTTGAACTAAAAAAGGGAATTATTGATCCATTTTATGTTGAACAAATCATACGATATATTGAGTGGGCATCTCGTTTAATTCCCGGAGCAAAAAAAGAAATGGTAAAAGGAATACTGATTGGAAGAGATTTTGGAAATCAAACTGATGTTAAAGAGTCGCTTCTTTCTAAAATGAAAGAATTAAAAGGGCTTTATCATCTTGAAGCTTATACATATTATATTGAAAACAATTTACTCAAATTTAAAAAATTGGAGGCATAAATTTAAAAAACAATGAAAGCAAATCAAACACTTATTTCCTTGAAAGAAATGCGTGACTTCTATAAAGTTTGTTGTGATGAAAAAGGAACAAGGTTTTCAAAAAAAGAATTTGAAACATTTGTAGATTGTTGTGAAAGGGATTTTTATCAATGGTTAAGAGACAATTTTAAATTCTTCTCTTTTGAAAATCCCACGGCAACAACAAATACAACGGAGTAACTCCCGCCTTTGTCATTTGAAACTTATTACAATGCTACACAAAAGAAAATGATTTGGTTGTTGACCCAATGGCTGGTAGTGGAACGACTATAGATGTTGCTAAAGAATTAGAACGCAGAGTTATAGGTTATGATATTTCACCATACAGAAAAGATATTGTTCAGAATGATGCACGGAGAATCCCTTTAGATGATGAATCCGTTGATTTTGTCTTTATAGACTCTCCATATTCAGATAATGTGAAATATTCAGACCATCCTGATTGCATAGGAAAAATTTCATGCGAAAAGGAAGAATTCTTTACAGAGTTGGAAAAAATTGCAAAAGAGATATATCGCATATTGAAGCCTGATAAAGTTATGGCTTGGCTTATTGGAGACCATTGGAGAAAGAGGTCGGGGTTTATTCCCGTGGGTATCAGAATGTACGAAAGACTCTGCAAATATTTTGAAACAGTTGATATAGTGTGTGTCACACGGCGAAATCAAACATCTAACACAGGCCTATGGCATAAAAGGGCAAGGGAGTTTAATTTTTATCTCCGGGGCTTTAAATATCTTTTCATTATGCAGAAAATAAAGCAGGAGGCATTATGAAACCACATTTTATAGAAATTAAAGACTTTGAAACCAGAAGTCGCATTATTATTGATATGGAAGGACCCTATCATCCTAAAAACAAAAGGATGGGTGAACATATGTACGGTGCATCTGTTCTAATTGATAATATCCCTTATCACTTTGAACAATATATTCCCACAGAAGAAGAATTAAAAAAATTCAAACTAGAGAATGAAGGCGATGTACGTTATTCTAAGGGCGGTTTCCTCTATCGCCTTGTTCCATTTGCGAGATAGCAGCGGTTAAACTTGCAACGAACCCAAGTCGCTCATTCCTATCGTTCTTCCAACAGGCGCTTGCAGCTAATTAAGGGAAATATTTGTATATATCCTTTCTATGTAATAATCGTGTAAAAATCACCCTATTTTCTAATAATTCAAAACCTATTCTATATTCTCCAGCTTTTATACGATAAAAAGTTCTATGCCCTCTAAGTTTTTTCAGATTTTTTATATCTTTCAACACAGTTGCATTCTTAATTTCATCTATAATTTTCTTTATTCTTTCAAATATTAAATTTGTTAAGCAACGATTTTTCCCATTTGCAAATATGACACTTCTGAAATATTTGCCTTCTCTTTTGCATGCTCAATTGTCATGCTGACAAGATTGCCCTTTCCATCCAAATCAATATAAAGGTTTTCCGATATTTCCTTTGTTTCAACAACTGATTCGTTTGAAAATTCAATGAGTGCCGTATCTGTATCCGCAAAATATCGAATTTTCATATCTATTTCTCCTTAAAACTTCTATCAAAAAAAGCATTATGAACGGTCTTACCATCTTCCAAGAGAATTACTCTCAGATATTTCCCAATTTCCTCGATATAGCTCCACTTCCTTATCCTTCCATCAGACTGAATTTCCTTTTTTATAGGATTTTGGATCGTTTTTAGTATCCATTCTTCTTTGATAAGCGCCCTGTCCGAACGCTGTTTTACAAATAAGAAATATTGTGTAAATTTCATAGCTGTATTTTAGCATTTCTATACCTAAAGACAAGCTAAACGATGCGCATTATATCTATTCACACAGAGAATTGTTGTCCATCAGCGAGAGTCAAAGATTGTCTGATTGTCTTTTAACTTTTCAATTTTAGCTAATCGGACATAATACCAGCCTGACCTTTGCGTCTTGCTCGGTCCTGTATATTACAATGTTTCCTGACTTTTACATAATTTACCATAAACCCATTGTAACTATAAATATTAAATTGGTTAAGTCAAGGGGAAATAATGGATAAGAGCTAAAGAACAGGTTCAAGACCTTGTTAGGTGATTAAAAAATATCTCGACATTGTTGGCAAGAACATGCGTAAGTAAAGAAAATGGGCGAAGGTGGAGAAATGGAGAAAGAAAATCGTTGTTAAAATATGAGTCGGCAACTTTTTCTGCCAATAAGACGCCGGGTTACAAAGAAATATTTAGTGTCTTGGCAACTTTATAGCAATTTTAACCTTTTAAAATATTCAGAATCCTGTTTTCATCTACCAGTTTGTTTTTCCTTCCCTCTTTAATTTCATTTGCCAGCCCGATTTCTTCTATTGACTCTTGTATTAAAGCACAAAATTCCTCCCTATCCTCTTTAATCATTTCAATAATAATTTCCTTTAAAATATTCTTTATTTTTTTATCGCTTATTGATACTTCCATTTCAAACACCTCTTTTTATCTGCATAGAAACATGAAAAATAAATTTAGTAAATCATACTTCATCATTATCTTTATATCTGATATATATTATTTTTCTTCAAATTATTATTAGATTATTTATCTATAATAACGATTTGTGTAACACAAATACAACAAAAACATCTTACCACTAAAAGATTTGAAATTCCAGATTATCAGATTGCGGGAACTGTCAGGGATT
This sequence comes from Planctomycetes bacterium RIFCSPLOWO2_12_38_17, assembly GCA_001830285.1. Lineage (GTDB taxonomy): Bacteria > Planctomycetota > Brocadiia > Brocadiales > Brocadiaceae > PLOWO2-12-38-17. Next base: position 22,711 of record MHYY01000061.1, on the reverse strand, counting down.
TTGCAAACTCATACCCAAAGATTGAACACTTCCTTAAGTCTTCATCGGTAGGAACAAAATTAACCTTTAACGGAGACTGGACGATGTTAAGCTTAAGTCCCTTCAGTCTTTCATCCATTAATTTTGTTGCCTCTCCACTCCAGCCATAAGTGCCAAAAGTAGCGCATTTCTTACCTTTAACATTAACGCTGAACATAATATCAATAATATCCCAGAGAGGCATTAACGCATCACCGTTTATCGTCGGCGATCCAAATAATATACCGTCAGCACATTCAATCTCGCATCTCATAAATTCAGGCGAAGCATTTGCGGCATCTATTAATTTAACTTCGGTGTTAATTGTAGTTGCGCCTTTTGCCACTGCCTCCGCCATCTTCTTTGTATTCCCATACATGGAAGCGTAGTAAATTAATATTTGTTTCTTCCCTGTATCCTTTTTGGGAGTACTCCAATCCTTATAGGCGTTAATATATTTCCGCGGGTCAGTACGGAGGATAGGACCATGGCTTGGCGCAATTAACTGGATATCAAGTTTTTTGAGTTTTTCTATTGCTTCAAGTACCTTCTTTCTGTAAGGACCCATTATGTGTTCATAATAGTGCCTGAAATCTTCAGAAAAGTCATCAAGGCGATCGTCAAACATCCGCTCATCACAAAAATGGGTTGCAAATCCATCACAGGGAAAAAGTATGCGGTCTTCTTCAAGATAAGTAAACATTGTATCTGGCCAGTGCCAATAAGGCGCATGTATAAATTTTAGTTTCTTATTGCCCAGACTTATCTCCTCGCCGTCTTCAACCACCTTTTCCTTAAAATCCCGGTGAAGGATATTTTTCAGGAAAAGCGCAGCCGTCCTTGTAGAAATAACCTGCGCATTTGTGGCTTCTTTGAGTAAATGTCCTAAAGCGCCTGAGTGGTCCATCTCTGTGTGATTTACAACTATGTAACAGATGTCCTTCAAGTTTATTAACGAACGAAGCTTGTTTAGATATTCCGGAGTAAACTTCTCATGAACACAATCAATAAGGGTGGGCTTTTCTGCAAGTATAAGGTAGGAATTATATGTGGTTCCAAAACGAGTTTCAAACACTACATCAAATACCCTAAGGGTGGCATTTAAAACACCCACCCAGTGGATACCTTTTTTGACTTCCAGGGTTTGCATAACTCTATTCTAAAAATTAAAATTTGCATTTATTATTTGCGGCTTATGCAACATTCATCTTCCTCTTCACAAAATTCATCAAACCGCCTGACTTGATAATCTCCTGCATTTCCTGTGGAAATGGTTCAAACTTAAACCGTTTCTTTGAAGTGTTATTGAGAATTTCACCCGTAGCAAGATTGACTTCTATCTCATCGCCTTCTTTAATCTGTTCCACCGCTTCAGGACACTCGAAGATAGGCAACCCAATATTAATGGCATTTCTAAAGAAAATCCGCGCAAAGGATTTTGCAACAACGCACGACATTCCGGCAGCCTTGATTGCTATTGGCGCATGCTCACGTGATGAACCGCAACCAAAATTTTCTCCTGCTACAATAACATCGTTCGGCTTTGCCTTTTTCATAAAATCAGGGTCGGCATCTTCCATACAATGAGACGCCAGTTCCTTTGTATCCGTAGTGTTTAAATATCTGGCTGGAATAATTTCATCTGTATTAATATTGTTCCCAAACTTCCAACATTTACCTTTCATCACATCCTCGCTGAAAAGACTAATGTCTTATGCCTTGTTCCCGAATTAGTTCTGTGACTTCTCGTAGGACGTGAATTCAATCTGCTTTCCATCCTCTGGTAAGCCTGATGCATAAATGCCTCCAGCCGCGTTTCTTCGTTAGTTTGCTCCTGGCCATCAAATGACAACTTCAAACACGGCACCCCATCGTAATCCTTTTGAAACCTCTCCAGTACACCATTTACAACCGTCCCCGGCATACAATGGAATGGTATCACGTTAACAATTCCGTCAAATCCCTCCTCGGCATATTCAATAGCCTTCCCCATGCTAAGCACAGGGTCGCCCTTGTAAGAGTCATCTATGTACGGTTTCCCTTTTCGTATAAGCTCCTTGATTGATGCATCCTTCAAAAAATGTCTGATTCTGCCTTTGAACACCCTTGTCAGCTTATAAGCATCGTAACGCTGTACGATATCGGAAATAAATTCTCCAAGAAAACCTTTATAATCCTTTTCAAATACGCAGGCTTCCCTGCGGCAGTGGGCTATATAATTAATCCATTCCGAAAATGGCGGGATAAATGCTTCACCACCCAATCTTTCAATATTCCTTGCTAAAAAATTATTGGCGTACTCATTGCAACGAACATAGGTTTCACCAATAACACCAATTAATGGTCTGGGTTTACTCCTGTCAACTTTTACCTTTGAAAAGGCAACCCCTGCCTCCATAGCAAGCCCAACCAAACTCTGATGTTTTTCAAGCGCCGCTTCTGCCTTTTTTACAAAACTTTCATATAAATGGTCAGCTTCACCCTTATTTATTTCATAAGGCCTTGTCTCTCTTTGCAGCTTCTGTAAAAGGTCAACATACATAATACCATTCCACGCCCGCTTTCGGAAATGCGTGCCTAATTTATCTGTATCTTCACCATAATTCTCTCCCTGGTCCATGGTATATATCGGCACATTGTTGAATCCAAGCTCATCCAATACCAAACGATGAAACTTGTTATACTGACCAAATCTGCAAGGACCTGAAGCAGTCGCCATGAAGAACGCACTTGCCTCCGAATCAAAATTAGGGCTTAACGCCTTTTTCACTATGTCTCCGGTAGTCAAAATAGCCGGATAACATTCTTTCCCTGAAGTAAATCTCCTTCCAACGTCAACTGACTGCTTATTTGCCATTGGCAGCGCCTCTGCAAGCACATCGTTTGCCCTCATTGATGCGGCAATCATCCTCCCGTGGTCGCACATATATGGAATATAAATTGTCCGCCTCTTTCTTTCTTTTAATTCGTGCAACGGAACATCGTCCCGCAATTTCTTTACTTCTGAAATTGGTTTGACATTCTTAAGACTATCAATAAACGCCTCGCATCGAGTTATAGCTCCTACATCAGAGCTATGCTCATCAATCTCTATAGTCAAGCATGGTTTCCCACTCAATTCTTTATTAAAGAATTTCATTATGAATGAATCAGGACCGCATCCAAAGTTGGTAATATACAAAGGATAAAGTCTCTTATCCCGTGAAATTATTCTGGCTGCGGCAAGAAATCTCTGACCTGTCTTCCAATACATATTTGGATAATCGTTTGCAACTTCTTCTATATTCAGTTTCAGAAAATCAAGTGGAATGGTTAAAATACCCAAATCGCGCAATTTTTCAGGAAGACCAAGATTCATGCCTGTATCGCACCCATTATAGGAACGACTGATAAGCACAAATGCCTTTTCGTTTTCTCCTAGTTTTCCAAGAGCTTCTTCCCCTCGCGCTATCAGTGTTTTACTAAAAGTTTGATGTGCTTCATGTGCCGCCTTTATCGCATTCTCAACAATATCTCCTGTTCTTTCTACGCTCTTCGCAATCTGACGCAGGGTCTTGTTAACATGTTCCTCTCCATACTCAAAATGAATCACTGGAGACAAAACTTTAAACCTCCTGTCATCAAAATCAACGGCAGAACGGACAAGATATGGAATGCATTGTATGTAAGGACACGCATAAGAGTGCGTGAGTTTTTGGCTAACGTGCGTTAGATTTATAACACTGGGCAGGAATAAATAATCAATATCCCGTTCCAGCATATCCACTACGTGACCATGCGCCACCTTAATCGGGAAACATGTTTCGGCCGTAATTATTTCCAAGCCATTATATACAATGTCCTTATTTGTATCGCTTGAAGTGACTACATCAAAACCAAGTTCTATAAAAAACGCCTTCCACATTGGATAGAAGTCATAAAATGTAGACACCTGCGGTATGCCAACCGTTTTTCCAACTGGATTATCTGGCTTATTTTTCTTAAAGGTGTTAAATAATGCATCCTTTCTTTCCTTGAAAAGCCTTGGTAAGTGCCTTCCTTTCTTCAACAACCTTTCATCATCAAACTTACCACAACGACTCCCGTAGTGCAGTGGATTCTCGCCTTCGATATTAACCTGTCGTATCTCACAAATATTTGAACAATCCTTACAAACAAAAGATGCGAGTTCATATCTTTTGTGGCGTAAATCAAAGCCCTTAAACTTGGACTTCTCCCATGCCCTCTCCTCCATGGCAATAATAGCAGAACCAATAGCTCCCATGATATCATGTTGAGGAGGAACAATAATCTTTTTATCCGTTACCTTTTCAAATGCTGCTTTTACTCCGCGATTTGCCGCAACTCCTCCTTGGAAGAAAATTGTATTTCCAATTTTTCGGTCTTCAACGACTCTGTTGATAAAGTTCAACACTACCGAATAACTTAAACCAGCCAGCAAATCTTCTTTGGACGTCCCGTGTTGCTGGTGATGATTAAGGTCAGATTCCATGAACACAGTGCATCGCTCACCGAGGTGGGAAGGACAACACGATGAAAGTGCCCGTTTACTAAATTCACCCTTGATACTCACGTTGAGCTTTTCTGCCTGCTCCTCAAGAAACGAACCTGTGCCAGCAGCGCATACTTTATTCATGGCAAAATCCACAACAGCACCGTTTTCCAATCTTATATATTTGGAATCCTGACCGCCTATCTCAAAAATAGTATCAACATTTTTATCTACATTCACAGCCGCAGTAGCATGGGCTGTAATCTCATTTTTTGCGATATCAGCGCCTATAAAATCCCCTGTCAGGTAACGTCCGGAACCGGTTGTTCCAGCACCGCACACTATTACCTTATCTCCAACTTCCAATCCTACTTCATATAACCCTTGCTTTACAGCCTCAAGCGGCCTTCCGGCTGTCATTAAATAACGTCTTGCCAGTACATTTTTATGCTTATCTATGACGACTATATTTGTGCTGATTGAACCCACATCTACCCCAACGTAAACCTCAATCTTTTCATTACCAGCAATTGAATGGATTCCATCAACAATTTTATAGTTATCACAACGGAGTGGTTCCAGGTTTGACGCCTTTGCAGAACGATTCCTCAGATATTCCTCAATTTCCTTCAAGCCACGGAACGGTGACTGTATGTTCTTGTCAATAATCGTAAACACCGACCCTATTGCACCCATTACATTAAAATACTTTGGTATAATCAACTCGCCCGGCTTGAGTTCTAAAATATCCTCAAATGCCTTAACCATACCGGTATTTGCAGCCACTCCACCCTGGAATACAATGGGTTTGTTAAATTCCTTACCTTTACCTATATTGCTTTTAAAATTCCTCGCCATAGCATAGCAAAGACCTGCCACAATATCATGCACGGGTGTACCTTCCTGCTGTAAATGAATCATATCTGTCTTTGCAAATACACTGCAACGCCCTGCGATACGCGGAGGATTTTTAGATTTTAACGCAAGTTCACCAAATTCTTTTTCTATAGCAATGCCAAGCCTTGTAGCCTGCTGATCCAGAAATGAACCCGTCCCAGCGGCGCAAAGTGTATTCATCGAAAAGTCCGATACCTTCGCTTGCCCTGTTGTTTCATCGTACTCTATAAGCATGAGCTTGGAATCCTCGCCGCCGATTTCAATAATAGTGTGTGCATCGGGATGCAAGATCGCTGCGGCATTACTATGCGCCACAACTTCATTGACAAGGGCGATACTCATTAGTTCTGATACCAGCTTACCACCTGAGCCAGTAATAGCTATACCATCAATATCATCAATATGAGTCCGATTAAACATATCTCTCAGAACCAGAATTAAAGTCTCGACAGGCTGACCGTGTGAGCGAACATAGTGGTTTTCCAAGATTTCTTTATTTTCATTTATTAATACAGCCTTAACGCTTACAGAACCTATATCAAGACCTATATATTTCTTTCGTGACATATTGCTAACTATCTCCCGGTATACAATACAAAAAATTACAAAAAGTCTGTTTTAAACTATCTAATTACTAACCACAAATTTCCATCAGTTACCCACATCATCAGGCGGTGTAATCTCCCCTGTAATAGCTGAAGCAGCTGCAACGGCAGGACTGCAAAGATATATCTCACTCTTTGGATGTCCCATCCTACCGACAAAGTTGCGATTTGTCGTTGATAGGGCTCTTTCTCCTTCCGCCAGAATACCCATATGGCCTCCCAAACATGGACCGCATGTTGGCGTTGAAACCACCGCTTCTGCGTCAATAAAAATTTCTACAATACCTTCTTTTACCGCCTGCTTATAAATTTCTTGTGTCGCCGGTATAACAATTAACCTGATTGATGGATGCACCTTTTTACCCTTTAGAATCTGGGCTGCTATCCTAAGATCTGAAATCCTGCCATTAGTGCACGAACCAATCACCACCTGGTCAATCTTAATTCCGGAAACTTCCGCCACTGGTTTTGTATTTTCAGGTAAACTGGGCAATGCCACCTGTGGTGAAATCTTATCGGCATTAAATTCATACGTTTTTGCATATTTACAATCAGGGTCGCTCTGATAATTCTTATACTTCTTCGTTACCCTACCCTTTATATATTCTTCCGTATATTTATCAGGTGAAATAATGCCGTTTTTCGCTCCTGCCTCAATCGCCATATTACACATTGTAAAACGGTCATCCATCGGCAAGTTGGCAATGGCGCTGCCAGTAAATTCCATTACCCTGTAAAGCGCACCATCTACTCCGATCTTGCCAATCGTATAGAGTATCAAATCTTTCCCAGATGTCCAGTTTCTTACCTTTCCGTTATAAACAAATCTAATCGTTTCAGGCACCTTTAGCCACACCTTACCCGTGGCAAAGCACGCAGCAAGGTCTGTGCTTCCAATACCAGTTGAAAATGCTCCAAGCGCACCATAAGTACATGTGTGAGAATCAGCGCCTATTACAAGATCACCAGGCGCAACAATTCCTTTCTCCGGAAGGAGCGCATGTTCGATTCCCATTCTACCAATCTCATAGTAATGCCTCAAATGATGTTTATCGGCAAAAAGGCGAAGAGACTTCGACTGCTGAGCGGATTTAATATCCTTGTTAGGGGTAAAGTGGTCGGGAACTAAGACAATCTTTTCTGAATCGAAAACCTTCTTAATTCCAGCTTTTTCAAACTCCTCAATAGCGATCGGAGCTGTGATGTCATTCCCAAGACAAACATCTACATCTGCATAAACAAACTGACCTGGACGCACTTCCATTAGACCAGCATGTGCAGCAATTATCTTCTCTGTTATTGTCATTCCCATAGTCTGTTTTTTGCATGGTAGTTTGCTTCGTCTTAATAACTATTTAGAAAACGCAAGCAACTGTACAAGTTTGTTGTTAATAACGTATTAGTTAATTTACAAATAATAAAAATTTTTATAATGAACCGAATTATATATCAGTAATCTTAATTTTCAGAAAAATGTAGGCGATTCCATGATTTTAAAAATAATGGGTCTTGCAGATACTTCTCGTGACACTTGGTGCATAAATCGAACCGAAATGCCTTATAGTCTTCGTCATCAAACATTTCAGGATGTCTCTCGTCGCAATTCCCGGACTCATTTTCTTCTGACGAACCATGCACATCTTCGTCCAAATCATCATCGTCCACTTCTTCCATAGCATCGCATGCAGTATAAACCTCTATTTTTACCACATATCGAATATCCTCGTCTTCCAGCAATTGTCTTCCGCACATATCACAGGTATAGTGCACCATTCACGTCCCTCCAAGTAAATTACTTTTTAAAGTAACTATTATTTAATAATTTTTAAACTGTTAAAACTTGCCCTACATTCAACTGCTAACAATAAGCAAACATCTGGTGCTTCTATTCAATCAAATCTAAAACTTACAACTAACAGCCCCTTTTTGCACACACTTCATTAAACCATCGCCCTGAGTCTTTTAATTCTTTCCTCGACTGGCGGATGCGTACTGAAAATTGACATAAATGAACGGCCGCTCAACGGATTTACAATAAACAAATGAGCTGTTGATTGTCCTGCATGCATTGGCCTTGCTATCGCTGCCTGATGTAATTTTCCAAGGGCGCTTGCTAGCCCCAACGGATTCCCGGTCAATCGGGCGCTTCCGCTATCGGCGGCATACTCGCGCGAACGGGAAATCGCCATTTGAATTAAAAGCGCCGCAAGAGGCGCTAGAATGGCCAGGAATAAAACGGCTAACCCACCTCCCCTTCTATCCTCTTCACCCCTTCCGCCATAACCGCCAAACATCGCCCCCCACCTCGCTATATTAGCAAGCATCATAACAGCGCCTGCAATAGTAGCAACAATTGTGGAAATGAGAATATCACGGTTTCTAATGTGACTCAATTCATGACCAATAACGCCTTTTAGCTCCTCGCGTGACAGGGAATTTATTAACCCCTCAGTAACCGCCACAGCAGCATGTCTGGGATTTCGGCCGGTAGCAAAGGCATTCATCGAATTTGTTGGAATGATATACATCCTCGGCATGGGTAAATCTGCGTTTGCTGTTAATTCTCTCACAATGCCGTAATAAGTTGGCGAATCTCGTTCAGAAATCTCGCTTGCGCCGTACATCTTCAGCACTATTTTATCGCTGAACCAGTAACTAAAAAAATTCATACACATGGCAATTGCAAACGCAAAAAAAGCCCCCTGTTGCCCGCCAAACATACTACCAACCCAGATAAGAAGTACAGTGAGGGCTATCAACAACACGGCCGTCTTAAAATAATTCATATGCCAACCTTAGAAGTGAATTGAAAAGAACTGAAAATATATATTTGCTGAAAATTAATATTTTTAAATAATTTCACCTTACAAAATTTATTATAAGTTCAGCTTATTTTTTGTCAAGGAATTTAATAGGCAAATATAAATGGAAACAATATAAAATTCTATATTACATTATTAAGAACAATTTTATGATTGAACTTATAACGTTTGCTCAAATTTCTTGAAAATGGCAGACCTTACAACTTCATATTGTGGAGGAACTTCAACAGGAAGGTTTGCGAAACGCGGGGTCACTTCTTCAAGCCTGTTCTCATGGTAATTTATTTTAAATTCTGTAAATTTTAAGCCGTGGGCGGTTGAAATAACTACGACCTTCTCATGGGATAATATCTCTTTCCTTTTCAACAGTTTTATCAACACAGCAAGCGCAACTCCTGTATGCGGACAACTGAACAAACCTGTTTTATCAGCCTGTGCAGAGGCATTTGCCAGTTCATCTTCAGTTGCCTGCTCAACAATACCATTGAAAACCTTCAATACATTAATAGCCTTTTTATAACTGACCGGGTCGCCTATCTGAATGGCATTTGCAAGCGTCTTCTGCGCCTTCACCGGTTTAAATTCCTTAAAACCGCCCAAATAACTCAAATAAAGGGGATTTGCCTTCGCGGCCTGTGCGCACACAATACGGGGCAGTTTGTCTATCATGCCCACATCTTTCATCATAAGAAAACCCTTCCCCAGAGCAGCGGTATTACCCAGATTCCCACCCGGAACAATCACTACATCAGGCACCTCCCAGTCGAATTGCTGGACCATTTCGATGCTGGCTGTCTTCTGTCCCTCAATTCTCAGGGAATTCATGGAGTTGGCAAGATAGATATTATTTTTTGTGCATACCTCCCTTACCAGTTTCATGCAGCCGTCAAAATCTGTATCAATGGATAAAGTAAGGGCGCCGTTTGCAATTGGCTGAATTAACTGGGCATTAGATACCTTGTTTTTAGGTAAAAACACTATCGCAGGAATGCCAGCGGCGGCACAATAAGCTGAAAGCGCTGCGGAGGTATCGCCGGTGGATGCGCAGGCAACGGCGGGTATCTTCTTTCCCTCGGCAATCATCTGCTTGACCATAGAGACAAGCACGGTCATTCCCAAGTCTTTAAAAGAGCCCGTATGCGCATTCCCGCACTGTTTGATCCATAGGTCTTCTAAACCTAGTTCCTTCCCAAGCCGTTCTGCCCAGAAGAGATTGCTGCCGCCCTCGTAGAGAGAGACCACGTTCTCATTAGCAACGCTTGGGCAGACAAATTCCTTCTTTCCCCAGACGGAACTGCCATAGGGCCACCTAGTGCGCCTGTAACGCTCGTCAAACAGCTTTTTCCAATGGTCGGAAGAATGCCTGCGGAGCCTGTCTATATCGTGTCTCACCTCAAGTAAATCACCGCACTTCTTGCACTGATAAACAACCTCATTCAGTTCGTATTTTTCATCACAGCCAGATATACATTGAAACCACGCCCTGTATGGCATGAGATATTACCTCTTTTCAAGACTAAAAATTTCTAGTAAGCAATTAGTGTAAAAAGGATCGTTTTTTATTATAGTAGACAAAAGGATAAATACAAGTAAAAATGTCCGTCTCCGGACATATAATCATTTTAATTTTGACAAGATTGATGCTGTTTTGATAACATTTTTGACGCTATGCTCTTACAAAATATTTTATCAAAAATATATTCATACTTCCCCGGAATAAATAAGCAAACTATTCGCAAGGAATTTAAGCATGCATTCAGCATTAAAAAATCCAATGAGGACGAAGCATTAAGCGAGAAAGAACTTGCTGTTGTTTCAAAACTGATAACCATAATTCAGAAGAGAAGGCTTACTATTCCAGCCACGCTGTTTCTTGAATCTGTACAACCCATAAATTATATAGGAAGCCAGATGATGGTATTCTTCAGGCCTTTTTTAACGTATTTTTTTACAACTGCTGAATATGATACTTTTCAGGGTTTGCTTGAAAAGAGGCAAGGAATAAAAGGGATTATCGAGGAATTGGAAAAGATAGATATTCACCGCAAAGACGCAAAGAGCGCAAAGGAAGATTCGAAGTGACAAAAGATGAGGATACACTTTCAAAGGAAATCCTTTTCTAAAAAATGAAATAAAGAGAATCGTCAATGGTCTTTAAAACTTTGTGAACTTTGCACCTTCGCGGTGAATAAAGAGGAAGTTAAAATATGAACGTTATCATCGCCACAGACTGCGGCAGCACTACAACAAAGGCAATCCTGATTGAAAAAAAGGACGGTGTATACCGCCAGACTTTTAGGGGCGAATCGCCCACAACTGTTGAAGCGCCCTTTGAGGATGTAACCCGAGGCGTTCTCAATGCATTTGCAGAAGTAGAAGAACTTTCAGGACGAAAGATTTTAGACGGTGAAAAGATTATTACGCCCGCACAAGGTAATATTGGCGTAGATATTTACGTTTCCACAAGCAGCGCAGGCGGTGGATTGCAGATGATGGTCGCAGGCGCAGTCAAGGCAATGACCGCCGAAAGCGCTCAGCGCGCGGCGCTCGGAGCAGGCGCAATAGTAATGGATGTTATTGCGTCCAATGACCAACGCCTTCCACATGAAAAGATTGATCGCATCCGACACCTTAGACCCGATATGATACTCCTTTCCGGCGGCACGGATGGCGGCACCATAACACATGTCGTAGAACTGGCAGAATATATTTCTGCCGCCAATCCAAAGCCGAGGCTTGGCATGACCTTCCAGCTTCCCGTAATTTTCGCAGGAAATAAGGATGCCCGTGAAAAGATTAAGGAAATCCTTGATAAAAAAACATCCCTTCACATTACGGATAATATCAGACCCACGCTTGAGCGGGAGAACCTCTTTCCTGCGAGGCAGGAAATCCAGAAGCTCTTCTTGGAACACGTTATGGCGCAAGCGCCCGGCTATAAAAAACTCATGTCTTGGACAGGGGCGCCAATCATGCCAACACCGGGCGCAGTTGGTCTCATCATGCAGACGATTGCAAGAAAAAACAATATCAACGTGGTTGGCGTGGATATCGGCGGCGCCACAACAGACGTATTTTCTGTTTATGGAGAAATCTTCAACCGGACAGTCAGCGCCAATCTCGGGATGAGTTACAGTATCTCCAATGTACTGGCAGAGGCGGGCATTGAAAACATCCTCAGATGGGTACCATTTGATATCAACGAATCTGACCTCCGAAACAGGATAAAGAACAAGATGATTAGACCCACTACCATACCGCAGACACTCGAAGAGTTAAAAATAGAGCAGGCTATATCACGCGAGGCATTGCGGCTCTCTTTTGAACAACATAAATCTCTGGCAGTGGGACTCAAAGGAGTTCAGAGGGAACGCGACATCTCGGAGGCATTTAAACAGGAGATTACAGGTGAAACTTTAGTAGATATGTTAAAACTCGACTTGCTGGTTGGCAGCGGCGGCGTACTCTCCCACGCACCCCGCAGGTCGCAGGCAATGCTCATGATGGTTGACACTTTTCTGCCCGAAGGTATAACAAGGATTGCGGTTGACAGCATATTCATGATGCCGCATCTGGGCGTCCTTTCAACCGTAAATGAACAGGCAGCCACAGAGGTCTTCGAGAAAGACTGTCTGATTCATCTTGGGACATGTATCTCTGTGGTAAAGGGTAGCATTGGTAAGGCAGGAGAAAAATGTATCTCTTATAAAATAACTATGCCTGATGGTAAAAGGATTGAAGAATCGCTCCCTTACGGCGAATTATGCACCTTTCCACTTGATATTGACCGGCATGCTGATATAGAAATTCAACCAGCCAAAAACTTTGATTTTGGTGCAGGAAAGGGAAAACCTGTTAAGGCAAAGATTTCTGGCGGGGTTATCGGCATTGTCATTGATACACGGGGCAGGCCTATCACACTGGCAAAGGATAAGGCGTCACGGGTAGAACAACTCAAGCTATGGGGAAAGGCGATTAACGCATATCCAGAATAGCTTATTCTTTTAGAATATCAAATAGCATATACATAATATATATGATTAATAACTAGAAAAACAAGAAATCCAAAATACTAAAACCTAAACTCTAAACAAAATCAAATGACAGAACCCCAAAATTCAAAACGATATGATTTAGAAGACAGAACACTAAATTTTGCAAAACATATTATTGAATTCATTAACAAATTACCGAAAACCCTTGCTAATGTTGAAATTTGTAAGCAATTAGTCAGGTCTGCGGGTTCAGTTGGAGCAAATTATATTGAAGCCAATGAATCTTTAAGTAAAAAAGACTTTGTAATGAGAATAAAGATATGCCGCAAAGAAGCAAAAGAAAGTTGTTATTGGTTAAAACTGGTCGATTGTACAAATACAAAAGAATCTGATGAAAAACAGAAAGGTCTTATTCAGGAATCCGCAGAACTTACGAGGATTTTCGGCGCTATACTTGAAAAAGCAAAATAAGATAATGTTTTTGGTGTTTTTTTTAAATTACATTTAGAATTTCGATATTAGAATTTAGTATTTGCAAGTTTTATGACACACGCTTATACGCCGGGTTTACGCATAGCAGAACGGACAAAGGTTACAAGCCATAGGACATTACCCTTGCTGGGGGATGTTATTGTTAAAAAAGGTGCTACCCTGCAGGCAGAGGATGTTGTTGCCAGAACACATCTACCAGGCAAGGTACATGCTATCAATGCAGTGAATCGTTTAGGTACTCAGCCTAAAGATTTGAAAGAATACATGCTTAAGAAAGAGGGGGATGCTGTACAGAAGGACGAAATCATTGCGGAAACCAGACCATTAATCAAGATGCTGAAATCCGTCCTGCTCTCACCCATTACAGGCACAATAGAAACTATATCCACAGTAACAGGACAAATCCTCTTGCGAGAACCGCCAAAGCCGATTCAAGTAGTTGCTTATATAGACGGAACTGTTATAGAGATTATGGAAAAAGAAGGCGTGATTATGGATACAACGGCCACCTTTATCCAGGGTATATTTGGCGTGGGTGGCGAGTCTGTTGGCGAACTTGCAATCGCAGTAAACAAACCTGATGATACATTAACAACAGAACACATCAAGCCTGCATACAAAGACAAGATTATTGTAGGTGGCGCATTTGTCCAGCATGACGTTATTGATATGGCAAAGAAGGCCGGAGTACTAGGAATCATAACGGGCGGATTTGACGACGAAGACCTGAAGAAGCTCCTGGGATACGACCTTGGTGTAGCCATCACAGGTTCAGAGGAAATAGGCATCACTCTCATTATTACAGAAGGGTTCGGTAAGATACAGATGGCGCAAAGGACGTTTGAACTTTTAAAATCACGCACAGGCGCAAAGACCTCCATCAACGGAGCTACGCAGATTCGGGCAGGCGTAGTAAGACCAGAGGTAATTATACCATTTATAGAAAATATTTCTGAAGAAAAGATAGATAAACCTATCGAAAGAGGTATGGAGGTTGGCGACATGGTAAGGGTAATCCGTGTGCCTCACTTCGGGAAGATTGGTAGAGTAAAAACACTTCCATTTGCACCGCAAAAAATTGAGACAGAAGCAACAGTACGCATCCTTGAAATAGAATTTCCCGATGGGTCCTCAGCCGTTGTTCCACGGACAAATGTCGAGATGCTTGAAACATAAAACATAATTAACTACTCCATGGATTAAGGCACAGGGTTTTTCTGTCCATTTCTATAAATTAGGAATCCTCGTACCTTTACAATACAATTAGTTTCCGTGTGCTTTTTCATAGTAAATTTTGTTAAGGATAACAAAATATGATATAATACTTCCAAATAATCTTATTCAGTCTATTCCATTGCGAGGTAAACAATATGAGAAAAATATTTCCGATTCTTTTTGTTACACTGATTATCTTTACTGGAGCAAGCTATGCCCAGGACTCTCCGAGGGTAGTAGCGGAGAAATACCTTGATGCCGTAAGGAACAACGACTACGATACGGCATATTCCTTCATCTCTAAAACTGATACTACTATTATTGATTGGCTGGCACTACTAAAGTATATAAAAAAGATAACCCCGCCAAAGCTAACCAGCGTTATTGATCTTGCCCATAGAGCAGTCCGACAGGAGATAGTTAGCACAGCGGTAGGCAATAACACCGCTATAGTAAAAATCCACTCCAGGGTCCCGGATATGGAAGAAACCTTTAAGATTACGCAGAACCTTGAAGATATAAAATCCCTTTTAAATCGCGGTGGATTACCTATGAAAGAAAGATTAGGGGAATGCACATTAGTGGTAGAAGACGGTGCTTGGAAGATTTCAAGGATTAAGGGCATTTCCTCTGACCAGGCGGCAGAGCTTGCCACGGACTTCGCAGAACGAATCTTGGGAAAAGATGAGGCTAGAAGAATAAGTAGAGAAATCAGCGAATTTACGAACAAGTAGGAAAAGGGCGTTTAATCTCGAGCGGTTGCTTTTCCGTTACGTTTGGAGTCCGTTATTCAACAATAGAGTAGCCGGCAGTTAACTGGCTGTTTGTAAGTCCGAATCATACCTGTATAGCCAATTGTTACCATAGCAAATATTGAGATTATTGAGACATAAGAAAATCTTAGAGTAAGCAGTTCTAAAATTCCCTCAAATGAACGAATGTATTGCAGCTAACCAAAATCTTTTTTTTAATCGAAGAGCAAAGTATTGTACCGATTAAATTATTTCTGGTTAAGGTTTTCCACAATTGCAATCTCCTCTGGCGTAAAGCCATAAAATTTGTAAACCATTTGGTCAATCTGTCTTTCCAGCGCCGCAGTGTCGGCTTCGGGGGTCTTTTTGCTTGGGGGAGAGGATTTGACAAGAAGGTGCGGGGATTAGAAACTTTTTTTAACAGTCACGGAACCTGAAGTTTCTTCTCCATTGATTTAAGGACGTCTTTAAACATGCAGGATGCTTTAAACAATTCAACCCCGATGAGATTGCCATTGCAGTCAAGCTCCATATTTATGCCAGGCGATATTTCCACAACTTCTGCTTCTTCCCCCTCTTTTGCAAGGTAGAGAACGTCCTCTTTTTCATCATAAAAGACCTTAAAATCGTCCATTATATTTTCCTGCATCTTCCAGATTGAATCCGGTTTTCTTTTTGTTCTTCTTTTAAAGGATGTATTGTTAAAAGTTTCACATCCGTATCCTCATGCTCGTATGCTACCATTACATCCCTTTCTTTGCCATATATTATTACTTTCTTAACTGCTATCATATGCCCTGTCTCAGTATCAATGAATCTCTCCTCTGCATATTCGTAAATTCTTTGCGGCAGGTCGTATTCAATTTTTCTCAGGGAAATTCTTGTTTTAATGTGTGTTGAATATATGATCTGCATAGCCATTGCCTTCCCTCCACAATTGAAATCTCCTCTGGTGTGAGGTCGTAGAGTTTATAGACCATTTGGTCAACCCCGTCTGTCTTTCCAGTTCCTTTACCTGCGCCCGCTTTGCCGTGTTTTGCAAATAGTCCTCATCTTTTGTGATGGCAAGGATGCGGTCAACGAGGGTGATGAAGGGCTAATTCATTTGTTGTTTTTAGCTAAATCCTTCAGAATATTTTCAATCATAGGCTTAATTCCCGGCAACTTTTCTTTTATAACATTCCAGACAATCTCATAATCAATTCCAAAATAAAAATGTGCGATTTTGTCCCGTATCCTTGCCATATATTTCCATGGAACTTCTTTATATTTCTCTCTCATTGATTCAGGGATATTCTTTGTTGCTTCACCAACTATATGTATCTGCCAGACAACAGCTTTCTGTGTCTTTTTGTCTATAAGAAATTCCTCATACCTCATTTCTCCTATAAATACTTCTATATCATTTATCGCATCAGCAACGTCTTTAATAAATAACTTGTAATCTCTGGTCATATATAAACTACCTCTCTTGAGATAATCTCTTTTAACTCAGGTCTTATTGCCCCTTTCCTGACTAAATCAACCTTCTTTTTCAAGATCTTTCTGAGATAATCCTCTAAATCAATAAGCAAAAAAACATCAGGAAGTTCACCAAACTCAACCAGTATATCAATATCACTTCTTTTTCTTTGTTCACCGCGGACAAAAGAGCCGAATATTCCCAATTCGCTGACCTTATACTTCTCTTGCACTTCTGCCTTGTGTTTTACTAATATCTTTTTAATTTCTACAAGTGTTTTCATTGGTTATTCTCCCTATATCCATTTTACAGTTTACCCTTTCCCCTCCACAATTGCAATATCCTCCGGTGTGAGGTCGTAGAGTTTGTAAACCATCTGGTCAATCTGGCGTTCGTATTCTTTAACCTTTGCTTGTTTTTCTCCACTTTCTGAATAGTTTGCATTGCTGACCATTGTAAGTATTAGTTCAACTATATTAATAATTTGGATTTGCTGTTTTATTGATACGTTTGGAACTGGAATTTGAAAAAGATTTTCTTTAAATGCCTGTAAGTATCCATTTTGTAAATCTGTGCAAATTTGAGAAAGGAACCACCAAGAGCAAAGAGAATTTAAAATTGCAACAATATACTCGTTTGCTCCAGGTATCATATAAAGAGCGTCATTGTGAAAAAAAGATTCTTTATCAAAGGCAAAGGATGCTTTATTCATAAAACGACCGAGAATAATTTTTGGTTGTTCAAACTCTTTCCAATAAATACAGGATCTTAATTCCCAGAAATATTTACCTTGATCATCTCGCTTAATTAGTTTATTTCTGAATACTTCAAAATGTGCGTGAATTGCAGGATAGGTATTGGCAAGAATTTTTTCTGCCTCTTTTTCTGATTTTCCAGACCACGGATGATTTTTGTTTTCTGAAGATTCTAATTTTATTAAATATTGATTAGCAAAATCCACTTGCCATCGCTTTAAATCACGTCCGCGTAAAAAAGGTTTTAATAGTTTTGCAGAGGATGAGTGTTCTGAGATTAAACGATCTCTTGTATCTTTGTTTACGACAAATGCTTCGTTTAAACCAGTAGTTATACCTCTGTAAAATCTTTCTTTTACATATTCACCAAGTGGAATCCCTATCTTACGAAGCTTTTCAATCAACAACAATATTTTAGGTTGTTTTAGACCCCATCTTTCGGTTTTAAGAGCAGCAACTGGTATTACAAAGCTTATATTATCAAGAGTTTCTTCCAATCGTTCTAGTTGCGTTACATTTGTGAAAGTTGCGGTAATTGTTTCATCCTTTATTCCTGGTGAACATTTTCTTATTAGCAAAATAGAAGAATAAGTGGTTGCATCAAAAATAGGCAGATCTCCAAAGTCTATGACCACCTTTGGCGTAGCCTGTGTAACCAACAAACTGCGAATATTTTTCCCATAGCCTGCACGCATGAATTTATTTGGGGCAATAAAGCAGAGATGTCCTTCTGGCTTTAACAAGTCCAGTCCACGTTTATAAAAGTAAGTATATAGATCGGCCGCTCCACAGTAAAATTCGCCAAATTCTTTTGCCAGATGTGTTTTTATTGATTTGATTGCTTCGTGTCGAACATAGGGTGGGTTTGCTATCACAATGTCAAACCCATCTCTTTGATGAAAAATTTCGCTGAAATAGATATTGAAATCAAAATGTTCGTCATTATTAGTAATCTTCTTAATCAAGGCATCAATCTTAGCCTTTACTAACTTCTTTTTTTCCGAGCTGGTTTCTTCAAAGAATTGGGGTTTGAGTTTTTCCAATTCATTAAACCATTGGTCATTTGACAAATTTTTATCGACTCCCAAAAGGGAATTTCCACAGACAATCTTGTAATCAAGATTTGGCAGTGGCTTGACGGTTTGGTAATCTTCTTCATCCACTACAAGGGACAACCAGAGTCTTAACTTGGCAATCTCCACAGCGCCGGGGTCTATATCCACACCGTACAGGGATTCCTGGATGGCGTGCCGTTTGAAATTGTAAGGTGTTCTTTCCCCAGAATCCCCCAAATACGTAGTAAGGATTTGCTTGGCCCTAACAATTTCATGCATCATCCCCACAGGGAATGCTCCAGAGCCTATGGCTGGATCGCATATCTTTATATCAGCAAGCGCATCATCAATAAGTTTTGCATGTATACGGATACCTTCTGGCAACTTATATTTCTTGTATTTCCCATTATAATCGGATTTTTCTGCATGTTTTTCTTTTGCAGTTACGTCATGTTCAATTACTATGTCACCATGCCTGATAAAGGACTCAATATCTTCGCGCGGAACTACTGGTTGGTATTTTTCTGACGTAAGACACAATTGCCTCGACTCTGTATCTCCAAAAAGTTTCTTTTGGGTAGGCGTATTTGGGGTAAAAGCAGTTTCTTTAACGGTGGTTATTGGTGGATTTATGGTAACGTCGAGATAGTTGATAAGGCTTTCCTGGCACATGTAATGAACAATTTCACGTGGCGTGTAGTATGTGCCTTTGGACTTGCGGTCTTTGACTTCCAGGAGATTTTCAAAAACCTTTCCCAGCATTTCCGGGTCAATCGCCACCTCTTTTTCCAGCGGTTCGTCTTCTCTGACAGTAAAGTTGTAGCGGTCGAAGACGTCAAAAACACCTGTGCCAATATCCCCTTCCTTTGTTTTTTCTCTATTTGAAAAGAGTTCGTTGGGCAGGAGGATATCTGTATGCACCCAATCATAGTTGCCTATGGGGTCAAAAAGGCCACCGTTTAGGAAAGGAATTTTGCAGTTAAAGCGGCTGTAATAATAATCGTCCTGCTTACGTTCTTCACCGATGCGCAGGGCTTCATAAAAGAGCGGTTCCAGAATGTCATTAAAGAAATTTTTATAATCACTGTGTTCTTTCTTAAAAAGTTCGCGCAAAAAATGTTTAGAGCCTGTGCCCCACTTAGCATCGCGGCCTACGCCGAACCAGCCTTTTTTCTGCAAAAAGTAGAGAAAGACAATCTGTCCGAGCAGTTTTTTTGCAAAATCAACCGTGTTGACACCTTTTGCCCCAAAATCTGCTTTGATTTTTGAATCGTTTTTTACCACTTTGTCCAGTTCTTCTTTTGTGCGGATGAAAAGCTCACGGTATTCTTTGAAAAATTCTTTGGTAACAGTTTCAATATCAAATGCCTGTTCCAGTTCGGCAAGGGTTGGGCTGTGTTCGTCATTTGCGAGGATGTCCACCAGTCTGCTCTGGGCAGTATGGCTGTTTTCATTTGCACCCACAAGGAATGACCATCGCCGTGCAGGCGTGAATTCTTCTTTTACCTTCATTCTACCGCTTTTAGTCTGTTCAAACTTATAGTCCATCTTGACTAGTGAAAACCGCCAGTCTTCCCCGTCAGGCGATACAAAAGCAACCAGCGCCGCCTCTTTCAATTCGCCGCCACGGCTGCCGTTCAGATACCATGCAACAAAGTTGCGCTGCATGGTGCGAGCGCGTTCAAGGGAAGTCTCTTTTTGGAGTTTTATGATAAGAATATCAATTCTGTTTTCACCATCATTGAATTTACCGATTCGCTCCAGACTGCTGATATATGCCTTGTAAGCGTCAGGGACGAACTGCCCCTGATAAGTAAAAGGGGCTTCTTCAACACGGTTTAAAAGGTTTTTGGTGAATAGGGTAAACCGATCTTTATCAAAAGGATTTTCAAAGGTATTTTTTATAATACTGATTGCCTGTTGTTTATCCATTCTACTCTCCACTCAGATACATAGACAAAATGACTTCCCTCTTGCCAAAGGATTGAGGATTTCGCTCGGCATAGTGTTCAGCAAGGAAACGTTCAGGTATACTTATTTGCAAAACTGCCAGAACTTTTAGGGGATTCATTATTTCATTTTTCAGCTCATCCAATGCCTTGAGCGTCTTTTTTGCCGTCTGTTTAGGCAGTCCGCCTTCCTCAAGCTGTGTAAGGACTTTTTTCAGGTATAGTTCCTGGTCTTCTGTCAGTTTTTGTGTGTTTTTTAGTGTTGCCTTCAAAATTCTAATGATATTTGCCGCACTGTCATGTCCGCTTCTGTGCCACAGATTCGGCATTTCCTCCGTTGTCGCTAAGATAAATGCCTCTTTATTTTTATCCAGAAAGGCGTAAAACTGTTCTGGAAGGTTTTTCTTTTCTGTATCAGAGTCGCTTTCCAGAATTCTTGCCGCGGATAGGAAATCCATTTCTTCAACCCCATCTTTATGCACTGCCTTAAAAAATTTCTGCAATTTTCCGCGTCTGAAATAGGTAATCAGAGAGTTTGCATGTTCAAAATTATGCTTTGCAGTACGCGCCTTTTTGGGGAGGTGTTTTATTTTTTCAAAAACGCCGGGGGTTTTATCGCGAATCTCTTTTATAACATGTAGATATTTCAATTCGCTTTCCTCTGCCCCTTCCTCACCTTCCAGTGTTTGTTTGGAAATCAACCGGTTAAATAGTTCATGCGAGGCAATCGGTTCTCCTTCAGTCAAAAGTTCTGCGTCGCCGCCAAGCAGGGTTAAAAAGGCATTAATTTTAGCCTCCGCAGCTTCTTTCAGTTTTATCTGGTCATTTGATTGTTTGGTCGGGAAAAAATTAAAGGTATGAATCGTGTCAAATAGCGTATCCACACGGTTGACACGCCCTACCCGCTGCATCATTCGGGTAGGGTTCCATGGAATATCGTAATTTATCACTGTATTTGAGCGGTGCAGGTTAACGCCTTCAGCCAATACTTCGGTGGAAACCAGTATCCGGTAATCTTCTTTAGGATGACGCGCTCTGGCGTCAAAATTTTCAATGACCTTGTCACGCGTTGCCTCTCCTGAATCACCAGTAAAACATAAAACCTTATCTGGATATTGTTGATTTATGTTTTTGAACAGATAGTTTGCAGTTTCCTTTGATTCGGTAAAGATAATCAGATGATTTTCTTTTAAAACCGAATTCGTTGACAGTTCCCCCAAAAATTTTAAAAGCTTTGGGTCGCGGTCAATGTGATGCCATAGTTTTTTAATCTCAAGGAGAATGTCATGGTCGTGCTGTAAGTCCGCTCTTAAGCCTTCTCTAAATTCACTGCTTGCATATCTTTCAGCCTTGCCTTCATCTATTAATCGTTGAACGGCTTCATCGTCATCGTTCTCAAGCAATTCAAATATTTTATTGGTGTGCTTTTTACTTACATAAACATTTCCATTATCAAGCTCTTTTATAAACAGCTCATAAGAACGCAGGAATCTATCCACCGAATTTTTAAATGCAAAGAAACTGCTTTCGAGACGCTTAACAAGCAGGATTTTCATAAACTTGCCCATGTTCTTTTGAGATAATTCCTCTGGTTGTGAAATTTTACCTTCATAATAAAGCATGGGCATATAACGGGCATATTTGAATTTTCTCGCTATCAATTCTATGGTTTTGTTGAATATCCCGTCCTCCGTATCATTGAGTTCATAAAAAAGCGGGGTTGGCTTTTCAACATCGGGGAATTTAAGGTTTTGGCTTTTTATGTCTTTATCAAAATATTTTTCAATCTCTGTTCTGGTGCGGCGAACCATTAAATATTTAAGGACTTTTTCCCTGATTTCTCTGGAATTTTCTCTTACAGTATTTATGTATTTGGCATAATCTTTCTGACGGTCCAGTTTTTTCAACTTTTTATCCAGATTGTTAAAAAAACCTTCAAGGTCAGGCAGATTTGGAATAGTGCTTTTTTTGGCTTTTTGAAATAATTTTAAAAGGCTTAAAATATCTTTTGGTGCATTGTTATAAGGAGTAGCCGTTACAAGAACAACCCTTTTGCCGCGGCAGATTTCTGCCAATTTCTCATAGGTAATAGTTGTTTCTGTTCTAAAACGGTGCGCCTCATCAATAATAATATTGGTGTATTTCTCGGTTCCTCTGTCAAGGAGGTCGTCTAACTTGCCGAGTGATTCAAAGTCGGCCGGC
>MHYY01000060.1 GCA_001830285.1 Planctomycetes bacterium RIFCSPLOWO2_12_38_17 | reverse complement strand
GGACATTGTATAACGACCGTTTTGGAAGCGACTCAACAACAACCCTGCAGCTTGTTATCCGATCGTAAAATTTATTTAATTCCTCAGCTTTTTCCCCGATGTTTGACTTTATAGCCTCTGTAAGCTCCATATTTCGTGCAGTAATTTGCAATGGAAGTATCATTCTCACCTCTCTACATTATTAATATTATATAATCGTTTTCTCATTAAATTAATTTTTCAATCCCGGAATTTTAACAATCAATCACAGTCTTGTCAATGTAAAGTAGTCGTTTAAAAAACAATAAGACATCCAATCTTTATATAACCCTTTGGTTTAAGCAATCATCATTGTAAATAATACACAATGTTTCTTCTTCTGGTCACTCAGATACGATTCTATACCCATACTATGATGAATCCTTGAACTTTCACACTCTGTTTGATAAACTTTGAAGCATTGTCTCTTTCTTTTATACGGCTAATCTTATACTCTACTATTTGCAATATAAAGACAGGATTTTTGTTTTATACAGCATATAATTTTGCTATTTCCACAATAACCATGCCGTGAAACACATTATTTAAATTGTAATACTTAATTCAAAGGAGGGTTTATGCCGATAAGAAATGCGGTAACAATATGTGTTCTGGTCTCATTCGTTATACTTTATTGTGGAATATCCAGGGCATCAAACAAACCCGACCAAAAATTCTTAACATACACACAAACAAAAGCGGTTCTCAAAACCACGATAATCAAAAATACGTCTTCCGGTACTGGCAGTATAAGTGGTAAAATTAAAAATACGAGTGGTAACCCCCTTTCAAATATCACTATCAGTATTCAACAACAATCAGTAGAAACACCCTACGGTTCTGCATTTGAAGAAATGGCGACAACCGATAGCAACGGAAGGTTTAAAATCAATAACCTAACAACTGGTGATTATATTGTTCTCGCTGACCCAACATCCGATGAATCCTACATATCAAATGACAAATTTGGTGTAAAAGTAAAATCTGGCAAAACTACAAAGGTCAAAATAAAACTTTCAGCTTCATCAAATTTGAATTACGGATACATTGGAAGTGTATCCTGTTTAAACTGTCATCCCAGCGAAAGTAACTGGCAGGATGCAGCCCACGCCAACACCATACTTCCACCATCATCTGAAACAGTAGTCGCCCCCTTTGACGGAGAAACTATCACTACAAACGATGGTAAGGTAAAGTTTAAACCTTTTATTGTAAACGATATTTATAAAGTAACATTATACGATTTAACGGATGAATCAACATATGTTACTTACGATGTAGCCAGAACTCATGGAGGTGTAGCTATTGCTGGAAAACAAAGGTACCACGTCAAGATTGTTAACAGTCATTACATTTTACCAATTCAGTATAACAATCGTAATGTGGATGAAAATAACGCCAGTTCAGCATGGGTTTCGTATAACTCAAGTAACTGGTATAATACTGACAATACATTAATTTCAACTGATACAGATGTTCCACCTAATATAAACAAATCCTTTGAACAAAATTGTGAAGGCTGCCATATGACCGGTCTTGGTATAACAAGAAATATAGACGGTGAATTCGTTTCAAGCTCAAATGAAACAGGCATTGGATGCGAAAGTTGTCACGGACCTGGAGGACAGCACGTAAGTGTTGGAGGAGGAAAAGGGAAATATATTGTAAATCCTGAATACACAGCAACAGATAGAGGTAACGAGGTTTGCGGTCAGTGCCACATTCGAGTTATTAGTAAAGCAGGCACTTCCGGGGCTGATTTTGAGACAGAATATCCGTGCATTATTGATGGCGAAAACATTACTCCATTCATACCCGGCAAGATACTTTCTGATTACATTGAAGAAACAACCTCCGATGGTAAATCAACGGCAGGCTATTGGAATGACAATAATACAAGTGTCTACGGCGAAAACGCCTCAGAAAATAATCATTCCCAAAAACACCGCCAACAGTATCAAGATTTTACTAAGAGTGTACACTATAATTATGCCGGCAATAAATGTATAACATGCCATGAATCTCATGGAGCAGGTGTAGAAGGAACACCACAATTGCTAAAACAAAATGATAACAACAAACTCTGCACCGATTGCCATAATGACCTTGCCGAAACCGAAAAAAAGAATGGCAAAAGATATAACATTCACGCTAATCATAAGTTCAGTTCTTCAGATGTTGGAGGCAGCTTGTGTACAGGCTGTCACATGCCAAAGACTGCTAAAACTGCGGTGGACAACGACATCTCATCACACGTCTTTGATGTTATAACACCATATACCAGTAAAGCCATGGCTGATTACAATACATCAACTGGTATAATAAACAGTCCAAGCACAGTTATTACAAATTCCTGCTACGGCTGCCACTCAGATGAGACAGATTATGGCGTCACCCTCTGGGAAGAATGGGAAAGCAAAGATTAAACACGTTTATAAAATAAACGCATAAAAATTATTTGACATTTATTCTAAAGATTAGTAAGGTGTTAACTATCTTTTACATCATGTAAAACTATTTTAACTGTTTTTAGGAGGTAAAAAATGAAGGGGATTAAGAATAAAATAATAGTGTCAACCTTTATGATTGGGTTAAGTATAACAAGCGCTAATTGTATGATATTTGGGTGCGGTGCGATGTATAGCAAAGAAGGTACTCACAATAGTTCAGGCGTTCACACTGTATCAACAAAAGCCGAGACAAAGGGTGAAAAGGTAGAAGTAGCAAAAGACCCTGTATGCAATATGGATGTCACTGATACCAAAAAAGCGCCATCAGAAGAATATAAGGGCAAGGTTTATTACTTCTGTTCGGGGCATTGCAAAAATGCGTTCAAAAAAGATCCTGCATCCTATATAAAATAAACACTGTATCATTTCATAATATAATAAATATAGTGTGCACTAACATTAATAACCATACCTACATGATATTTTTAAATATTGATCAACAGACACAAAATGATTAATAAGTTATTCGATTTGCATTGGCATACCTTACAAAGCGATGAGGTAATAAGGTCCCTTGATACCAACGTTAACACAGGACTAAGTCAAACTGAAGCGGAAAACAGGCTTAAAAAACACGGTTATAATCAACTAGAAGAAAAAGAAGGCATCTCCCCCCTTTGGGTATTTCTTGAGCAATTTAATGACTTTATCGTCTGGGTATTGCTTGCGGCTGTAATAGTTTCTGGCGTTCTAAAAGAATGGATAGATGCACTAGCTATCTTTGCCATAATAATAATTAACGCTATCATTGGATTTATTCAGGAGTATCGTGCAGAGAAATCCCTAGCAGCCTTACAAAAGATGTCATCGCCTTTTTCAAAGGTTTTGCGAGACAGTGAAATGCATTCCATACCGTCTCGAGATATTGTACCTGGGGATATTGCCTTGTTGGAGGCTGGAGATTATGTCCCAGCCGATGGCAGACTATGTTCGTCTTTTAGCCTAAGAACACAAGAGGCCTCCCTTACGGGCGAATCAACGCCTGTTGGGAAATCCACAGAACCACTTATGAATTCCTCTTTACCTATTGGAGACAGAGAAAATATGCTGTTTATGGGCACCTCGGTAACGAGTGGTAAAGGAACGTGTGTTATTGTAGCAACGGGAATGCACACCGAATTGGGTAAGATTGCCGGTCTTATTCAGAAGGCAGGAAAAGAAGAGACCCCACTCCAGAAAAAACTCGAAGCATTCGGTAAAAAGCTTGTCTATCTGTGCCTGGTAATTGTCACAATTGTCTTCCTCCTGGAATTGTGGAGAAAAGACCCGCTCTTGGAGGCATTTCTTACCTCGGTAAGTCTTGCCGTTGCTGCAATTCCTGAAGGATTACCTGCAATAGTAACTATTGCCCTTGCACTAGGTGTACAACGCATGGTAAAAAGACACGTTCTTATTCGAAAATTACCATCGGTAGAGACCCTCGGATGTGCCACAGTTATCTGCTCAGATAAAACAGGCACTCTAACTCAAAACGAAATGACTGTGAGAAATATCTTTGCTAATAATAAAACTTTTGATGTATCAGGAACAGGTTATACACCGGAAGGCAAATTCTCTGTTAATGGTATGCCTTTTACCGAAACTGATCAACGTATATTGAAATTTACATTAGGAATTGGGACTCTGTGCAACAATGCCTACCTTAAAAAAGACGATAATACATGGAAAATAATCGGTGATCCCACTGAAGGCGCTATATTAAGCGTCTCTGCCAAAGCTGGTATATGGAAGGAATTATTAGAAAAAGATTTCCCTCTTATTTCAGAAATCCCATTTGATTCAAACCGGAAGAAAATGACAACTGTTAGAAATACGCCTCATTCAACTTCATTAGTCTGCGAAAAAGGGGCGCCGGACGTCATATTAAAAGATTGCACTAAGATACTCATTAATGGAACGGTAAGGAATATTACAGAAAGCGATGTCGAGCTTATATTAAATGAGAATTACAATATGACAGGAAATGCCATGCGTGTGCTCGGTATTGCATTTAAAACACATGAGCAAGAAAAAATCAGTCATGCGTCAGAAGTTGTTGAAAAAGACATGATTTTTGCGGCTCTACTGGCAATGATTGACCCACCGAGACCTGAAGCTAAGCGCGCTGTTGCTACATGTCATAATGCTGGAGTTACAACTATTATGATCACTGGAGACCATAAAAATACAGCTGTTGCAATTGGCAAAGAACTAGGATTTCTTCGTAACAAGTCAAAGGCAATTGACGGAATGGAATTAGATATGCTTTCTGACTATGATTTGTTAAAAGAAGTTCAGAATATAGCTATATATGCACGTGTTACAGCTGAACATAAGTTGAAAATAGTTAAGGCGTGGAAAAGATTGAATGCTGTTGTAGCCATGACCGGCGACGGCGTAAACGATGCACCTGCCGTTAAAGAAGCCAGTATTGGAGTATCAATGGGTATTACAGGTACAGACGTCACAAAAGAAGCATCAGATATGGTCATTACTGATGATAACTTCGCCTCCATCGTTTCAGCCGTTGAGGAAGGAAGGGGTATTTATGATAATATAAAGAAATCAATCCATTATCTGCTCTCCTGTAATGCAGGCGAGATTTTGACTATGCTCTTCGCCTCTTTATTTAACCTTCCGCTACCATTATTCCCGATACAAATATTATGGATAAATATTGCAACGGACGGTTTACCAGCATTGGCGTTAGGAGTTGATACAGTTGACCCTGATATTATGAAAAGGCCTGCCAGAAGGTCAACAGAACATATTATAGACAAAAAACTTGGTAAATTAATTGTATTCCAGGGTTTCCTTATCGCTTTTAGTACACTCCTGGCTTACTTGTTTGTTTTATATTATACAAGCACAACAATACGAGGCAATCTTTATCACTGGTTCAGATATGAAGTAATGCCATGCTGCCTGACCGGCGATCTCGCACGGGCAAGGACTGTCGCCTTTTGTGTAATGGTAACTTCTCAATTATTTCACTCTTTTAATTGTAGAAATGCTAAAGATTCGCTTTTCAAAGTAGGCATTTTTACTAATAAAAAACTTATTCTGGCTACATCTATTTCTATGGCAATGCAAGTTGCTATCATTTATACACCATTTTTTAATAATGTATTTAAGGTAACACCGTTAGAACCAATGGATTGGGTTATAGTCTTTGGCTTCGCTTCAATTATTTTTGTTATTATGGAGATAATTAAATTATTAAAAATTAAAAAACATCAACATAACCTACTAAATAACAAATAATTAATAAGCATTACTTAATAATTTATTTTTAATAAATTAATTGACAATTTTGAAATAAAAGGTTAAAAGTATTGTATATTTTCATTTATTTTGCTATATTTATACGCGTGACTTTAAACGTAAAATGTCTTTAATTTTTTTTATATCCGAAAGGAGGATTTTAAATATGTGTGTGTTAAGTAAAAAATTAGTAGGAGTTTTAGCGGCTGTTTTTACTTCTGCAGGTTTAACGTTGGGCGTTGGTAATTCTGTATTTGCTCAAGAAGCGGCTCCTCAAGCACCAGCCGAAACGCATAAAGACAGTGAAAAGGCATTGGCGCCAGAGCATGCAACTATTGAAACACCAATGTGTCCTTCATGTAAAGACGTACGTGTAAGCCCTGTGAAGGGAAAAACGCTTTCAAGCATGATAATGGTTTGTCCGGAGTGTAAAGGCGAAGCAACAGAGTTTTCAGTCCATCACTGCGATAAATGTGATAAAGACGTAATAGCCTGCACTTTATGTAATAAGGCAGCAGCAGAAGGATACTCTGCGCTCATGGAGGAAAGTAAATGTCCAAAATGCAAAGAGGTTCGTGTAAGACCCGTAAAGGGAAGAACTCTGGCAACATGGGATATGAAGTGCCCTGATTGTAAAAAGAAACTGAGTGCATGGGATGTTCAGCACTGCGATAAATGTAATATTGATTATATTGCATGTCCATTGTGCAAAAAGGCACACGAGAAGAAATAATCTTGGATAAATAATTCTGAATTAAACTAGCATTTATTCTAAACGAAAAGGAAAGAAGAAAACTGGAAAAATCTCCAAATGTTCTTCTTTCCTTTTTTATTTCTAATCGCATTATTTATTCGATTCCCTGAATTCAACTCTATAATTTCCACCTACCCTAACCTGTTATTTTTAGTTAATGAATTTTATTCGTCCTTAATGGCATATATATATTTATCGACAGAGCTGAAATACAGTGTTCCATCGGGACCTATTGCAGGACAGTTTTCATTAATATTTTTTCCAGTCTGGTATGTCCACAATACAGTACCGTTTTTATCCATAGCACGCATTACCCCATCCATAGCTCCAACATATAAAATACCATCCGCACCGATTACTATTGTAGCCAGTACACCATATTGAGGGTCTTTGGGATCACCAGTATAATCAGGGTTTGCCCCTGTCTGGTAATACCATTTTGTGATGCCATTTGAGGAATCAATGGCATATACCTTACCGTCCGATGTACCGACATAAAGTGTTCCATCTGATGATAAAGATGGCGCTAAACTTGATGCCGTATCTTTACCTGATTCCCATTGTTTATTTCCATTCTCATCAAATGCATGGACTTTTCCAGAACCTGTAGCGTATATTGTTCCATCACTACCGACTACTGCCCCGCTAACCCTTGCACTATCAATATTTGCCACCTTCCATTTCAAGGTTCCATCTGAATTCAATGCATAGAGAGTCCCTCCAACATCCTTATTTCTGTCCCCACTGCCCACATAGATTGTACCACCATCATTACTCAGGGTAGGTGATGCCAGAGGCGCTATGGAGCCATCTGTCTGATATTTCCATTTAAGCGACCCATCAGAATTTACTGCATAAACATATGTATCCCATGAACCAATATAAATAGTACCATCAGGACCAACGTTTGGCTCACCAAAGATGTTATCCGTAGGTTCAGTAAAGCTCCACAATTTATCCCCCGATGAAGTAAATGCATAAAGATTATCCTTGCCCACTGCATAAATGATTGATTCATCTGAAGATATTGCAGTTCCCCCCGTCCCGCCGATGTCATTGCTCCACTTCAATACTCCATCTGAATTTATCGCAAGTAATTTGTTTCCAGCCGTTACATAAAGGTTACCGTCCGAATCCACACCCATACTATTAGGCAAACTCCCATCGTCAATATCACTCTGAGTATATTTCCATTTTAAATTATTAGAATGAGGCCCATTGTTATGGCTTTGTCCCCTATGCTGCGAGTTATAGTGAAACATCTGCCATGGAATAGTTGTAGTTTGTGGCGTTGAAGTAACTGTTACAGTTGCTGTAGGTGTTGCAGTAGGCGTTGTTTTTGGAGTAGCGGTTACGGTTGCTGTAGGTGTCCTGGTAGGTGTTGGAGTAACATTTTTCTCATATTTCGCCACAACTACCTCTTTTTCACCTGCATCAACTTCAAACGTCTCTTTACCATCTTCTGGCGTACTGATAGTATAGCCTTCAACCTCCCCAAATATAATTATGTGCGTTTTATCTGCAGTAACCAATATCTTCTTTTCGCCCCTGCTATTTGTTTTATAATTTTTATAATCCAGGGTAAATGGAACATAAGCCAATTTATTCCTCTCAGTATCCATGGTTTTAACAACTAATAGTCCCGTACTTTCCGCAAATATAGAACTACAGGAACCGCATATAACAGAAAAGATTCCAGAAAATAATATTATTATAAGATAAATGCTTTTCCCATAATTCCACTGCCCACAAAAATATTTTAGGCTGTATTGTGAATAATGGTTAAACATGTCAGAAATAAAATCCCATTTGAAATAATTCAATATTTTAACGCTTTCTTTATGCGAAGGAATATCATAAAACGAAATTAAGTCAATTATAAAATATTGCCTAAATATAGTAAGAAAACAATAGTAATGTTAATCTAATCTTATTGTATAAATAAAGTATTTATACTATAATTATTCAGTAAATATTATTACATAAAGGCTGGCTTTAATTATCTAATTTCTTTTAGAACACAGCCGTTTAAAGATGTTAATAAAGTGTATACTTTGTATAAATTTTTAAATCTTAATAAACATATATTATTGAACTGACTATTTAAATTATGTTACACGGAATTATATTTGACATGGATGGCACACTTACAAAGCCAAATGTGGACTTTGCAGCCATCGAACGAGAAATCGGAGCCAAAACTGGGTTTATAATAGAATATGCAGAAAAGTCAAGTCCTGAAGAACGTATAAGGGCATTATCAATACTGGAACGTTATGAGGCACAGGCGGCAATTGAATCTGAACTTAACGAAGGTGTTTGTGAGATACTGGAAGTTATTGACAAAAAAAATATAAAGAAGGCGCTTTTAACACGTAATTCCCGCAAATCTGTTAAAACCGTTCTTCACAAGCACGGTTTGCATTTCGATTTCATTGCAACACGCGAAGATACAATAAAACCTAAACCCGCACCCGACCCAATTTTCATGCTTAGTAAGCAAATGAATATTCATACCGACTACTTGTTAATGGTGGGTGATTATAAATATGACATTATGTGTGGTAAAGCGGCTGGGGCAAAAACTGCACTGCTAAAATATAAAGAATATATAGAAACTGAAGTATTGCCGGATTTTGAAATCAGTAATATTCGAGAGCTTATACATATTATTGAGCACTACGAAAAAGCGCATCAAAATTTATAGGAGGAAGTTTTGTATAAAAATAGATTAATATTGCTCTCAATATTATTGATTAGCATTTTTACTATTAATCCAATCGTATCATGCATAGAAGCGTCGGGTTTTAAAAATCTTGATGAAGTCCTGATTGAAGTAGAAAACGCTAATATCGTATTCAAAACTTTAAGGGCAAATATTGTCTTCACCCGTACAATCAAGTTACTTGAATCTAACGAGATTTCAAAGGGGGATTTGAGCTATAAAAAACCAAAAAAATTGTATTTAAAATTTTATCCCCCGCGCTATGAGATCAACATCGTTGACGGTAAATATGTATGGATATACCACCCCAAGGAAAAGCAGGTTGAAAAGTACGAATTAAGTAACAGCAGACAGTCAACACAGGGTATAAGTTTTTTTGAATTCGGGTACGGTGAATCAGTAAATCAAGCAAAAAAGAATTATAAGATTAACTTGCTTGATGTAAAAGAAGTTGCAAAAAAGAAATTTTACATACTTGACATGATACCAAAAGACCCAAAGGCTCAATATTCTGAAATAAAGCTATGGATAGAGGAGGGTTTCTGGTTACCCAATAGGATTGAACTTTATGAAAGTGGCGGAGAGGTAGTTAACGTGATAGAACTCACAAATATCACGCTTAACAAGGGTATGTCAGATAAATTGTTTATATTTGATGTGCCAAGGGGTGTTGAGGTCATAGAGCCACTTAAATAAAACTTAGGGCACTAAACTGATTGAACTTTAAAGTTTTTGCCCAACCTATTCCAAATAATGTTTTCCTTCGTTTCTAAATAAATAACTGAAATACATTAGGGTCAATATTAAAATACATACCAGAATAAAGAAACCGTCTCCTACCTTATTTTTTACAATATTTACAGGTATATTCATAAACAAATAATCTCACAAATTATGTTTCTTATTGTTTAATGGAGTAAATTTGAATTTTTTCCCCAAGCTTTTAATAATGCGTGTAAAATCTTCTACATACTGAAAAATTGCAGAATGGTGCGATATAAAAAATATTCAAGTAAACAAAATCAACTCAATTAACAATTTAAGATAATTTATAGATTAATTATTTTGAATATTTTCAAAAGCCTTGTATAATTATTTGAGTTTTTAATCATACGTTAGAAGAAGTGTTTTGTTTTTATAACAAAAAAGAAATGGGACGAGAACGAGATTTCTGAAATATAGTTGGTTGTAGTTATTGTCATATTGTTTCTTATCGTACCTGTTAATATTTTCATAAGGAGAATAAATCATGCGCAAAATAACAAGATCAACTATAGCAGTATTCGCCTTATTTCTGTTATTCACCGGAATTACAAAAGTCGCCTTCTCTGACACACTTAGTATCATTAGGGAAGGTATAGGAAGGGACTTGCAGGGCATTACACGAAAACAGGCTGAAATTATCACTGCATGGATGGATACCAGGAAAAAAGATATAAGGGTTACTGCCAATAACTTGCCTGCCTACCGTGCTTCGGTAATTCGAGAGAAGCTGGAGCCAGATTTTTCTAAACCCCTTGAATATCTCACTTTTCTGAAAAATATATACCATTACAAGGAAGTCTTTGTTGTAAACCCGTCGGGTACGATCATTGTTTCGACGGATAAAAATAATATCGGAAAGGATGTTTCCTCTGCACAATATTTTCAAGAGTCAATTAAGGGTAAAACGTTTTTTTCCGACATCATGCCTTCTACGGTACCTATCGAGAATGAATTCGGTGAGCTGGAGTTGGGTCTACCTACGATGTTTGTATCAACCCAGGTTACTAGTGAAAAAATGGATGTCTTGGGGGTTTTGGTCTTTCGACTCGACGTAAATGAACTTATAAAATTAATAATACCTATGAAAGCAACGGAAACTGGAGAAATTTATTTAATCAACAAAGATGGGTACATGTTAACCTCATCCCGATTTACAGCTGATCTTAAGGAAGACGGCCTTATAAAAAAGAGGACAACGTTAGAGTTGAAGGTGGCAAATCCCAAGACAGGAAATCTGACACAGGCGGTTCAGCAATGTTTGAAAGGAATGGAGGGATACAATGATACAGGCTACATTGATTATCGAGGTGCCAGTGTGCTTGGCTACTGGATGTGGCTGCCGTATCTTAATTGGGGTCTTATTGCCGAAATTGACATAGATGAGGCATGTAATGAAGTTCGTAAACTTTTTCAGGAAACCACCATTAAAAATTTGCGAGGTTTTATGCATCGGCAAGTCAGCTTGCTGAGGATGTCCATGGGAGGGCATAAGAATAATGCCATGGCAATTGCCAGTAAACCGCAGACACTTCATTATATAAAGGGGGTTACATCGGTGGATGAATTTGTAAATGCACTAAACTATTTGGAGTTTATCAGAGATGAATATGGGTATAAAGGTATATTTATCTGTGACTCTGCTGGGATTGTAAAGTTATCGACAGAAAAAAATCTGGTAAATATGAACTTTTCCGGGGAAGACTATTTCGTAGAAGCGAAAAAGCGTGGCGTTTTTGTGAGTGACGTGAAGCCCTCAACTACACCGATTTTGAATGAGTTCGGCAAGGTCGAACGTAATGTGCCTACGTTGTTTGTATCTTCTGTAGTCAAGGATAGTGATGGGAATTTTGCAGGTATGGTGGTTCTCCGAATTGATATAATGGATTTGAACAAACTCATGCAAAGTACTGAGATTGGTGAAAGCGGTGAAACCTATCTTATCAATTCGGAAGGGGTTCTTCTCACTGAGTCACGATTTGTAATCGAACTTAAAAGGAAAGAAATGATAAAAACCAGGACAGCTTTGGAACTCAAAGGGATTAATCCTAAATCAGGAAGGTTGACAAAGGGAATAGCCGAATGCTTAAGCGGAAGTGAAGGGTACGAGGTTGCAGGTTATCCAGACTATAGGGGTGTTCCTGTGATAGGTACATGGTGCTGGATTCCTGAATATGAATGGGGTGTTGTTGTTGAGATTGACCTTGATGAGGCATTCCGTAAGAGTTCATCATTCTGGGGTATAAAACAGTATTTTTAAAGGATATGTATAGAATATAGTTTTTTGTTTATTCTGAAGGTAGGGGTGAACGGCCGTTCGCCCCTACCTTTTTCAATAATACATGTGGTAAGCATCACAATTTATGAATTTATCCGACTCAATATCTCTTCAAAAGTAATTAAAAAATCCTTCTTTTCTTCTGCAGATACCTCAAACTCCTTCAGCCAATTTCGTATATATTTGCTGTCTATCCCAGTGTTTTTAATGATAATAGATTTTACATCTTCCAGATCTCTTGGTCTGCCTGCAAAAATTTTGTGTATTATCAGATCCTCTAGAGAGGCAAATGACACCTCTTGTCCCATTATTATTACTTTTTTCACCCTCTTTATTGCATTTATCTCATAAGGGGTAAATGCGAAGATAAAATCCACTCTTATACCTGTAGATTCTTCGATT
>MHYY01000059.1 GCA_001830285.1 Planctomycetes bacterium RIFCSPLOWO2_12_38_17 | reverse complement strand
GAATTCGCTGATGTTGATGCTGGAAGCTACCTTGTTGCGGCAACGGCAACTGGTTATCAACCGAATGCAACAACGGCTACGGTGGTTGGCGGCCAAACAGCAACGGCGAATATAGCATTAACGTCTTCTGCAACGCCAACGCCAGTAGCATGCGATGTTGCCACGGCGATATCTGCACCATCTACAGCTACAGTAACGAAGGGCGACAGCACGACAGTAAGTATTACGGTAACAGGCGCAAACGGTTGCGCAGTAGCTAATGATACAGTGAAGGCAACTTCTAATAACACAAGCATAGCGACAGTTTCACCGTCTAAGGCGAAGACAGATGCCAATGGTCAGGCAACATTTACGATTACAGGAAACAAAAAGGGTTCAGCAAAGGTAGTCTTTAAGGAAGCCTCGGCTGGCCTGAAGGCAAAGACGAAGGTAACAGTAACGAAGTAAAATAATTACTGACCATACATTAGTTGATAAGTTAAGAAAAGGGGTGTCATGCCAAGAGGTGTGACGCCCCTTTATTTTTGTTGTTAAGAATTATTTAGTTTAAACAACAAAATCGAATGTATAAAATTTAGACTAAATTTTGCATTCAACCGCTAATTGTTACTTAGCAGGCAATGGGTATTTGATAAAGACATGCGTAAATCTGTTCTGGATGAAAGGTCATGTGCTCTGGGCGTTCATAATGCCAGTCCTTCCCATCGGGAACGTGATGTTCCAGATAGGGCCATTTGCGGAATGGGTCGAGTCCTAAAACATGGACGAGTTTTTTATTGCTCATCGTAACATTTCCTGCCCTTGGTGGGATCGGACCAGCCTCTATGCGCATACATCCCTTGAGTAAATGCGGGGCGTATCCGCCCACCTTGTTTACGATCTGTCCTATCTGATAAAGTGTGAGGTGTCTGTGTGAACCAAAATGATATATGCCGCTAATATGCTTCTTTTCAAGCGTAAGTTCAACAACCATGTTGAAGTCTTCACAATAAAAAGGTGACCTAACCTCGTCAAAGTATAATGTCGCAGGATTATTCTTTTTAAATCGGGATTGTATCCAGTCAATTGCCCCTGCATGACCATTAACACTTATTCCCATGGGAAGCGATATACGGAAGATTGCTGCAGAAGGGTATCTGAGCGTAATAATTTCCTCTGCAATAGCCATTGTTTTACCATAGACAGTAACGGGCGCTACGGGGGCTTCTTCAGTGTATAAGCCGTCTTGCTTACCGGGGAATACCAAGTCGGTGGAAAGATGAATCAACCTGACATCATGCTCACCAATCATTTCCAGGACATTTAAGACTGACTGTACATTTACGCGATAGGCAAGCACTGGATTCATTTCACATGATTTCAGGGCACAAGACCCGGCGCCATTTAAAACAGATTTGAATTTTTTTTGCCTCATTAAATTGGCAAGTCCCCTGCGATCTTCTATATCGAGTGGAATAATTCCTTCACCTCGAAGCGGCCAGTACCGAACAGGTCTTATAGCTATGACGTGGTCAGGGTATTTTGAATGGAAATACTTGTATGCGCTGTAGCCCGGGACGCCGGTTACGCCTGTGATTAAAAGAGGTAGAAAAGAAGGTAGAGTCATAGTATATCTAAAATTGATTAATAAAGTCCTTTTGGATTAGAACCAACAACATAAACATTATCTTTTCTATTTCCCCAAATACCAAGTAAATGATAATTGGTAATACTTTTCTGCCTTTTCCAATTTTTACCATCATAATGAATTATAATGCCGTTATCACCGATTGCAAAGATATTGTTATTATCAATACCCCAAATCTTTCTAAGCCAGTTGTTGGTATTGCTTAACTGGCGTGTCCATTTGGCTCCATCATAATGTAAGATAATGCCATCTGCGCCTACAGTGTATATATTTTTTGAATCTGCTCCCCAAATATCCATAAGTCTTTTGTTAGTGATTTGAACTGATTTTTCCCATATTTTTCCATTGTAATGTAATATTGCGCCATAAACACCTACTGCATAAACGTTGCTCTTACTACTGCCCCAAATTCCGTAAAGCCAATTGGTAGTCCCGCTATTTTGTTCGGTCCACTTCTCGCCATTGTAGAATAATAGCTTCCCTAAAGAGCCTGAAACGAATATATGGTTTTCATCAAATCCCCAGATACTGCTTAACCAATTGCTTACACCGAGCGTCTGCGTTTTCCATTCTGTGCCATTATAATGAAGGATAGTGCCATGGTCTCCTGTAATGTAGATATTATGCGGGCTGCTTCCCCAGATACTATTCAACCTGTGTGGAATACGGCTTTCCTGACGAGTCCAGGAATTGCCGTCGTAGTGGAGTATAGTGCCTTTATCGCCAATAACAAATATGTTGTTATCGCCGAATCCATAAATATCTGTTAACCGTGTATCGTGTGTATGATATACATGATTCCATGTATTACCGTCATAATGCAATATTATGCTATTGCATTTATCGTGTTCAGCCGTTTGTTCCTCAAGCCCCCATTCATATTTTAATGGTTGATTTTCCAAACTCCAATCGTTTGCAAGGTTAATATTGGCAATTAAAAAATGACCTATTAGTAACAGCACACAGATAAACAAAGGTGTGATAGTTTTCATATATTTTGCAATCATGTAGTATTTCCTAAGAGACGTAAAATCCAGAGAAAAGGACTTATGCTCCAGAATATGATAAGAATTGAAAATGCGCAAAAGACGAGTTTCTTAAAAATCTTTTCCACCATGTTTAATGCGAGTTCTTCAGAGGTGCGGTATTACGGTTTTTCTAACTTCCCGCTGGATACTTTTGCCTTCCGTTTAGCTTGATAGATTACACCCAAAGCGAAATGTGACTTATCGTCATTTGGGTTAAGTTCCAGGGCTTTTTGTAAGGATTTAATAGCCTCGTCAAGTTGATCCTTCTTTGCATAGGCGACGCCTATATTATAGTAAGCATCCGAATATTGTGGGTTAATTTCAACCGTTTTTTTAAAGGCGGCTAGAGATTCTTCTATGGCATCCATAGAAGAATATGTAACACCTAAATTATAATATCCCTTTTCAAATTTTGGGTTAAGTTCCACGGCCTTTTTAAAGGCTGCCAGGGCATCTGAATATTGCTTCTTTCCATGATAAACGATCCCTAAATTATAAAATGCCTCGGTATACTGTGTAGATGATGCAATAGCCTTCTTTAAGCTTTCAATGGCTTCATCTAACCGACCCGCCTCATAATAAATTACGCCGAGATTGTTATATGCTTTTACAAAACTGGGTTCGATCTCTAACGTTTTTTTGTATGCGTTGATAGCATCTTCTACCATTCCTTTTTCACTATACACAATCCCAAGATTATAGTGCGCATCGGCGCAACTTGGGTTTTTTTCTATAGCTTGTTGAAATTCCTTGATAGCGGCATCCAGTAATTCATCTTTTCCCTGATCCTGGCAATAACCCACATTTACTAAAGCTGACAGCATAAGCGCCATAACGATAGACATTTTCATAATATGACTCCTTTCAAATACTATCAAATTAATTAATCGGTATGTGTCTTTCCTTTAAAGGCTCACACAATTTTATCATATGAATTGATGTAGTCATCTCGGATATAGGGCGTTGAATCTTTTGGTCTTTTAACGCCGTAGTAGGTGTTTCCCGAATGACTTCAAGAAGGAGCAAAGGCATTAGATCTTTTTCCCCCGTAACCTGCTGGACTATTGGTTCATGTTCTTCTATTGTAAAGGTCAAATGAGAAATCTCCTCAGTCATATTACCCACATACGACTCCATCTTATATTTTCCGGCCACAAATGCTGTTCCTATTTTAATCACGGGCGCAGGTGGTGTAATATGTAAGAATTCCAAGTTTGTGCCCGACGTAATTGTATCTGCAATCGTTATTTTAAGTTGATCAGGAGATACTGCCGATGATAATTTTTTATGTTCAGATTCCAAACCTGCTGTAGGAATTTCTTCTTTGGTTACTAATGCAATAGGCTCTTTTTTGATGGTTTTTAAAATCTTATGAACGAGCAGGTCTCCCACTAATAATTGCTTCAGTGAGGCATCCTTTTTAACAACTTTCAAATAGTGGTAATTCACGAAGATTAATGCAATCCCAAAACCTATTACAATTACCGAAGTAATGATCTTAGAGACGAGAGGAAAAAATTTCATAACGAGGTGAAACAAAGCGACAAAGATTAACGCAGATACTCCAACCTCTACAAGGCCAGCTTGTGGTGAACCTGTTGAGGTAAAATAAACCATGACAAGTATTATTACCAGAAACCATATGCAAACATGGGCAACCATGTGCTTCCATGTATTCATTGGTTTATGAGAAGCCGGTATCTTTGCTGGTTCTGTATGTTTATTGTTTTTGTCTATTTGGTTGTTTTTTTCTGTCATAGCATATTGAATTGAAAAGCGAATATTTGCAAACGCTTATTTAGTTCCATCTGATAGCACAGTATGAGGATAAGCAATATCTGAGTCATAGATTAAGGCATTTTTCAAATTTTGTCGAGTAAAAATCGTAGTACAGGTTTTTCAAACATTTTAAAGAATGATATAATATCGTAACCAGATGTAAATAGTAGATAGGATAATCGTCTCAATGGTAATGGGTATTGCGTAGATAATAAATTTCTTAAACGTTATAGGGTATCCAGCCTTTTCCGCCAGACCTAAGGTAATAATATTTGCAGATGCACCCACTGGTGAACCGTTTCCGCCAAGGCATGCGCCCAGCGCCAAAGACCACCATACCGGCATAAGCGTTGAATGCTGGACAACTGATTTAAAATCCGTTCCAGCGGGGAATACCGTATGCGCGGTATCCATAACGAGGGGTATCATGCTCGCCACAAAGGGGATGTTATCAACGATTGCTGAACTAATAGCAGAAAACCATAAGGTGGTAATTGCTGTAACAAACATGTTTTCTGCGCTTGGTTTTGTCAGTGAAATCATACCTTCAGAAAGGTTAGAAATCAGACCCACCTTAATGACGCCGCCGACAATAATGAAGAGACCGATAAAAAAGAAAAGCGTTGGCCATTCCAATTCCCTCAGCACATGATGCGGGTCTTCCTTCGATATAATAAGCAGGATAGCCGCACCCATAATGGCAATCGTTGCAGGTTCGTAATGGAGTATGCCATGAAAGATAAATCCCAGTACAACCACGCCCAACACACCGAGTGATTTTTTTAACAAACTATAGTTTTTGATCAAGCTAAATTCATCTATCGCGAGTATCTTTAGTCGGACCTCTTCTTTTACATGAAGTTTCCTTCCAAAGATTAATTTTACCGTTAGGAGGAAGAAGGCGAAAATAAAGAGGACTGCTGGTGCAGTATGATAGATAAAATCCATAAAGGTGAGCTGTACCTTGCTGGCAATCATGATATTGGGTGGATCGCCGATAAGCGTTGCAGTACCACCAATATTAGATGCCATAATTTCCGATATCAAAAATGGGAAGGGGTCTAGTTCCAGTTCGTCTGCGATAAACAGGGTAACCGGAACCAAAAGCAGCACAGTAGTCACATTATCAAGAATGGCAGAAAGCGCGGCAGTAATGCAGGTAAAGAAAATAAGAATTTGAAAAGGTTTGCCTTTTGCCAGCTTTGCAGACTTTATTGCCAGAAATTGAAATAGCCCCGTTTTGCTCAAGATGTTGACGATAATCATCATGCCGATGAGAAGAAATATAACGTTATAATCTATGGCAAATTTTTCATCATAAAAAGCCTCGTGCTGACTTACGATTTTAAGTATCAACATCAAGCCTGCGCCAACTAACGCAACCTTTGTTTTTTCGAGCTTTTCAGAGACGATTAGTCCGTACGATGCAATAAAGATGATAGTAGCGATCCAGAATACCATGTATTTATTTCCTTAAATTAATGTATGAATTTCAAAATGACCACAGAGCAAACCGAGAAATCTACTTAATTTTCAGCAAGAACTCTTGTTATATGCTTTAGCAAGATTGAGCGGGGCACAATTCCAACGACCTTGCCGTCTCTAACTACCGGAACGGATTGTATCCTGTTAACGACTATAAGCGCAGCA
This sequence comes from Planctomycetes bacterium RIFCSPLOWO2_12_38_17, assembly GCA_001830285.1. Taxonomy (GTDB): domain Bacteria; phylum Planctomycetota; class Brocadiia; order Brocadiales; family Brocadiaceae; genus PLOWO2-12-38-17. The sequence goes on along the minus strand of MHYY01000059.1, from coordinate 430 downwards.
GCCTTTATTATGGGATCATCTTCATTGACCATGAAAGCTACTTTTGACATAATCTCATTAATAGTGAGATTTTTACTTTCAATGCATTTTTTCTCAAAGTAATCTACACCCATTACTGAAATAAGGGATTCATCCACAGTTATGTATTTGGGAATAAGCACTTTTATAATATCCCCTTCCGTTACGATTCCCACCAGTTTATCCTCTTTATCAACAATAAAAACAACGTGATATTTCGCCTCACTCAGTATTTTTATGAGATGTTCAAAGGTGTCTGAGGTTCGAATGATATCTGGCGATGGATCCATAATATCTCTTACTTTCATGGTTTTGCACTCCTTTTTATAATAATCTTAAAATTAAAAATGTTAGTGGTGACTTTCTGGATTATATCCAACAACATAGAAGTTATCCTTTCTATTCCCCCATA
>MHYY01000058.1 GCA_001830285.1 Planctomycetes bacterium RIFCSPLOWO2_12_38_17 | reverse complement strand
CTGGGTTCCAGACTTGCAAGTTTTTATGAACGCGCTGGGAATGTGATTTGTTCTGGTTCTGATGAACGACGAGGAAGCTTGAGTGTGATTGGGGCTGTCTCTCCTCCGGGCGGTGATTTATCGGAGCCAGTGACCCAGGCTACCCTGCGTGTAGTGAAGGCATTCTGGGGTCTTGACGACGGACTTGCGTCTCAAAGGCATTTCCCTGCAATTAACTGGTTAAACAGTTATTCTCTTTACCAGGATGTCGTTGATAGTTACTCTAACGCTAACATTGGTAAAGACTGGAAAGCTTATCGTGTGAAGGCGATGAATATATTACAGAAGGAGGCTGAACTTGAGGAATTAGTACGATTGGTAGGAGTTGATTCCCTTTCACCGAAAGACAGGCTCATAATGGAAACCGCCCGTTTGATCAGGGAAGATTTTTTGTATCAAAATGCTTACGATATCCATGATACTTATACATCACTGAAAAAACAGTATCTTATGCTAGAAATAATCATAAAATTTTATGATAAGGCAGGCGCATTGCTACAATCTAATGTTGAACTTTCAAGAATAATTTCAATACCTTCTCTCTCTGAAGTTGTACAAATGCGATTTATTCCAGAAGAGAATCTTGGTGAGTTTGATAAACTGGAAGCAAAGATGATGCAAGAGTTGGGGATATTATCGGAGGGTAGTAAAATATTATAACAACAAAACATCCTCGTTCCCAAGCTCTTGCTTGGGAACGGGTGTGTATTAAAAGCTCTGCTTTGAGTAAAAATGAGGTCGCGTTATCAGGTAATAAAGAATAGCGGTGTATATTTCATAACATCTACCATAATAGAGTGGATACCAGTTTTTACAAAGAGGGAATATTTTGATATCGTTGTTCAGTCGTTAAGCTATTGCAGACAGAGCAAAAGTTTAAAATTGTTTGCCTATGTAGTAATGGATAACCATGTTCATCTTATCGCTTCATCTGATAAGTTATCTCAAATAATAAGAGACTTTAAAAGCTATACAGCACGAGAAATAATTAAAACTGCAAAGTTAGATGAGAGAAAATGGTTATTAAATCAATTTGAATATTACAAAAAGAAATACAAGAAAGACAGTGAGTATCAGGTATGGCAAGAAGGTTTTCATCCTCAGATGATAATGGAAGAAGAGGTATTTCGACAGAAAGTTGAATATATTCATCATAATCCCGTGAAAAGGGGCTTTGTTGATCAAGCGGAGCATTGGGTTTATTCAAGTGCGAGAAATTATAGTATCGGTGAGGGATGTATAGAGATTGATTTAATTGAGATTTAAAGAAAAGCAGGAGCTTTTACGACAAGTGCGTTCCCAAGCAAGAGCTTGGGAACGAGAGACGGAATGAGAGATATATCAAAGATGGTATCAAACGAATCATTCTGGAATTTTTGTGTCTTAGTGGCTAAATATTTAAACAAATGAGGCAAAGAATTGTTTAAGGAATATTTGAATATTCAGGATATTGTAGGCCCTCTTATCCTTTTACAGGAGGTAGAGGGGGTAACCTACGGCGAACTCGCTGAAATAAAACTTGCTAGTGGCGAAATACGTCGTGGAAGGGTACTCGAGATTGCAGACCACAGGGCGTTAGTACAGGTATTTGAGGGTACACGTGGGATTTCCAGGGAAGATGTAAAGGTAAAGTTCCTTGGTAAGGGGATGGAAATTGGCGTATCGCCGGATATCATGGGTAGGATATTTAACGGGGGGGGTAAAGTAATTGACAAAGGTTCACAAATAATTCCTGATAAATTTTTGAACATAAATGGTAATCCAATTAACCCATGTGCAAGGGCTTACCCTGAAGAATTTATTCAAACAGGTATTTCCTCTATTGATGGTATGAATGCCCTCGTACGTGGACAAAAACTGCCAATTTTCTCAGGCTCGGGATTGCCTCACGCAAAGATGGCAGCCCAGATAGCGCGACAGGCAAGGGTACTTCGGTCAAGTGAAAAGTTTGCCGTCGTATTTGCTGCTATGGGAATTACTTTTGAAGAAGCTAATTATTTTATAACCGATTTTAAAAGAACGGGCGCTATTGAACGGGCGGTGTTATTCATTAACCTGGCTGATGACCCTGCTATCGAGCGTGTTGCTGTGCCACGTATGGCTTTAACCGTGGCTGAATACCTTGCGTTTGAGCATGAAATGCATGTTCTGGTAATTCTTACCGATATGACAAACTATTGTGAAGCACTTCGAGAAATCTCAGCAGCACGCAAAGAGGTGCCGGGACGTCGGGGTTACCCGGGTTATTTATATACAGACCTTGCTACAATATACGAACGCGCAGGACGCATAAAGGGTAGAAAGGGTTCAATTACCCAGATTCCAATTTTAACAATGCCTGAGGACGACAAAACGCATCCAATACCCGATCTTACCGGTTATATTACTGAAGGACAACTTATCTTGAGTAGATTGCTTCATATGCAAGGTGTTTATCCTCCCATTGATGTCCTGCCCTCTCTTTCGAGACTTAAAGACAAAGGTATTGGTAAGGGCAAAACGCGTGAAGACCATTTTGATGTTATTAATCAACTATATGCTGCTTATGCGAGAGGTAAACATGCTAAAGAACTTGCTATTGTGCTTGGCGAATCAGCCTTGACCGCTGTTGATATGCAATATATAAAGTTATCAGAACATTTTGAGAGAAAATTTATTCAACAGGGCGAGGAAGAAAACAGGACAATAGAGGAAACGCTTAATATCGGCTGGAAAATACTCAGCCTTTTACCCAGGACTGAGTTAAAGAGAATTAAACAGGTACATATAGAGAAATACTATAATCCGATAGAATCAGATGAATTATTTAAAGTTAATAATTTACAGCAAAGTTTATAGTAATATGAAAATCAAACATAGTATCGAGGGGAATATTCTTTATATTCCTTTTGTTGATTATTTGGGTTAAACAGGGTTTTTAAAATGGCAATTCAAATCAATGCTACCAGAATGGAGTATTTAAAACTTCGCAGACGTCTTGTAATAGCGGTAAAGGGGCATAAACTTTTGAAAGATAAAAATGAAGGTCTTATGAGAGAGTTTATTGTTTTACTGAAATCATATAAGAGTCTGCGTCAAAAGGTAGACGTGATTTTACTGAAACAAATGAATTTATTTGTGCTTGCACAGATTACCGCGTCTTCTGATTGTGTATATACCGCGCTTGAACAATCGAAGGGAAAGTTGAGAATGACAATTTCTGAGAAGAGTATTTTGGGTGTGAAGGTGCCTGTGTTTGGAATATCAGTAACCGAAAGTAATGCATATAGTTTTCTTGATACGCCCGTAGAATTAGATAATGCAATTTTACAACTAAGGGAGTTTTTTCAGGATATAGTCCGTGTTGCTGAGATGGAACAATCCATTCGTATATTAGCAAGGGAAATTGAAAAAATCCGCAGGAGGGTAAATGCCCTGGAACATATCCTTATTCCCCAGTTACGGGATTCTATAAAATTTATAAAAAGTAAATTGGATGAGATGGAGCGGTCGAATATTGGCAGGCTTATGAAGATAAAGGAAATGTTAGTGTCGAAGGAGATAACATGAGTAATTTTGTAATCACAATAAGACATGGTATAAATGAATGGAAATGAAGCTCAGAAAAGAAGACATTTTCCGGACAGGGTAGAAGATAATGCAGACTGCCTATTCTTCAAATCGCATATTGCTATTCTAAAATTACTTTTTCTTGACCTTGCTTTAATTAACCAGTATATTGCTTAAGTTTTATGTTATGAAATTTAGGAATTAAGCCCAAGTGAATAGATGCGTTCACGTAACAAGAGTTTCTATATAAAAGATTAATTTATTCATTAAATTCACATATTTGGTCGTGTCCTAGCTGTTTTTATATTTGCAGTTAGACTGTTTATGAAATACAAAGTTTTTTTAATCGGGATTATTCTGTTATTGCAGATGTTTATTTTATTGATTCCCGCTTCCTTTAAAAATGCACTGGCATATCAGGATACACTCGAAAAAATAAAGAATACGGGCGTATTGACATGGGGGTTTGATGCTGAAGGAGGGGCGCCGTATGTGTTTCAGGACCCTAAAAATCCGAGCAAACTTATTGGCTTTGAGGTAGAACTTGTATACGCAATTGCCAGAGAATTGGGAGTAAAGGTACAGCACTTCCAGAATTCGTGGGATAGTATTTTGCTCTCATTACAAAGAGGAGACTTTGATATAGCACTGAATGGTATTGAAATTACCCCCGACAGAAAGCAGTCTGTGCTCTTTACACGCCCATATTATGTTTATACAGAACAGATAGTTATTCGCGCCTTTGAAAATCGTATCAATTCTCTGGATGACCTTCACGGTAAGAAAGTTGGCACCCTTTATAATACTGTTGCAAAACGAATGCTTGATGAAATGGGTGATGTTAATGTTAGCACTTACAGTGGACAGGTGGAACCTTTCAAGGATCTTTTATTAAGCCGCATTGATGCAGTATTTGTAGATTTTCCGATCGCCTCATACTATGCGGCGTCAAATCCGCAATTACGTTTTATTGGTCAACCTGTGGGTGAAGGATATTATGGCATTGCCGTTCGGCAGGAGGATAACGCACTTGCTGAGAAACTGAATAAAATTATTGAAAAGCTGGCGAGAGATGGCGAGTTGAAAGAGATTTATAAGCGGTGGGGATTATGGGGTTCTTTACAAGAGAAGCTTTTTCTACATGAAGGACTTTTGCAACGCTATGCGGAAATGCCTCCATCCATTTCTGATAGGGTACCCATTACAATCACTACGTTTTTACCTACCTTGCTGAAAGGTGCGTTAGTTACAATAGGTATTTCTATTTTATCAATGATGCTGGCTGTTGCATTAGGTCTATTCCTCACAATTACGAGGCTGTATGGTAATAAGTGGTTGCAAAAAATCTCTACAGCATATATAGAAATCTATCGCGGGACACCACTCCTTATTCAGCTATATATTTTATATTATGGTTTACCTAATATTGGCATTACCCTGAGCGCATTCGCCGCTGCCATTCTTGGATTAGGGATGAATTATGCCGCATACGAGGCTGAAATTTATCGCGCGGGCATTGAGGCTATCCCTAAAGGACAAACAGAAGCCGCACAATCTTTAGGAATGTCGAGACGTCTAACTCTAAAACGAATTATCTTGCCGCAGGCATTGCGTGTTGCCATACCACCAATGACGAATGATTTTATTGCCTTGTTTAAAGATTCATCTCTGGTTTCTGTTATTGCTATGGTGGAGCTTACGAAGAGTTATAGCATACTTGCTGCCGCATCAATGAATTTTTTCCAACTGGGCATTATTACAGCGCTTCTTTATTTTGGTATGAGTTATCCACTCTCCTTATATGCAAGAAGACTAGAGAAGAAGCTGAGGCACAATGATCAAAATAAATAATTTATTCAAAAGATATAAGGAACAACCTTTATTCAATGGCTTATCTTTAGACATAACAAAAGGCAGTATAGTTGCTATCATCGGCCCATCCGGTAGCGGGAAGAGTACGCTTTTGCGATGTATAAATGGACTTGTGGCATTTCAGGGAGGATATATATCTATTAATGGTTATGTGCTCCATGGTTTCAATGAGCAAAGTTACAATAAAGCGGACGTTGAGATTACTGTAAAGAATATACGCAAAAAGGTGGGAATGGTTTTTCAACAATTTAATCTTTTTCCTCATATGACAGTTATTTGCAACATAACTGAGGCACCGATACACGTTTTGGGTATAAGTAAGGCTGAAGCAGAGTCAGACGCCGATTCGTTGCTCAGAAAAGTTTACCTTGAAGAAAAGGCGTACAGGTATCCAGATCAATTGTCCGGCGGTGAGCAACAGAGGGTTGCAATTGCGCGTGCTATGGCTATGAAACCTGAGATTATACTCTTTGATGAACCAACTTCATCACTCGATCCTGAAATGATAGACGAAGTGCTTTCAGTAATAAAGGAACTGACGCATGAAGGTATTACAATTGTAATTGCAACACACGAGATGGGTTTTGCAAAAGACATTTCAACAGAAGTGGTTTTTTTGGAAAAGGGCAAAATTGTTGAACATGGCAGTCCAAAGGAAGTATTTTGTAATCCCCAAAGTGAGCGGACTAAAACATTCTTAAGCCGATTTGTTAAAATACAATAGAGGATTCAACAGCGTATAATTACAGGACAAGAGGGTGATAGGGACTTTCAGGAAATAATCAGATTCCTCCATTTTGAGGCTTCTGTATAGAAAATAATATAAATTCTCAAAATTGTCCAAGGTAGCCGTAATTTTTCAGGTTGCCCATACTTAGAAAGATTGAAAATCTGCAGTTACAAGATTATATTATTTGCAATGTTTACTATAATTTTTGATTTCTAGTTTGTATCTCAGAAATGTACAATTTTTATGAAATAGTTTCAGGAGGAGGTGATGAATCAGGTGTAGATGATTCTATTTGATGTAAATTTATACAGTTTTTAATATCCGGTTTTGTAAATTGCATTAATGATTATAGGAGAAGCAATGAAATTAATAAAGATTTTTGGTTTACCTTTGGCGTTCTTTATTTGCATGGGTGCTGTTCAGGCAAAAGAGTTATCACCGAGATTCGTAGTCGCAGATGCAAATAAGGACGAAAAATTATCTAAGGATGAGGTTGTTGCGTTTGTTGTAAATAGGGCAGAAAAAAGAGGTGAAGAACTTTTTCAGAAGTTAGATGCTAATAATGATTCTTCAGTTACAAAGGATGAAGCAAAAGGGAAAAAGATGCAAAAAATGGGTCTAATCAACGCTGATACTAGCAATGATGGAAAATTATCGAAAGACGAAGTTGTCGCATTTTTAGAAAAAAAGGCTGAAGAAAGGGCGGGAAAAAGATTTCTGCAAGTGGATAAAAATGCAGATGGATTTGTGACGCCTGAAGAGGCAAAGCAAGCCAAACAGAAGGAAAAGGAAAAGGGAAAAGAAGCTGATGATGATACTGAATCGGAAAACGAACCTCTGTGATTGTGCTTGGTATAAATAATATGCATGACGCCTCGGCGGCCATTGTTATAGATGGCAAAGTAATTGCCGCTGCAGAGGAAGAGAGATTCACAAGGATAAAGCACCAAATTGGCTTCCCAGCCAATGCCGTGAGATACTGCCTGGAAGAGGCAGGGGTAACCGTAAGCGATGTGGATGCAGTTGGTGTATCATGGAAACCATGGGTTCTTGGTACCAGATTTTACAATGCATTTAAAACTTTTTTGTTTTCAACAAGCGCTTTTAAGGCAAAGGCTAAACGTGGCATTGGTCAGATGGGAAATGAGTGGCGGGAACTCTTTACATTTAGACGGCTTATTGAAAGTCATTTTGGCAAAGGTAGATTTAAACTTCACTACATTGACCACCACTTGAGCCATGCGGTTAGCGCATATTATGTGTCACCCTATAAACGGTCGGCCATTTTGACATTAGATGGAGCAGGGGAAGCCAATACTTCTGTTTTTTGGGATGGGGAAGAAAATAATATAATTCAGCTGAAATCAATAAAACTTCCGCATTCCATAGGGCAGTTTTATGCATCAATAACGGGATTTTTAGGTTTTAAGCCTCAATCTGATGAATATAAAGTTATGGGGATGGCGTCATACGGGGAGCCTGAGTTTGTTAGTGTATTTAAAGATAAGGCCGTACGTATTTATGATGACGGAACATTTAGACTAAATTCTGGTTTTATTGATTATCATCTTGCAAGACAGGGGTTGTTTTTGGATGAAACTATCAGGGTATTGGGAAAGAATCGCTTGCCAGATGAAGAAATTACACAACGCCACATGAATATAGCACGAAGTACACAGGTGGTTACAGAGGAGATAATCCTTCGTATGGTTAATTATTTACATAGGCGCACAAATGTTGACAACCTTTGTATGGCTGGCGGTGTAGCTTTTAATTGTGTTGCAAATGGAAGGTTATTTGACAATACACCTTTTCGAAATGTATTCATACAACCGGCTGCAGGAGATGCGGGAACTGCTATCGGGGCTGCTTTATACATTTATCATAAATATACACGAGAACCGCGAAGCTATCAAATGAAGAGTGCGTATCTGGGGCCGTCTTACACCAACCAAAAGTGTATGGATGTCCTCCATAAATTTGGCCTATCTTATAGAGAATTGACAAAAGAGGAGTTATGCAGTAGAATCGCAAAACTCTTATCAGAGGGTAAACTTGTATGCTGGTTCCAGGGGCGCATGGAATGGGGACCAAGGGCGTTAGGGAATAGGAGTCTTCTTGCCGACCCTCGAAGATCCGAAATGAAAGATATTATAAATCTTAAGGTAAAACAAAGAGAGGCATTCAGGCCCTTTGCACCATCGGTTTTAGAAGAGAAGAGTAATGATTATTTTGGGAATCCAATACCGTCCCCTTT
>MHYY01000057.1 GCA_001830285.1 Planctomycetes bacterium RIFCSPLOWO2_12_38_17 | reverse complement strand
TTCGTCAGGTACTTTAAAGCGGATAGTGTTGTTCATTCCTGATGTTTCAAATGCTTTTATTTGGGAATCATTTAGATTTCGGCAGCGATTATCATATCGAGGCGGCTTTCCTGATAATCTTGCAATTCTTCTTCGTTCCTCTAGTTCCTCTTGGGTGCAATAGCATTTATATGCCAGTCTATCATTTAAAAACCGCTGGCAGATTTTTTTATAAATGTGCAGTCGTTCTGATTGTAAATAGGGGCCTAACTGCCCGTCCACATCGGGACCTTCCTGCCAAGCTAGCCCCAACCAGTGCAGGTCTTCTATAAGTTGTGTTGTGAACTTTTTTTCAGAACGCGCAATATCTGTATCTTCGATTCTCAGGATGAATGTGCCATTATGCCGTCTAGCAAATAGCCAGTTGAAAACGGCTATGCGTGCATTACCGATATGTAGTAATCCTGTAGGTGAAGGAGCGAAACGAACGCGTACCATAATTATTATGTGATATTTAAAAAAATTATATTAATACCTTTTTTGTGCAGCAAAAATGTCTTGAAGTGTTTTATCTGGACTTTCATCTCTGCCGCACCAGTTTCCGTAAATAATATCAATGATTTCGAGGTTGTTTTTATTATATGTGTCTTTTAACCATTTTTCATCTATTCCTATAAAGCGTTCTGTAATATCCCCGTCCCTTGTCCAGTAATTTCCGTATTGAAAATTTAATAGTTTATGACACTGCTTTAAAAGCGCTTTATTACTGATACCTTTGCTGTCTAAAAACAACGATTCGTTATTTACTATAAAATATGTCGCCAACACGATGCCTCCCGGCTTTAGCACCCTTCTTATCTCAGATAAATAATGAGACATTTCGGATGGTAGTAAATGGGTAAAGATTGAATTTAGATATACGATGTCAAATACATTATTATCGAACGGGAAAATATATTCAACAGTTTTATACTTACCATCAGGATTATAATAAGAATGCCACAGGTCCGCATGAATAAAGGTAAAGTTGTTATGCTTTTTACCTACGGAATTCTTCCAGTATTCAACGTAATTTTTATTTACTTCGAATGTGGAATATGTACCTTCTTTCAGAAAAGGCACAAGAACTGATACCAGTTTGCCACCCCCGCATCCAATATCCAAGATATTACTTCTGGAATTCAGATTTGCATATTTAATTAGTCTTTGTAGTTGGACGTGTCCATCTGTCAGGAATTCCTTAATGTGTCTTGAACGCCTCAGATGGCGCGGCGGTACGATTCTCTTGTAATATATTAAACGATGGAAAAAACCTTTTAGTGAATTAAATATAGTCATTAATAATTTTTTATTGATAAGGTAAAATTTAGCAAAGTTTCTGTTGCAGGGTATTATTCTTGCGATTTTTTATTTACTGCTGGTATATCCAGTCCAGAGGTACATGGGTTTGATAGTATTCTGTTCCTGAAGTTGTGATATGTCGAATAAAATTGTATTTCTGTAAAATATTCTTCGTGACATCATGCCAAATAAATCAGCGAGGCCATATTGTTTTTCGTATCTTACTATAGTTGCCTCAGTGAGCCCTGCAAGTTCTTTAACCTGATTAATGGCGTCTTCCATGTAGCCCAATTTATCAACCAATCCCTTTTCAAGCGCCTGTTTGCCAGTATAAATTCTTCCATCAGCGATCTTCTTTACAGCCTCAATATCAAGCTTTCTGCCGATTGAAACAATGTTTACAAACTGCATATGCAGTTCATCAATAATATTTTTTAAGATTGTTTGTTCTTCCTGGGTCATCTGTTTGAGAGGCGAACCGATTTCTTTCATATTTCCGGATGTAATGGAGTTATCCTTTATCCCGTATTTGTTAATGAGGTCTGCCACATTTATTAATGGCATAATTACTCCGATACTGCCTGTAATTGTGGTCGGATGCGCCACTATAGCGTCAGCGGCTGCAGAGATATAGTAACCGCCTGAAGCAGCCACATCCTGCATATAGACAACAACCTTTTTATTTGAGCCTGTTTTGAATTTTATGATTTGATTGTAAATAACATCGCTTGCTGTAATGCCACCGCCTGGACTATCCACCTCCAGCAGAACTGCCTTGACATGCGTGTCGTTATTTGCCTGTTCCAGTTGTTGTTTTATCACTTCAACAATACTAGGTTTTTCAATAAACAGACCTTCTGCTGATTCATTAGTTAATATGCCCTTAACAGGGATTATGGCAATCTTGTTTTCGCCGCTCCCTTCAACAAAAGTTTCTGAAATTTGTATCCTACCTTTTGTATCAGTACTGCTTGCAATAAAAGCCCTGTTCAGGAAGAGTGAACCAATAAAAAGAACAAATAATAGAAGGGAACATAAGAAAAAAAACGAGGCAGATCCCACGGCTATCCAGAAACCCGCCCCTCTGTTTTTTTTTACATAAATGGGCTGCCCTATCATGTGTGATGGAATATCTGATTTTACGTCTGTCACTATTCTTTTTCCTCACAAATACATGGAATATTACTACAAACGGGGCATCCTGACGTGTACTTAATGATAGTTTCTTCCATTCTGATGCCTGAGAGGCTTGCAAGGGTAAATAACCATGCAAGCACATCTGCAAATTCTTTTTTCATATCTTCCTTATTATTTTCCCTCAGTGCATGTGAGAGTTCACCAACCTCTTCTGTAAACCACATGAAGGTTTTTGATAGACCACGCCTAGCGTCCTTTTTTAAATAAGTATCTTCAATGAGTTTTTGGAATTTTTCAATTTCCATAGTGTTATAAGTCTTCGATATCAAGAAGCTTGTTATATTGCCATTCGGGAATGAGTGTATGTTCTATACCCATGGAATCAAATATTTTGGATACTATGAAATCAACCTGGTCTGCGATAGTTTTGGGATGGTGGTAGAATCCTGGCATTGCAGGCAAGATGCATACACCATTGGAAGACAATTTCAGCATGGCTTCCAGATGAATAGAAGATAGGGGGGTCTCTCGTGGTACGAGTATAAGCTTACGGCTTTCTTTAATTGTAACACTTGCTGCACGCTGAATTAGGTTGTTGGAAATACCATGTGCAATAGAGCATAAGGTATTCATACTGCAAGGGACGATAACCATTGCCTTAACAGGGTATTGTCCACTGGCAATGGTTGCGCCAATATCGGAGTTATTATATAAAATGATGTTGTCTGTAGTGTAACCTAGAAATTCTACAATATTTGATTGTTTGAGGTTGATGTCAATTCCAAGCTCTTGTTTAATGATTATGTTTGCGGCTTCTGAAATTACAAGGTGGACATTGTATTCCTTTCTACAAAGGATTTGTAATAAACGCCTGGCATAGATAGCCCCGCTGGCACCTGTAATCCCAACTATTATATTATCCAAGGGTTTTCCTTATATTTTAAAAGGTTTTATTACAGTAATTAGATCGTAAATGGCGTGTGTATAAACAGCGACACCTAGCCCTCGCATTATGAAAATAACAGACAAAATTATCCCAGATAATAGCCTGAAAGTAAAGTTTGTATATGTGAAACTGTCACTAAAATTTCCTATGTAGTGTAAAATCGCAAAAATTAATGACCCAATTATAACACTTACAGTCTTACCAATGTATTTATTCATTTTCAATAAGGTTATGAATATGATACATAAGAAAGAGATTAGAATAAATCGAAAAAGTATTTCTTCGTAAACCCCAGCCCCAGCGGAAAGAATAATGTACATACTTTTTTCAATTCCGATTATTGCAAGGGCATAGGGAAATAAGATTTTATATACCAGAGAACTTATCCCAACCCCAATAACTATAGCATAAGCTATACTTTCTATAAACATTAAAATGAAAACCGTGATAATGGTTAACGGATTAAAGATGGTATTTTTCTCTATGTAGAATAACGATATGAAGAGAAGGATGATAACTAGCAGATTAAATATTAGGGAACCATTTTTACCTAGCAAACCAAAAAATCTTTCGATGACTACGTCTGCGGTGTTCTTGATGTTTGCTCCATGTAATGCAATCCCTATTTCGTAAATTACAAGCAGTGGCAGGATAAATATAAAGCTGTTTGCAAGGTTTTTTGTACTATTAAGATACCAATTCATTTAATGAATTGCTTTACGGTAAAGAAAATTCCAGATACGAAACCGAATCCCCAACAATAATAAGAAAATATGTAGAGTCCTATGGTTAAACCTAGATAGTAAAAAGTAAATATGATTTGTGAATTTGTTTTTTGAAAAAATCGGTGTTTAGTATAGCAGTCAGTGTCTGGACGTGTCAATAAAGTTTCAGTAATCACGTCATGTGTGTTAATTAATAAATAAGCAACGAAGAAAAAGTGTTTGACAAAAGTGGTCAAAGTGCTAAAATTTTTACATAATAACGAATAGACTCATACTCAAATTCTTTCGTAAGAGCAAGGAAAATATGGTTTTGATGGAACTATCCAAGATTTTAATTACTGAAACGAGCGATCATCAGATTATTGTTCTTAAGGAAAAAGATGGACAGCGGAGTTTTCCGATTGTAATTGGCATAAATGAAGCCTGGGCAATTGATAGGGCGGTTAAAGGGATTACTACCCCAAGACCTTTAACACATGATTTAATTCATAATGTTATTGAAGGCTTAAACGCCGGTGTAGTAAAGGTTGTTATTAATGATCTCAAGAATAACACATTTTATGCTAAGATAGTATTACAAGGGAATAGTGCTTTGGTGGAGATTGATTCAAGACCTAGCGATGCCATTGCATTGGCAATGCAAAAAAACACACCGATCTTTGTAGAAAAGAAGGTATTAGAAGAAGTTTGCGGATCGGGGGATAATCTATAGATAGATGTTCTTGATTTGAACGGGAGGGATGGCCGAGTGGACTATGGCGGCAGTCTTGAAAACTGCTGGAGGCGAAAGTCTCCCGTGGGTTCGAATCCTACTCCCTCCGCCATATAGTTTGTGATTAAAATTATCTTTTATATGCAAAACTACGGATTTGAAAATGTTATCCGTGGTTATTTTTTATATAGCTTCTGAGAGCAATCCAAATTTATGGAGAGGTGGCTGAGTGGCTGAAAGCGACGGTTTGCTAAACCGTTGTAGGGACAAAATCCCTACCCCGGGTTCGAATCCCGGCCTCTCCGCCAGATTGCTTATCGTAAAAATCAAACCAATTTAAGACTAAATTATTAGCTAGAATTAGTATGAAAATTGGAATTATTGCCGATATGCACGACAATATTCACGCTATTCAAAAGGCAGTTCATTTTTTTAATACACTAGATTTAAAGTATGTCATCCATGCAGGTGACTATGTTGCTCCATTTTCACTGAAAGAATTGATGAAGTTAAAGGCAAGCTTTTTAGGAATATTTGGGAATAACGATGGCGAAAGGAAGGGTTTGCTTGGTGTATGTAAGAATATCCATGAACCACCCTACGATGTCATTTTGGGTGGGAAACACATCATTATAACACACATGCTTGAGAGTCTTTCGAAGCGGTCTATAATGAACACGGACATTATTGTAAGTGCCCATACGCATACTCCTGAGATTAGGTATGGCAGTCCGATGTATGTTAATCCCGGTGAATGTTGTGGGTGGCTGAATGGCAAAAGTACTGTAATGGTAATGGAAATAGATACGTTAAAAGTAGATATTATTGACCTCTCGGAGATATCGCTTGGTGACAGCTAAATTGTACTTATACCTTCCAATAAAAATTTCAAGAATTATTATATTGGGTTTATTAAGTTGTATAGTATTAAGCGGTTGTGTGCTACGGACTCTTACTATTAATTCGGAACCCAGTGGGGCAAAAGTTTATTTGGACGATGAACTGATTGGTGAGACACCCGTAACAACAACTTTTACTTATTATGGGACAAGAAAGATTATAGTAGAAAAGACAGACCATGAAGGCAGGTTGTTATACGAGAGAAAAATTATCTATGAAAAAATAAAACCGCCATTTTATCAAATTGTTCCTTTAGATTTCTTTTCTGAACTAATTTTACCTATAAAACTGAAAGACGAACATCATTTTGCATATCAACTGGAACCTTTAAAACAGAGGCCCAAAGAAGAAGTTCAAAAAGAGGTTATGGAGAATGCTGAAGAATTGCGGGAAAGATTAAAAACACCTGTAATTCGCTAGATGTTTTTAACGATATCTTCTATGGGTTTTCGATAAGTTGGTTCAGGGATATCTTGTGGGTACCCAATAGGCGTCATTGCTATCGGCTCCATCCCTGGAGGTAATTTCAGTAGAGATTTTAATATGGACACTTTAAAGGCGGCAACCCAGCAAGTGGCAAGCCCTTCCTCAGTGGCAGCAAGTATTAAATGATCCATTGCAATTGCCGCATCAATGTCCGCATAATTTCTCCCATCGCTTCGAATCCATGCCTTTTCAGGAATACTGCATACACAGACGATAATTGGTGCCGTGTAAAACCATTTTTCATCGTACACCCTCTTTAATTGCTGTTTTGTTTTTTCATCTTTAATGATTACGAAACAAATAGGTTGCCTGTTTGCAGCGCTGGGCGCCATTCTTGCAGCTTCAAGAATTCGATTTAATTTCTCTTCTTCGACTGGGTTTGGTTTATAGGAACGGATGCTACATCTTTTTTTAATAACTTCATAAAAATTCATTAGATTTTCCTTAAAATTCAATCCTCTTCCAGCGATTTACGTTCGCATACCATCTGAGCAAGGGCGTTGCGTTTACGGCAACTGGATTTCCAAACAAGCGCATAAATTTTATGTCCGAATATTGATTTGCATATGCAGTTGACGAAGAGAGATCTATATTATACTTTTTAGCAAGTTGTTCGATAACTTTTACTTTTCCTTGATTATAGGAATGTATACCGTCTATCTCTCCTGTAATTAAACCATCTTTGATACAAAGATTGGTCCCTACACCAATATCAGCATTGCAGTATTTCTTAAAACAATCAACTATTGGTTCCAATGTTCCAGATACTAGTATAATCAAATAGCCTTCGTTTCTTAATCTTTGTATTTCTTCTATGGCTGTTTTTGAAATATGAGGCAAAATAGCATTCTCAAAGCACTCGTTTATGTTTGATACTATTTTATCGTATTCTTTGTTTTTCAGGTAATATTTATTTTTTCTAAAGTATAAGCCTTTAAGACTAAAAAGCTTACTTACGAAAATGCCTGCAAGTCGTAACAAATCTTTAGAAGTAACAATCTTCCTCTTAAAAAGAAAGCGAAAAAACACCCTTTCAGAAGAGATGTTTTTAATAATGGTTCCATCAATATCAAAAATAGCCGCTTTTTTCATACGACAGATTTTACCGATTGCCAATATGTCTTTCAATAGAAAATTATTAAATGACAAGTATAATAAGCATACAAGATGTTGAGAAATCCTAAGTGTCCATGATTATTACAAATAACTATATTTAAATCTCATATATAGTACTAATTTTAAAAAAATATACAAAATATAGTGTTTTTTTCTTGACAAAACTCTATATTTTATATAAATTAACCCCCGTTTTTAGCGTACAATATATAGCGAATAATCTTAATGTAATAGGAATGGAGGTGATTGATAAAAGGTTAGATTTCGAGTGGTAAATTTGTTATGTTTGGTTTAAGTGGGGTCGGAAAAATTCTGTGATTTTGTTAATAAAAGGAGATAAGGAGAAATGACAACAGCAATACTGGAGAAGCCATTAAGGACAGATGTAATTAATGAGGAAGATGTACAGTTACTTATAGAAGAGAAGTTGAATGCTTTTGATGCGGCAATTGAGTGCCATGACTTTTTAGAAATAGACGGTGATATTGAAGGTAATATACCGCAGGAACATTATTTAAAAATTATTAATCATAAATTAGAGTGTGCTTTTTCTGTTAGTATGGATGCGATCATTCGGCAGGATTTAAATTATATTGTGAATACCCTCGAAACGGGTATTGCATTACGTTTATACGGAGTCACGAGGATTGTCGGATATTATAGCAGGGTATCTAACTGGAACAAATCAAAGATAGGTGAGTTGCACGATAGGCATATGGGAAATTATTCTGTACGTTAAACAAAGGTAAATTTCTCCCAAAGACCCCTTTGTTAAGAGCCATTGTGGTAAAGACTTAATTACTGCAATGGCTCTTTCTGTTAATAAAGATTATGCATATTATTCTGTAGGTGGAATGCCGGGCATCCTAACTGTTAGTACCGGACATGACGATTTACGCACCACTTTTTCAGCTACACTGCCAATCATAACATGAGAAAGTCCCGTCCTGCCATGTGTACCGATTACTATGAGGTCTGCCCCTAGTTCAGTTGTGGCATTGATGATTTCTTGAAAGGGTATACCCTTTACTACTATAGTTTCTACTTCAAGGACGTCAGTGGTTCCTTCAGGTAAGCTTTTCATTAAATCTTCTCTAATTTTGGATATATCAAGCTCGTCAAATTTATGAGGACTAAATTTGTAAATTTCAGTGTCATATAAACGAGTATCTATCACATGCATGAGATATAATTTTGCTTCATCTTTTAATGCGAGCGAAATGGCGTACTTCAACGCATGGTATGAACATTCTGAGTGATCTACCGGGCATAAAATTTTTCTTAATTTAATCATTTACTCTCCTATATTTTTATTATCACAGACCAACACCGTCAATAGGCGTATCACAAGCGGAACATTTTTGATTAACGATGTTATTTATTAGAATTTGGTATCCATATCTTTTAATAAGGAGTTTTTTACATTTATAGCAATAAGTGTTTTCGCCGCCGTCTCCGGGTACATTACCTTCATAAACATAGCGCAGGCCTGCGTCTATACCTATTTGATGGGCTGTGCTGAGTAATTCAATAGGAGTTGGTGGTTTTTCTATTAAGCGGTATCTGGGATAAAAGCGACTTACGTGCCATGGTATTTCGGGTCCTACACTACAAATAAAATTGGCAATTTGTTTTAATTCTGATATAGAATCATTTACTTCAGGTATAATTAGAGTAGTTATTTCTATCCATATACCCATTTCTTTGTATGAACGGATGCAATCAAGCACCTCTTCCAGTTTTGCGCCACAAATCTTTTTATATGTTTCGTTGGAAAAGCTTTTCAAATCAATATTCGCAGCATGTAAATAAGGTTTTATTTCTTTAAGAGCACCCCTTGTTATATAGCCATTTGTTACAAATACATTTTTGATGGATTTACTTGAAGCAATTTTTGCAACTTCGTAGGCATACTCAAAAAAGATAGTTGGTTCTGTGTATGTATAAGAAATGCTTTTGCAGTTGTAGCTCAAGGCATCCTCAACTATTTTTTCTGGTGCGATATCTCTGCCTATAATTTGTTCATGATCCTTTGGGAGTTGAGATATTTCGTAATTCTGGCAGTTCAAACACCTGAAATTACAGCCAACAGTTGCAATTGAAAAAGAGGTTGTACCAGGATAAAAATGATAGAGAGGTTTCTTCTCTATTGGGTCAATGTTATCAGAAATGAGTTTTCTATATACAAGTGAATATAGTATGCCTTCTTGGTTTTCTCTAACTCGACAGATACCTTTCTTTCCATTTGCAATAACACAATGGTGACGGCAAAGATTGCATCTTACCTTGTTATTCTCAAGCGTCTCAAAGAACATCGCTTCTTTCATAACCGAAAATTTTACAGTTTTTTGTTTATTCTGGCAAGTGTTTTGTCTTACCCCAAAGAAAATATACAGAATTTACTTGACAGAAATGTTAATTTGATTATAATACCTTTAAAATGTATTTATATGTTTTTTGAATATTGTACATTACGACAAAGGTAAACCCTAAGTGATTAGGGGACGCAAAGTGAATAGGGTCTTTAAATTTCAATAAAGATTGCCTCACT
>MHYY01000056.1 GCA_001830285.1 Planctomycetes bacterium RIFCSPLOWO2_12_38_17 | reverse complement strand
GTTGAAAATACACGGCATAATCTGTGTTGTCAAGACTTTCGTCCATTTCGTCTACACGAGGTAAAGGATGTAATACTTTTAAATTATCCTTTATTCCAGCTTCTTCAAGTGTTGTTTTGCTCAACCTGTATATTCCCCTAACCTTTTCAAACTCGACCGGATCGGCAAACCGTTCCTTCTGTATCCTGGTGCAATAAATAACATCCAGTTTTTTGCTTATGCCCATCAATGAGTCTGTTTCATGGCATTTTACTTTTCTGTCTTTTAGTTCTTCTGTGCAATCGCTAGGCATTCGCAAGCTCGGCGGTGAAATGAAATACATCTCAGCGCTAAAATACGATAATGCATAAGCAAGAGAATGAACGGTTCTGCCATACTTCAAATCACCAAGAAAACCAATGGTTAACCCTTCCAGCGTTCCTTTCGTCTTCCGAATTGTGTAGAGGTCTAAAAAAGTTTGCGTCGGATGCTGGTTTGCACCGTCTCCTGCATTGATTACCGGTACAGAAACAACATCTGCTGCCAGTTGGGCGGAACCTTCCATATAGTGTCTCAAGACAATAATGTCACAGTATCCTTCTATAATTTTGACGGCATCGCTTAGGGATTCACCTTTTACTGTTGATGTGATTCCCGATTCTGCAAATCCGATTACCGTTCCACCCAGTCGTTTCATCGCAGATTCAAAGCTCAACCTTGTTCTTGTTGATGGTTCAAAAAATAGAGAGGCTAGCACCTTCTCTTTAAGAAGGTCTGTGCATTCTTTTTGTTCCATCTGAGTTGCTAAATCGAGGATATACAACAAGTCTTCTTTATTGAAGCGCCTTATCGAAATAATATCTCTTTGTTTGAATCTTCCCATATATCCTCCATAGGGATTTTCGTGAAAAAACCAGCATAATACTATCAGAGCTTTTTGTACAATACAAGGAAAATTGAATTGTATGAATACAATCCGATATCTTTCTTTAGCTTACAAATATTATTGAAATAAGTAACTACATCAGTTATAGTAACATCCCTTTTTAGTAGTATTTACTGAGATTTCTTTTGTGTTGTTCATCATTATAACCAAGTTTAAGTGTTTCTTAAAATTTGAAACACCCTGAATTATTCACGAAAAATTATTAAATTGTTTCTGACCTTTTTATTTTATGTTTTATTCAGAATTTTAAATTTTGATTATAGGAACAAGTGGGTTTCGTTAAATATCGTTATCTTGTTTATTTCGCATCAATACGTCGGAAATAGGGAGTTTATTAATTATTAAATTAATACATGATATTGGGAAATAATTGATATGAAAACGTTTAATGTCGGTCTGATTGGTATGGGGACTGTGGGGACGGGTGTAGCAAGTATACTTCTTGAAAAAAATTCTCCACTTGTGGAAAAGCTTAACTGCGTGCCTGTCTTGAAGGGTATTGCAGATAGCAATCCAGAGGTTAGAAAAAAGCTCAAACTGCCATCGGATGTCTTATTTGTAAATAATGCAAAAGAACTTATCGGTAATCCCGATATACATGTTATCGTTGAGCTCGTCGGCGGAATACATCCTGCAAAGGAAATAATTATGGATGCGCTTGAAAATGGTAAAGACGTTGTTACAGCTAATAAAATGCTTCTGGCTCTTCATGGTTCTGAAATTTTTAGTAAGGCGCAGAAACATGGTAAGAGTATTTCCTTTGAGGCAAGCGTTGGCGGCGGCATTCCAATTATAGCCGCAGTAAGGGATGGCTTCATTGCAAACAGGATTGAGTCTATTTTTGGTATTGTTAATGGTACGACAAATTACATTCTAACCAAGATGACAAGGGAAAATGTAAAATACAGCGATGCACTCTCAGAGGCGCAGAAAATGGGTTATGCAGAGAAAGACCCCACCATGGACGTGGAGGGCATAGATTCATCACATAAGCTTGCTATCCTTGCAAGACTGGGTTTTGGCGTGGATTTTGACTATAAACAGATTTATTGTGAGGGTATTAATAATGTTGACCTGTCTGATATCTGGTATGCGCACGAGCTTGGATATACCCTGAAACTCCTCGCTATTGCAAAAAGAACTGCAAACAATAATATTGAACTCCGCGTGAACCCAACACTGCTTACGCAGGAGCATCCGCTTTCATCGGTAAACGGCGTCTTTAATGCCATCTGTGTTAATGGGAGTGCAGTGGGAGAGACAATGCTTTATGGAAGAGGGGCGGGTCAGATGCCCACCGCAAGTGCGGTGGTTGCTGACCTTGTGGATGTAGCGCTCGGGCGTGCCGGTATTACCTTTGCCGCAATGAAGACTTTTTCAAGACATTGCGAACGTGTTCAAATCGCCGATATATTGCAGGTTAAGACCCGCTATTATTTACGATTTTCTGTCGTAGATAAACCAGGTGTACTTGCAAAGATATCGGGTAGCCTCGGCGACAACGAAATCAGCATAGCGTCTGTGATACAGCACAAGGTGAAGGGTGATGGCAACGTTCCGCTTGTAATAATGACTCATGTTGCTGAAGAAGGCAAATTACGGAAGGCGCTTTCCGAGATTACAAAGTTAGATGTGGTAAAAGACCAGACAAGATTACTGCGTGTTGAAGAATAGCGTTTTAACCAATATAGAATAGTGTTTGGATGATGAAGGTTTCTAATTTTTTCTTACACAGCACCTGATTGTCTGAGGTCGTAGACAGGCAATCGCATCCTCTAAAAGAAATTGCATGTGTTCGCCGGCGCACAGGATAATCTCACTCGCTAGTTCAAAGAAGCTTTCCTTTTGAATTACATCCTCAAAATTTTTCCCCACGGTTACCTGTCCATGGTTTTTCAGGATTGCAAGGTCGTGTCATTTCATTGCCGAAATAATCTCATGTGCAAGTTCATTTGACCCCGGATTCGGGTAAGGAATGACCGCAACCACGCCAATGTAATATGGAATTTCAGTGATAACATTAAAATTTTTATAATCTTTACCAATGCATGCTATAGCAGTGGCGAAAGGCGACTGGAAGTGAAGGACAACGTTTACATCTTGACGTGCGCGGAGTATGCCGATATGAAAACCACATTCGGCGGATTTCCGCTGCTGCAACAGACCGACCCTGCTGATGCCACGCGGCGGCAGACGTTTATAAACTCCTCTAAATATTTTTCAGACACATAATTCATGAATGTTTATTGTTTCCTGATTACTGACAACTGACCGCTGACCACTTATAATGTCATCTGAGCCAATGTTACGAATAAAGTGAATTGTAGTGTGGAGCAAAACACTAAAGGTTACCTACGGTGCTGTATATAGTTCAAGGTGTTCAAGATATGTGTATGCCTCTTCAAAGGTCTGTCCGCACATCTCTATGGTTGGTCTGAGATTTGAGCAAACAACAGGCTTTTCATGTTTGCTGTGTATAAGGCATCGGTTGTCTATAGTCAAATGTATACATCGGATACCTGCGGGCTTTCCATTTGGCATTCCTGAAATTGGTGATGAAATAGAGAGCGCAATACAACAAGCCCCGCAACCAATTCTGCAATTCATAGAATATTTGTCAGATAATTTTGGAATTTCTTGATTGTGTTATATTTTTATTGATTAAAGACAAAGACACGAAGTAAGTCTTGTATTTAAAAAAAGAGAGTGTCAGATATAATTCCTCAATTTTTTTATTCTTCTGAGAAATAGTCGGAATCTATTTTCTTCAGTTCATACGATGCAATTGTGGAAACACCGACATTATGATCTATCATCAGTTGTGCAAGTGTTTCTCCATCAATCAAGACAATCTTTGTGTCTATGCGTGAGACATAATCTAACGAATCTTTTGAAAAATCTGATGTTGTAATGAATAATCCCTTTTTTGCTCTTTGTCCAGTTAATGCCCCTACAAACTTTTGGATTTCTGGTCTTCCAACTGTGTTTTCCCATCTCTTCGCTTGGATGTAAATAGTGTCGAGTCCGAGTTTATCTTCTTTTATTATCCCATCTATTCCACCATCTCCACTTTTTCCTATAGCCTTGCCTGCATCTTGGCGTGTGCCTCCGTATCCAATTTTAATAATGACATCAATAACAAGGCGTTCGAAGAAATTGGGGGAACATGATTTTAGGCTCTTTAGAAGTTCCGTAGTTAAATCGTTTCTGATTTTTTGGTAGGCATTTTCAAGTGATTCTTCCGGCGTTTTATTGTTAATTTCAGGTTCTTGTTCTTCATCTTGTTTATTGTGGCGTAAATCTAAAAATGATTTAAACTCCGAAAATTGTTGAAGAAAGTCTACGTTTATTTTTTGTGGTTTTTGCTTTATAACATCCAAACCTCTCTGAGTGATTTTATTATGTCCTCTTCTGGTTGGATCTATAAGACAGGCTTTTTTCATATAAGTTCTGGCCCAACCTACACGATTATCAAAAATTTCTTGTTGTCCACTAGGTAACAATTCCTTTCGTTCCTGGTCCGTTAATTTGAATTCCTTTGCCATTTCTTCGACCGCATCTCGAAAGGAATGCTCTTGGTTATCTGAATAGAATTTTAGAAGAGGTAAAATTATAGTTTGATAGTCAGGAATAGCCATAGGTATTTTTATAATAAATTAGACTAAGATTCCTTAGTTATAATTATAATGTTTTTATATACTTATCTGGAATGATTTTAGAATTTTACTTAAATTAAAGAATAGAATCAATAGACATTAATAAATAATAGATAGACAAACAACTAATTTTCCTTGCAACGCTTAAAGATATTAATAAAATAGAAATAAGTAGAAAAGGAAAAAACTATAAAACTTATAAAAGGATTAAATTCCATGAAATACTGTCTAATTATTCCTGACGGCTTGGCGGATTATACCATTGAAAAACTAAGCGGGAGGACGCCCGTTGAAGCCGCCCGTACCCCAAATCTTGATTTTCTTGCGCAGAACGGTCAGCTTGGTACCGTCCGAACCATTCCAAGCGGATTTCCACCGGGCAGCGATGTTGCCAATCTCACTATAGTTGGATATGACCCAAAGGTTTATTATTCAGGGCGTGCACCTCTTGAAGCCGCCAGTATGGGTATTAAACTGAACCAAAATGACTGGGCGTTTCGGTGTAACCTCATTACAGCAAGCGAAGATATTCTGGAAGACTTTTGCGCAGGGCATATAAAAACTGACGAAGCAGACGTCCTTATTAAATTAATTAATGAAAAACTGGGCAATGACACAATCCAGTTTTACCCAGGCAAAAGCTACAGACATATTATGGTGTACAAGGGCACACAACAGATGGATGCGAAGTGTTTTCCTCCTCACGATATTATAGGGCAGTCAATTAAAAAACACCTTCCAATGGGGCATGGTGGCGAAATCCTTATTGATTTGATGAACCGGTCTCGGGAAATCTTAGTGGGTCACGAAATAAATAAAGTGCGCGTAGACCTTAAAGAAAATCCTGCAAACATGATATGGTTGTGGGGACAGGGACATCGTCCAAATATGCCCACCTTTAAGGAACGGTTTGGGCTTACCGGAGCTGTTATTAGTGCGGTTGATTTAATCAACGGTATTGCGTGTTATCTTGGATGGGATGTGGTGGATGTGCCAGGCGCAACGGGGTATCTCGATACGAATTATACCAATAAAGGTGAGTACGCCGTTCAGTCACTTGAAAATCATGATGTTGTCTTGGTGCATATAGAGGCGCCAGATGAGGCTGGACATGAAGGTAACTTACATGAAAAGGTAATAGCTATTGAACAGGTTGATAGTAAGATAATAGGAGCTGTTCTTGCCTCTAAGAATAAATTTAGAGACCTCAGGATACTGGTACTACCCGATCATTATACGCCCATTGTCAAACGGACCCATACACCTGAAGACGTCCCATTTGTTGCCTATGGCACGGGTATAGAAAAGGGTGTAGGGCTTCCTTACACTGAAGCGAATGCGAATGCGTCAGGTTTACATATAAAAAATGGGCATCGTTTGATCGAGCATCTCATTTCCGGGTCTTTTAAATAAAGATTTTTGGTTCTTTTACAAGCATATTTTGCAATTTCTGCATCTTTATTGATTTCGTATAACCTCAATGTCAAATATAGTATATTTAAAGACGCCGTTAACAGATAACATAATTGAAAGTTTCAGGATTGGGGATAAGGTTTATATCAGCGGAATTATTTATACAGCAAGGGATGCGGCGCATAAACGACTTGTAGAACTGATTGATAATGGGAAGGAATTCCCCTTTGATATTAAAAATCAGATAATCTATTATGTAGGTCCTAGTCCTGCCCCTCCTGGCAAACCAGTAGGTTCTTGCGGTCCTACCACTAGTTACCGGATGGATGTTTATACGCCAAAGTTACTGGAAAAGGGGTTAAAAGCTACCATTGGTAAAGGTAATCGTTCCGAAACAGTTATCGAGGCGATGGAAAAACATAAAGCAGTTTATTTCGTTGCTACAGGTGGTGCCGCAGCATTACTTGCGAATAAAGTAAAAAAAGCAGATGTTATTGCTTACGAAGACCTCGGTGCAGAGGCAATTATGCGGCTCGAGGTGTTAAACTTTCCAGTTGTGGTTGCCAATGATGTATATGGGAATGATTTGTTTAAAGAGGGTATTGCAAAATATAAAAGGGAATCAAGTTAGATTCTTCGCTATGTCCGGAATAATAAATTGTCATGCTGAACCCTTTCGCGCTATGTCATTCTGAACGAAGCGAAGGATCTTTTGTTTTTGCTCAGTAACGAATGAAATAAAAGGGTTCAATCCATTTTTCTAATGCACGGAAGTAAAGAGAACAATAGATAACAAGGGACGCTAAGATTATGAAGAAGAATTTTAGAAAAATTTTATATATTGTGCTGGATGGCCTGGGTGACGGAGATTATACATGTAAGGAACTCGGTAATCAAACACCGCTTGAAGCGGCATTTACTCCTACCATGGATGTGCTGGCAAGAGAAGGGCAGACAGGTTTGATGTATACTGTGGGCAAAGGTATTGCGCCTGAATCTGATATAGCAGTAATCAGCATACTTGGTTATGATGCAATGAAAACTTATTCAGGCAGGGGACCGCTCGAAGCGCTTGCTGCCGGAATTAAAATAAAGGATGGAGACCTTGCATTCCGCGCAAATCTTGCAACAAGAGGAGTGGGAAGGGCGATTAAAGACCGTCGTGTTGGCAGGAATCTTACTACTGAAGAGGCAGCAGAACTATGTAAAGAGATTAATGAAAAAGTAAGATTAGAATCTGTACCATCAAAATTTATATTCAAAAATACCCTTGAATACAGAGGCGTCCTGGTAATACAGGGAATTAAAAACAAGCTTTCCGGATATGTTACGAATACAGACCCTGCTTACACAAAGCACGGACTTTTAGGCGTTGCAAAAGAATCGGGCACTTATGAGAATATCATCGAATATTGCATGCCGGTAAAAGAATGTCCGGATATTAAATCAGCTTATCGTTCTGCATTACTTGTTAATGAATTTGTATTAAAAAGCTGTGAAGTACTAGATAGGTCTGAGGTCAATATGGAACGGATTAGAAAAGGATACTTACCCGCAAATATTGTGTTATTAAGGGACGCCGGCGATCGCCTTCCTAAATTGCAGACTATTAAAAGCAAATTTAAGAAAAACTTTGGTTGTTTTGTGGAGATGCCTACTGAAGAAGGCATTGCACTGATGACAGGTATGAAGATTGTTCCGATACCACCGCCCACAAAGGATTTCAAAAAAGATTACACTGTGCGTGCGAGCCTGACTATCAAAAATATTAAAAAGTATGACGGTCTTTATATCCATATGAAAGGACCTGATGTGCCGGGGCATGACGGCGATGTGTTTAAAAAGAAGGACATTATCGAGATGATTGACAGGTATTATCTTGCTCCGTTAATAGACAGTATGAACCTTGAAGAAGCGATTGTTGCAATAACTGCAGACCATTCAACTCCTTGTCAATTGAAATCGCATTCCGACGACCCTGTGCCTTTGCTCATAAGCGGTGGAGGTGTTAAGGCAGATAACACAAAGACCTTTTCTGAAAAGGCATGTATGAATGGAAAGATTGGCAGAATCAATGGTATCCAGCTCATGCCTTTACTGGTCAAATATGCAAACGCAAATAAATAAAGGAAGTTTATTAAAATGGATTCTTATTTCCTTTGGTATAATTTTCATTATTGTGGTAGCAAATATTCTTACCATTCCTTTATTTATCTCCAGCGATTATGTTAAAAACAAAATTACACATACAATAGAAGACAGGTTAAAATTTACCCCTCAGATTGGAACGATATCCTTTTACTGGCCGAACAGGTTTGGTATTTCAAATATAGTCTTACAGGGACTCAATCAGAATCCAGATGCTCAAACGCAGATCAGAGATGTTAAATGTACGATAAAATTAATCCCATTAATATACAAAGTAGTTGATATTAAAAAAATCTTTATAAAAGAGATTAATTTCGAAAACCGAGTGCTTGTGAGAGACCTTATCACACGCAAGTTTTCATACAGGGATGGCGTTGTTTCCACTGATATGCGATTAGTTGTAAACGAAGGTCCATCGGTTATTAAAGGAACGGTTAACTTCACTCACGAGAAACCGGCATTTGATGTTTCAATTGATGCAAGGGACATTCATATAACTCAGGATATGCCAGCCCTTCAGATGCTTCCAATATTTACTGTGAAGGAGGGAGAGGTAGGGGGTATTCTCAATGTTAATGGTTCTATACAGGGTAAAGGATTGGATAAAAGGGTTTTCAATAAAAAACTTGTTGCCAATATGAATATCAGGGTTAGAGATGGATATATCAGTGGGAATAAGTTACTTTCCTCAATACTAGAAATTATTGGGGTAAAGGATACATATTATTTCGATTCAATTGATGCCGATATACAAATCAAGGATGAGAAAATTTTTATTCCGAAAATGGATATTCGCGGTCAGGTGATAAGCCTCAATACTGCTGGTATGAGTGAATTCGATGGTAAGATATCGTATGACGCAGTTATTAAATTTGATAAAGAACGCATAGGTAAAGATATTAAGAAAATCACGGATTTGGTTCTGAAGCAAAATGAGGTGCCTATAGAGATTCGCGGTACTACAAAAAACCCAAAAATTTCTGTAAAATTGTCTAAAGATAATATAGAAAATCTTGTCAGGGGGTTTGTGGACGATTTCATAAAAACCCCGAAAGAGGGCCATAAGAAGGATGCAGGAAGGTAATAAAATATGAACTGGATCGATTATATAATTTTTGGCGTTTTATTCTTTGCGTCAATCCTGGGAGTTGCCAGTGGATTGTTGCTTCAAATTTTAAGGATTGTTTCCCTGTTAATTGCCTTCTTTACAGCGTATTTTTTCTACAGCGTCCTTGGTAATTTACTGAAGGGTGTTTTTACCGCTTCCACTGCCAATCTTGTGGGTTATTTTGTTATGTTTAGCGTTGCGCTTGTTGTTCTGTATATCCTTACAGATATCCTGAAGAGAATTATTGGGGCATGGAGTATGGGGATTGGCGGCAG
Source organism: Planctomycetes bacterium RIFCSPLOWO2_12_38_17 (assembly GCA_001830285.1). Taxonomy (GTDB): domain Bacteria; phylum Planctomycetota; class Brocadiia; order Brocadiales; family Brocadiaceae; genus PLOWO2-12-38-17. Next base: position 35,220 of record MHYY01000056.1, on the reverse strand, counting down.
GCTTTTCGGGGGGGTATTGGGTATTTTCAAGGGTATTATATTTTGCGGGGTAATTATCTTCGGCGTATTGTTGTTTTGCAATAAGTCAACGTGTGATACGGTTAATAACTCAAAGGTTGCAACTCAGCTTGCAAGGGGTATGAGAACGATAGTTTCTGTCTTTCCGGAGAATATATCAAACAAGGCAAAGGATTATTCTGAAAAGATAAATAAAAGTAAAAAACAGAAAGATGAAAAACCGTCTGTAAATAATGAAGATTTTAAATCGTCATTTTGATTAAGGTGTTCTTTTTAGTGGTTTACTCCCACCTGTTAAACGATGAATGAAATGTACTGTTATTAATCTTGCAATTGATAATTTACTTTGATAGTATGACCTGAAATTTATTATTTGGTAACAAACTAGAAAAGGTTAATTATTCAGGGAAATTTTTTGGATGTAGCAGATTTAAGCGTTTTAGTTGTGCTTCTTATTGTGGGATTGATAGTAGGCAGTTTTTTAAATGTCTGTATCTATCGGATTCCCAGAAAAAAATCCATTGTATTCCCTGGTTCTTTTTGTCCTGAATGTAATGTAAAAATCAAGTGGTATGATAATGTTCCTGTACTGAGTTACGTGCTTTTGGGTGGGCGCTGCCGAAGGTGTAAGGTCAGAATCCCAATACGCTATCTGCTCGTTGAGTTGTTAACAGGGTATGTTTTTGTACATCTATGTTATGTCTTTATATGTTGCAGGCACGAATCTCCCTGTGTTTTATTAAGCTATATTGTTCTTTGTTGTGCGCTGATAGTATCTGCCTTCATAGACCTTAAGTTGCTGGTTATCCCTGACGAGGTTACATTTGTATGTATCCCACTTGCCCTTGTGTTAAGTGTGATATGTCCCAGTTTACATAATGCAGAAGATACATTAAGAAGTTTTACGTTAGTAGGGATACACCGATTAGATACGCTAATCGCCTCTATTATTGGCGTATTCGTTGGCGGTGGGATGATATTTATTTGCAGTATACTTGGGAAATTGGCGCTCAGGAAGGATGCCATGGGTTTTGGCGATGCGAAACTCATGTGTATGGTAGGCGGTTTTGTGGGTTGGAAACTGGCAGTTGCTATATTTTTTGTAGCTCCTTTTTTTGGGCTATTAATGGCAATTCCAGTTCTAGTATTTAAAAAAAGTAAATTAATTCCCTATGGCCCTTTTCTTTCTTTTGCAACGCTGATATGCATATTTATGCAGGATTATTTTATAGGGCTAATTAACCTGTATGTACAGTTCTTTACAGTTATTTTTACGGGATTCCATTCATAATTTAATGCTAAGGAATTCCAATGTGAGATTCTTCAGTCGCTTCCCCTTCGCCTCTGCTCAGGGCTAAAGGCTCACTACCTCAGAATGACATGCATAGTATAATTGTCATTCTGAGTGAAACTAAGAATCTAATTTATAGATATAATAAATTCTAAACGAATTCAGAATCTCTTTACTGTGAAAGGAGGAAATGACGTATGTTTGAAAGTTATGGTATGGTTCGGGGTATTTGCCTGCTTGGTGTAATGGGAATACTGGTTGCAGGCACAGGTTGTGCAGAACTTAAAAAGCTGCGACAGGAGAATCAACAACTGAATGAACAGCTCTCGGGTTTGCAGCAGGAAAATGTAGATTTACAATCAAGGGCAACCCAGTATGAAAGTGAACTAAATCGCCTTGAAAATTCAAGGAGGGAACTTGAAGGAAAATTAAAAGGCACAGGCGCGACGGTCAGGATAAAGAATGGCGCAGTTGCCGTTTCGTTGCCAGGCTCAATTTTGTTTGATTCAGGACAGGCGATATTGCGTCCTCAATCTAAAGCAACGCTAAAGAAGATTGCCTCAATACTTAAAACATCTGCTGCGGGTGAAACGGTTAGGATAGAAGGTCATACTGATAATGACCCAATTCAAAAACAGAAAAATAAATATAAATCCAACTGGGAACTATCTGCCGCAAGGGCGGCGGCCGTTCTTCATTATATGGTGGATGAATGTGGTATCTCACCAACAAGGGTTTATGTTGCTGGATTCGGGCAGTATCAGCCAGTAGGCAGCAATAAGACAAAAGATGGTAAGGCTAAAAACCGTCGTGTAGAGTTTGTGATAGTGCCAAAAGGCGGCGGATAAATTTTGTATGATTGCAATTGTGGATTATGGAATGGGTAACCTCCGGAGCGTGGAGAAGGGTTTTGAACGGTTTGGATTCAAGGCAAGGGTTACCGATAACCATAAAGAACTGGAAAGCGCAGATAAGTTGGTGCTGCCGGGCGTTGGCGCATTTCAGGATGCCATGGATGGTCTAAAACAGAGAGGATTAACAGATACAATAGTAGATTGTATAAAATCTGGTAAACCATTTCTTGGTATATGTCTTGGATTGCAACTACTATTTTCCAGGAGTTATGAGGATGGTGAACATACAGGTCTTGGTATTATTCCCGGCGAAGTAGTCCGATTTAAATTTTCAGGAAATGGGACAAATGGTAAGTTGAAAATTCCGCACATGGGATGGAACAATATTAATCTCAGAAAACCAGATAATCCACTCCTCAAGAATGTTCCTGACAACGCCTTTATGTATTTCGTTCATTCGTATTATGTTCGTCCGGAAGATAACAGGGTAGTTGCAACTGAAACAGAATATGGGGTACGTTTTGCCTCAATGATATGGGATAAAAATATCTTTGCATCGCAATTTCATCCTGAAAAGAGCCAGAAATACGGCCTCGCAATACTGAAAAATTTTGGAGATTTGTGAATAACAACAAAACGTCTTTTTTCCGTTGTAGTTGTCTACAAAGTTATAAGATTGGTTTTTGATATACAACAGTAAGGGCGTAGTGCAATACGCTCTTACTAATATAACATTGTAAAAAACTTTTTGAACAAACCCGTAAGCTGTTTGTGACTCATGAGTGTTCAGTTGACAAAGTATGCTCATCATTCCCGCTATAGATTTAAAAGGTGGCAAGTGCGTGAGATTGACTCAGGGCCAAAAGGACGCTGAGACTGTGTTTTCTGACGACCCTGTTGATGTTGCCAAATCATGGCAGGATCAGGGGGCTGAGTATCTGCATGTAGTTGACCTCGATGGCGCATTTGAAGGCGCTCCAAAGAACCTTCCCATTGTTGAACAGATTGTAAAGAATGTAAAGACGCCTGTCGAATTTGGCGGCGGTTTAAGAACAACCCAGTCTGTTAGGACATTACTCGATGCTGGTATTAATCGTGTAATAATTGGCACTAAGGCGATTGATTCTCCTTCATGGGTAGAGGAACTCTGCGCAAAATTTCCCGGTCGTATAGCGATTGGAATTGATGCAAAGAATGGCAGGGTCGCTGTAAAGGGGTGGACTTCATTGAGCGAATTGACGTCTGTTGCCTTTGCAAAAGAAATCGAAAAGATAAGTCCCTGCGCTATAATCTTTACAGACATTTCTAAAGACGGCATGTTGCAAGGTCCGAACATTCCCGCCTTAAAGGACCTCCTGTTGGCTGTTAAAACACCTGTTATCGCATCGGGCGGTATTTCTTCGCTTAAGGATGTTGAATCGCTCTGTAAATTATCCATCGCTGGTATGATTATTGGAACGGCTTTATATACGGGACATATCAAATTACGGGAGGCAAGACAACTTTGTAATTCAATCTGTAATAAGCGAACGTCAAAGATAAGTTAACATAATTCTGGTAGCCACCTGTCTGTGTGTGACGCACAGACGGTCAGATTTTACACCTGCGCAAAAATGCGCAACCGTAAAGGTTGTAAATACATGTAAGTTTATGGCGGTTATATAGATTCAGGAATTTATTAATATATGCATATGACAATATATAGACGATTCGATTACCTACGGGATATATAAGAAACACCTTGAAGACTTTAATTCGTTTATTACCACAATAAGGGATTATTTGTCGCATAAATGAGCCGTTGATATATTGCACCAGTTAGTAAAAAATTAAACTCCACCAGATTGTATTACCCCTGATGAATTCAGGGTTTTAAATATAATATTTTAAAATTGTGCTGGAGGTAAAATATGATTCCGTATGAAACTAAAGATATTCGGACCACTGTACTACTGGGACATGGTGCTTCAGGGAAGACTTCACTCATAGAAGCCATGCTTTTCAAGGCAGGCGCAACGACACGCCTTGGTAGTGTTGATGACGGCACTTCCGTCGCCGATTATGACACTGACGCAAAGGAGAAAAAGCACACAATTGATTCTTCTGTTCTGTATTGCAACTGGAAAGGACGCGAAATAAATGTTATTGATACGCCCGGATACCCCGATTTTATCCGTGATACGATATCGTCCCTCACCGTAGTGGAAACCGCTCTTATAACCGTATCTGCTACAGATGGTATTCAGGTAAATACAAGAAAGTTTTGGGACTTTGCATCTCAAAAAGGACTCGGAAAGATAATTGTTATTACGAAACTGGATGGCGAGAATATTGATTTCCAAGAGTTACTCGAATCCATAAAAAACAACTTCGGTAACTCCTGTGTGCCGTTGAATCTGCCCATTGGAACAGGGCATGGGTTTAATGGTGTGGTGAACGTGTACAATGTCCCCAATTCTTTGCCCGCTGATGTTATTGGTGACGTCAATTCCACACGAAGCACACTAATTGAGGCTATTGTTTCAGATGATGATGCATTGATGGAAAAATACCTCGATGGCAAAGAGATAGATAAATCAATGTTGCAGTCCTGTTTTGTCAAGGCGGTTACGGCCGGACATGTGGTTCCAATCCTTTGTTGTTCCTATAAGAAATTGTTGGGTATTGAAGATATCCTTGATACTATATCGAATTTTACTCCATCTCCTTTGGAAGGGATTAAGAGGGTGGCTGTTGATATGCAAAAAAATCAGGAAATTACTATAGATGTTGCGAAAGAGAATTCATTCAGTGCTTTTGTATTTAAGTCCGTAATTGACCCATTTGTCGGGAAGCTAAGCTATTTCAGAGTTGTTTCCGGGAAGCTGGACGGTGAACTGTCGTTTTATAACGTAAAAAATAAGAAGACGGATAAGGTGGGGCATATTTACAGGATTTTTGGAAAGGAACAAAAACCCGTTTCAAAGGCAATCCCAGGCGATATTATTGCAGTCTCCAAACTTGAGGATATGCATATCTCGGATACCATATGCGATTCCAGGCATCTGGTAAAATTTCCCGACATTACATTCCCGACTCCCATGTCTTCGCTGGCGGTGGTGCCAAAGAGTAAGGGGGCTGAAAAAAAGATAAGCGAAAGCCTTCATAAACTTACAGAAGAAGACAGGACATTTAAAATTACCCACGATTCCCTGACAAACGAACTTATTGTTACTGGTATGAGCGGCATGCATTTACAGGTAATGATTAACAGGCTAAAGCGCCGTTTTGGAATTGAAGTGGAGACCCATACCCCTAAAATTCCGTATAAAGAAACCATTACAACAAATGCACAGTCACAGTATAAACATAAAAAACAAACGGGCGGTCATGGTCAGTATGGCGAGGTGCATATCAAGATAGAACCATTGCCAAGGGGGTCTGGATTTGAATTCGTAGATGAAATAGTTGGCGGCACTATTCCGCGTCAGTATATTCCTGCAGTTGAGAAGGGAGTCAGGGAGATTATGGGAAAAGGGATATTAATTGGTCATCCAATCGTAGATTTGCGTGTGCGATTACATTACGGTTCTTATCATGATGTGGATTCTTCTGAGGCGGCATTTAAGATTGCGGCTTCTCACGCATTCCAGGAGGCATTCCACAGTGCCAGGCCTGTGCTTATTGAGCCGATTGTAACTATTGAGGTTACCATTCCGTCAAAATTTATGGGTGAGATAACGGGAAATCTTTCGAGCCACCGCGGGCATATTAAGGGAATGGATACCATAGGCGATTTACAGATAGTGAAGGCTGCTATACCTATGTCGTCAGTAACAAACTACGAGACGGAGCTTAAGTCCATGACGGGCGGGCAGGGGTCGTTTATGATGGAATTTTCACATTATGATATTGTACCTGCACATCTCATGCAATCAATCATTGCACAGCCACACGCCTCACATGCGAAAAAGGAATGATAGGCAACAGGAGAAGTGGAAATTATAATTCGGCAGTCATTTTTAGCTGATAAGAAACAACACAAATATTTTGGAAGTTTAAATATATAGCGTTTTTATTAATGTTTTTCCCTATCCTTGGCGCAATCGCTGACCTCACCTTTAATAAGACCGATGGTGTGCGGGATTACATGCAAAACAACTGCTAAATTCTCTGCAACACCTTTGGGACTGCCAGGCAGGTTAATGATTAGCGTCTTTTTATAAATGCCAGCAACCGCCCTTGAGCCCATTGCCCGTGGTGTGTGTTTTAGCCCTTCCATCCTCATTGCCTCTGCAAAGCCGGGCAGCTCTTTTTCAATAACAGCCCACGTTGCCTCTGGAGTGACATCTCTTGGACCCACGCCAGTGCCACCAGTTGTGATTATAAGCTCTGCCTTTTGAGCAAATTCAAACAGCTTTTTAATAATGAGGTCTTTTTCGTCAGGGATAACTTCATAAGCCGTGATGGTTGCATCAATTTCCCTGAGCATATTGCGAATGACTTCACCGCTTTTATCTTCTCTTTCGCCCCTGGATCCCTTATCACTGAGTGTTAAGATAGCCGCCTGTATCATACCTTTACCACTGCATCCTTTTTGAGTATTGTGATTTCGTCTCCTGTTTTAATTGTGCCGCCTTTAATAATTTCTGCAAAGATACCCTCTCTTGGCATTATGCAATCCCCGGCTTTATAATAGATTGCACAACGGTCATGACAAAGTTTACCTATCTGGGTAACTTTCATAATTATATTATTACCAATTTTCAGTATAGTTCCAACAGGAAGTGATTTTAATTCTATGCCTTCCGTTACAATATTTTCTCCAAAATCGCCGTCTTTTATATTTACGCCCTTTTGGCGCATAATATCTGCGCTTTCTCTTGCAAGCAGGCTGACCTGGCGGTGCCATTTTCCTGCATGCGCATCGCCTTCTAAACCGAAGTGTTCAATCAATTTACAAGAACCAACATTGTGTTTTTGTGTGCCTTTTTTTTCGCTTATACAGACGGCGACTACTTTTGCCATAGATTAGTTTTATATTAATGTTTTTAGCCAGATTTGAAGAAATAATGCCTTTATAATTAGAATTTGAGTTTAGCAGTATATATTTATATAGTCAAGTAATAACATATTTAGCATCGGTCATAAATTACTTGTTTTTTTACGTTAATATGTTTAAAATTCATAAACTTTTTACAACGGACATCATATTTGTTTTGAAAGGTGATATTTAAATGACAGGCGAGCATTCAGATTTAGCAATTATCAATCGTGCAAAAGAAGATAACGTAAAACTTGTACAGTTACAGTTTACGGATATAAACGGTAATATCAAGGCGGTTACCATTCCTTTGGAGAGGTTTCCAGAGGCAATAGAAAAGGGAATCTGGTTTGACGGCTCTTCCATAGAGGGCTTTACTAGAATCTGTGAGAGCGATATGTACCTGAAACCAGATACAAGTACATATGCGCTCCTCCCATGGGAGAGCGAAGAGGCGACTGCCAGATTGTTTTGTGATGTCTATATGCCTGATGGCTCCCCTTTTGAGGGAGACCCAAGGTATATTCTGAAACGGGCGATTAGGAAAGCCCGTGAGATGAATTTTGAATATAATGTGGGACCGGAACTTGAATTTTTTCTATTTAAACCAAAGAGTGATGGGCAAGTAGAGCCCACGCCACATGATGTTGGAAGTTATTTTGACTTTTCCCCAAGAGACCTTGCCGGAGATGTAAGAAGGGACATAATTTTTACGCTTGAAAAGATGGGGCTGAACGTTGAGATGAGTCATCATGAGGTAGCCCCTGGTCAGCATGAGATAGATTTCAGATATGCCGAGGCTCTCAAGACGGCTGAGAACGCATTAACCTTCAAGCAGGTGGTAAAGTCTATTGCTCATAATCATGATTTGTATGCCACATTTATGCCCAAACCTATTTTTGGCATATGCGGTAGCGGGATGCACTGTCACCAGAGTTTTTTTGATATAAAAACACGAAAGAATATCTTTTTTGATGATAAAGATGAATATAAACTCAGTAAGATAGCAAGGCAGTTCATTGCCGGTCAACTTCTTCATGTGAGGGCGATGAGTGCAATTCTGTCTCCGACGGTAAATTCTTATAAGAGACTGGTGCCAGGATATGAAGCTCCTGTGTATATTTGCTGGGGGCAGAAAAATCGTTCTGCTTTAATACGAATTCCAAGGTACTCGCCCGGCAGGGAGAAGGCAACACGGGCAGAATTGAGGTGCCCTGATCCAAGTAATAATCCATATCTCGCTTTAGCTGTTATGTTAGAGGCTGGACTGGATGGTATTAAAAGAGGGCTCACGCCGCCAGACCCGGTTGAAGAGAATGTTTACGAGTTCAACAAGGATGAATTAGCATACAGAAACATTGCTACCTTACCCGGCTCGCTGGGTGAGGCAATTGAGGAATTAAAGAAAAACAAGTTAATGGAACAGGCACTGGGCTCGCATACGTATCAGGTATATATACACGCCAAAGTAGCTGAGTGGGATGAATACAGAATTCAGGTAACCGAATGGGAACATAAAAAGTATTTTGAGATAACTTAACAGTCTTAGTAGGTTTAATTATATATTAGAGTTACACGCTTTTTAAAAATCTAATTGTTTTTAAAGTACACAGATTGTTTAAGAATGTGCGGCTTCGTGTATTTGTGGATATGGTTGTGTGTTTAAAACTTTAATATATATAAAAATTTAAATCTATTAAGAATTATTTATGGAAATAGGCAATATTTTCCGACATTTGTTAATTCATAATGAGGCATTTGTAAAGAGCACAGAAGAGACAAAATTTTTAGCATATGCATCACATCAGAGTCCATACATTACACTTCTTACGTGTGCAGATTCAAGAGTACATGGGCATATACTTGGGATGGACCTTTTTAATAAAGTATTTATAGTAAGAAATGCCGGAAACCAGGTGGCAATTAATAGAGGGTCAATAGAATTTGCGCTTTACGTGCTTAATACCCCTGTTATGCTTGTGCTCGGGCATACAGATTGTGGCGCTGTGAAGTTTGCCACACATGCATGTATAACTAAATCCAAAGAGATTATTAATCTAGCGAAGTCATTTGATAAACTAATAGAGACAGACTTTTCATCAGTCAGCCGAGAAATAAAGGCTGAAATGCTCCCCTTAGCCATTCCTATTGAAAGGGGGATACCTGATTTGAGAAAGATCCAAAACGAAATGAAAGAGCTTGCTTTTTTAAGTCAGATAAACGTTGATTATCAAATAGAAAAGGCACTAAAATACTTTGGTGATAGGGTACGGGAAGGCAAATTGATAATTATTGGGGGAATTTATGACTTTGTAGGTGCGTATTCAAAGCAACTTGGAAGGATTTTGATAACAAATATTAATGGAATTGTTAATCCCATAGACCTTCAGGATAAAGCAAGGGCTATTGTTAAGAGAATACCCAATTATGATGAAACAAGCGAGGAATTTAAAGTCGTTAGCAAATTAATTGATGAAAAGGTAACTCGAATAATGGTTTAGGTTTTATTATGAATAGCAATTGTGTATCAAAAGAGAATCAGTGTAGTATAAATCTTGCTGAGAATGAATGTTCAGACGGGATGTGTTGTTTTACATGCGTTATTCCGCCTGACAATGCCCATATTGGTTTCTTTAAAGCGTTTTGGAAGAGCGGAACTGGTGCGTCATGTATAAAAATGTTGATTATGAGCGAGGGCTACAAAAACGAATTATACGATTCATGCAAGTTTCTAGACTTTTTGATTTATAAAAACGGTACAGATTCAGATTTAAAGATGGATTTGCGTTGTTGCGTTTATGGAAGTCGTCCTAAGCAGTGTGCTGATTATCCTGACAGGGCAGGAGAATCTTTATACAAAAAAATTAGTGGTCCGTGTATTTTTAATGAGTATACTGCGCCCAGTACTTATAAGAAACTTGTATATAAGAGAGAGTGGCAAGCCTACTATGCAATTCAGGATAATATTGATATCTTGAGTAACATATTTGTTAATCTAGATGCAAGCGCTGGAAGGGAACTTTTATTAAAAGCGAATGGTGTTTATATAGCAACGGTCTCTGTTGGGAATACTGAAAAGGATTATATACTTATTCCAATCAATAAACAGGCGCAAAAGGTTTTATATACGTCTGAGAAACATCAGCCCATTGTTTCAATACGACAGGCATACGAAAGGTGGGAAGAAAAGATACAGAAGAACCTTCAAAATCATTATGGAAAGGACTGGGAGACGAAGCTTAAAAGTGCCGTAGAAATGGAGGAAAAAGATGCTGGTAAAAGATGTAATGAAGACGCAGCTTGTAACATTAAAGGCTGATTCAAAGCTTGGGTTTGCTGAGGATATTATGTACCTCGGCAGAATAAGGCATTTACCTGTCTTAAGGGGAGATTGTCTCGTTGGTATTTTAACACAGAGAGACTTGTATAAAGCATCGTTAACTTCTATGCTTACTAACTGGAAGGAAAACAAAGAATTCCTTGATTCTATCCAGGTTTCTGAGGTGATGACAAAGAATGTAACAACTATTTCGCCTGATGCGACAGTTGAGGATGCCGCCCAGATTATGATAGATAAGAAGGTAGGGTGTCTTCCGGTTGTAAAGGATAAAAACAAATTGGTAGGCTTGATTACCGAGACAGATGTGTTACAATATTTCGTTAATGAGAATAAAAAAAACCAATAGTTATATTCTAAAGTAGAATTTCAGGTATAAATACTGAATTATCATATTAAAGGATAAAGGAGTTTTAAATGTGCGATGTCGGCGGACATATTAGCAGTGACCTTATTACGTGGCAGTGTGCGTGTTGTGGTGATGCAATAAAGGATTCAGCCAATAAAAATGAAGGGCTTTGTGATATAGGAATATGTTCATCATGTCGTAATACGCCCGATAATTGGATGGATTTTGTTAAAGAAGAATGGGAAGAAGGTGTATGCAGTGATTGTGTATCACCGTGCAGTCTCAAAAGGTAATATTTTTATTTGTGGTTATATAATAAAGTTTTAAGGGTAGTAAAAAAATGATTTCAAGACGTGTGTTTATACATGGCGCTTGTGGATACGTACTTGGCGCACTGTCTATAGGAAGTTATAGTTATATATTGGAGCCTCGCTGGATCGAGGTAAAAAATGTCAGCATAGAAATTAATGGACTACCTGAGCGGTTTGAAGGCTTGACCATCGCACAACTCTCAGACATACATCATTCAAATTACATTCCAAGGGAATTTGTTAGGAAGTGCGTTCGTTATGTTAATAAATTATTCCCTGATATTATTGCGTTGACAGGAGATTTTGTTTATAGTTCGCAAAAATATTTATCCTCTGTTGCAGTAGAATTATCTGAATTACGGGCAAAAGAAGGGGTTTTTGCTGTTCTTGGAAATCACGATGATAAATCCTCTACTTTTGATGCGTTGACTATGAATGGTATTAATGTGTTGGTTAATAAAAGTGTTCCTGTTTATAAAAAGAATGAATATGTTTTTATTGCAGGCGTGGATGATTTATGGGTTGGAAATTTTGATCTGGACAAAACACTAAAAGATACGGACGACAAACCAAAAATTTTGTTATGTCATAACCCCGATGCTATTGAAAAGATCAGGAATACAAACGTTGATTTTGTAATGGCAGGTCACACCCACGGTGGGCAGATAAACCTACCTTTTTATGGTCCACCTTTTATATATTCTAAATTTGGTAATCGCTATGTATCTGGGTTGTTCCATGAAGGGAAGACAACCATGTATGTAAATAAGGGGCTTGGAACGTCTATTTTTCCTGTAAGATTCTTTGCGCGGCCTGAAATTACATTGTTTACCCTCAGGAATAATAATCAAGTCGTTTGAAATTCAACAATTAAGGAAAGCAGCGCGCAAAAATTCTTATAAATTCCCAGCAGATACTAATCCATGCTGGTTTCATGTTTTGATACTCTTTTATTATATATAATCCGTAATAAAAAAATTGTAACTACGAATGACAAAGTAAACCCATTTGCAAGTGCAATAATTGAATTCTTCAAATGAATCCCATAAGCCAGCCATAAACTGCCTCCAACCACATAAAGGGATAACATTATTGGCGAGACATCATTTAATCTTTTTGTTTTTATACCCCGAATAATCTGTGGTATAAATCCCACAGTAGTACAAATTGCAGCAAGCGTTCCTAATATATGCCATATCATATTCTTTTAACCTTTAAATTGTATGTTTTGATTATGTTGGAAATAAGATGTTAAATATTAAGATAACATAAATTTACAAAAACTTCATTTTATAATTTAGCCGTGAACACCCAAGACAGCCTGAAAGCCTTGTAAATACTGATAATTCACGGACTTTATAGTTTAGTATCATATATCCAAGTCGTACCACAGTCGTACCTTTTTTATTGTGCTATGGCTAAAGTGGTCTCAGGTCTCTTACTCAGGACATACTCTGTTAATGACTTTATGGCTTTCTGTTTGTTATCCAGTCCTGTATGTGAATATTTCTGCAACATGCTCAAGCTTGAATGTCCAGTCATGCCCTGCACCACTACGGCACCGACATTAAGTTCACCTTGAAGCAAACTAGCAAATGTATGTCTCAGATTATGAAAGGTGAAATTGTGAATGCCTAAGTCCTTAAACAGCTTGCTGAAATGTTCACTATAATACACAACGACGGTATTTGTTATTTTTCTGGTCTCAAATACCATGTCACCTGAATTATTTTCTTTCCACTTTAGCAGTTCCTTAGACAAATAGTCTGATACCGGTATAGATACCAGCTTGCCTGTCTTATGGCTGGATGATATTATCTTTTTGGTGAAGTCTATATCATACCACGATAAGCCTAAAACCCCGCCTAAACGTAACCCTGTAAAGAGTCCCACCAATACCATAAGACGGTCTTTCCCATTCAGTTTACCAAGCAACAAAGCGATTTCTGGCTGAGATAATACCCGGTCTCTGGTCTGTGTTATTTTAAATGGCTTAACGTCTTTACATGGATTTTTTTCAATAATACCCGCCTTAATGGCAACGTTGTAAATGTGTGACAGGATAGAAATATCAATATTGATGCTGCTATCCTGGACACTATCTTTCTCTTTACGTTCAATCCTGTACTTTTCAATGATAAATGGTGTTATCTTATTCAATGAGCGATCACCTAAAACAGCTATTAACGCATTTATACCCCTCTGTTTCATCGCCAATGTGTTCTCTTTCGCTCCCCTGTGTAATTCCAGGTAACGCCTTGAATACTCCTTTAATGTAGGAATCGCTCCTTCACCAGGCAGATTAAACTTGTTCCTGAGTATATCCGTTTTGATGATTGATAGGAAATGCTCCGCTTCCGTCCTATTCCTGATTTCTGGATATACCTTTGAAACCCACCGACCGTCTGGATGCCTGAAATCTATTGCCCACACCCCGCAAGGCATAGGTAAGCCCTGGGGACAGTGTTTACTCCGCTTGCCTTCGCATTCAACACCTTTTACAATTACCCTGTCGTATCTATCCCCTTTGGTTCTTTTGCCTCTACATTGCGGGAAATATTTCCTAAATCGCACCGCCATATATAACACCGTCCTTCCAATAAAAAAGGCAGTTAACCAAGTGTAGGACGGCACACCTAGCCACTGCCTCTTATTTGCCTGAATAAACAGGCATGTTTTGTTTGCATTCCGTCCAATGCCTTATTCTACGTACTATTACCGTACGATTCCGATTATTGCAAGTGTATTTTTATTTGTTTTTATCATTTCTTTTTTTCTTTAGAAATTTCCATAAGGTTTAAGGCAACCGGCGGGTAGATGATGATTTTTCAAGGATTTCCCTCATCCATTTCTGACTAAGTTCGTCATATAAAATCTTATTTCTCTGAAATTTCTTTAGTCTCGTCCAAGCTGACTGCTTACTGCAATTGCATACTCCCCCAATTTCAGCGTAAGACAAGCCAAGCTGACGATAATACCAAATTTTTTTTAAATTAATGCCTTTCTTGCGATTCTTACAGTTTCCGTTAATCTTATGTTTAGTTTTCATGTTAATCTTTTTCCTCAAATTTCATGTGTTTTTGCATGTTTTAAGCGCATTATTGAATATTTTTGCTTCATTTTGTTACATCTTTTTAAAACCCTTACTTTATGGCCTTATCACAGCCAGAAGCATACTAAACAGCCCCATTGAACAACCCCTGTGTTTTAACAGGTAAAAAATTCACGAATAAGCATTCTTGAGTTTTAGGCTTCGATTCACCTGTTGATTTATGACTACCCTTAAAGCTCCGATAAGTGTATTTATTCCAGTCACCATACAACTTGTTTATTTCAGGATTTTCATAATGACAAAACATTACTTTCGCCTTAGCTGAATGAAGCATATTAGAAAGTTCTAAATGGTCTTCATAAGTAAAGCGTTGACCATAATAACGCTTAGACCGACAATAAAGGTATGGCGCATCAACAAAGAACAAACTAGAATCCGAATCATATTTTGAAATGCAGTCCCTAAAATCAAGGCATTCAATAGTCACCACTTTTAGCCTTTTTGCGATATGCTCTAGGGCATTAATACTGTTTTGATAAGTCATTGATGGATTCCGTGTCGTTGACCGCGAGGGAGTCCCAAAACCGCCATAACTAACATCACCGGCAAAAGAAGCCTTAGACAAATAGAAATACCTAACGGCTTTCTCAATCTCATCCTGTGGTTCCGACTTCCTGAAATGGTTAAAAACACTCCTGCTATATGGTATCTCATTAAGTGTTTCGATTAATTCTTCTCTCTTTTGATTATTTTGGATTACTTTATAAAGATTGACCAAATTATTATCTATATCATTTAAAATTTCAACCTGTGAAGGTTCTTTTGAAAAGAATAGCTTTGCACCGCCCGCAAACGGTTCACAATAAAGAGTATGCTCTGGAAGAAAACTGCAAAGCCATTGAGACAAATAGGCTTTCCCACCTACCCTATTAATACCGCTTTTCAATAGCATTATTTACCCTCTATATATAAAACCTCTTTCAATATGCTCAAGTCAATTTCCAGACGCGAAAACCATATCGTGAGTTCGTGTTTTTTGTAAAAATTTAGGATTGCCTAAACGATTCCCGATACCTTTTCTTTTTGGATTATGTCCAAATCGGTATGGATGCAAATAGCAAAGCCTATCCTCTAAGAGTAATCTCCCTGTGCAATCTTTAATTTCTTGTCTTGTTTCGACACAATCAAGACAGTGTAGTTTTATACGCTTCAATGGTGTTAAAGACTTGTTATTCAATTTGCAAATCTGACTATCACATTTAAAACTTCTAACGCTCCCCATGCACCACTTGCATTCCAGTTTGATAGCCTTTGACGGAGTTATATTCACGGTCTTTGTACCTCAGTCATATTCTTATTGATAAAATTATCCAAATCACTTTTTCTATACCTGTTAAGACGACCACACTTACAAATTGGCAGTATCCGCCTTGCGCTCCAATTATAAATTGTACTCAGTTTCACTTGTAAATATTCCGCCGCTTGCTTTGGTGTTAAAAGCCCGACACTTTCATTGAATTTCAAAACTTTTTCATCCATTCTTTTTAACTCCTGCAATAAAATGTTAATTATCGCTATATGGTGATTTGTATTTTCTCATAATTTCATCGGAAGCCCCAAGCTCCCGCAATGTGTCGCTGATATCTCGACCACGACCCCACCAGTGAAATTTTTGTGGTGAATCAAAAGGTATTCTAAGAATGCCATTGTCCAGGTATGGCAAAGTTTTTATTTTCCCTGCTTTTATTAATTGCCCTGCTGATTGTTCGGATAGTTTTATAATTTGTCCCTTTTCTAGCTCTTTCGTTCCCTCTGGAGTTTTGACAGAAAAACTTTCAATTACCTCATATCGTAATGTCATGCTTCAACCTCTATGCTTTCGACCTCAAAAGGTACGTCTAAAACCAATTTTTTTTGTTCATTTTTTCCCCTGTTTTTTTGCAAAGATTCTCATACCGGCAACTTTCCATCTTTTGAAAAATTGTCAAAATCTTCGGTACGAGAATACGGCTCACAACCGTGCGGGTTTTCAGTCTGTTTTGGATTCTCGTATTCTTGTTTTACATATATGTCTGGTACGAGAATACGAGAATATCTAAACGGGTCTCCCCGCCCCCCTTTTCCGTCCCTTTTCACCTCTCCCGATGATACCAATTCTCTTATTGCTTTCCGTTTTAATGCGGTGTTACCTTCTGTCTCTTTTACAATTAGCGGTTCGGTAGCGGGTTCGTTTTGCGACCCCAGGAAAGTCAAAATATCTTGTCTAACCCTGGCTAGGTTTTCAACTTCTCTGGTATTACCAATCGTTACAGTTCTAGTATTCTTATCATAATTCAGTATGGTTTCTTCCATGTCCTCCCCGTACCGTTGAATGGTTTGAATTGTTCTGTAACTCTCATGGCGTTTCATAATCAAAAGAGTATCTACGCTTCCAAAGATTGCCTGGCTGCCTAACACAGAATCGCCACCGTCACGATGCCCTTTGGATGAATGGTGAATACATAGCACATGGGTTTTTAATTCCCTGGCTATACGCAATAAAGGGTCTAACGCATTTGTGACTTGAACATAATCATTCCCATCTCTGACTTTAGCCAAACGGAATAATGGCTCAATGATGACAAGGGCAGGCTTTAAAAGTTCCACAGCTTCTCTAATCTGCTTAATTGCATCAACTGGAGTTCCACCAGTATAAATAAAAACCGCCTCATTTCCTGCTGCTCCCATATCCTTAAAATGTCTTTTTATTTCTGCTCTTTTATCTTCCAATGCTAAATATATTACTGCGCCCGTTACAACCGCCCTGCCAAGAAATGATTTACCGTTTGCAATATGCAAAGCCAGAGTTCTGGCATTTGTGGATTTTCCTACTTTTGGTTTTGCCACCATTACAGAAAAGCCACCAGAAGGTAGTAACCCATCAACCAGCCACGCTGTCTTTTCTTCTGGTTCTTGAAAAAGGCTGTCCAGGCGTGTCAACATCATTGTTGAACGGTGTTTGTCACATTCTGCAGGTGTCCATATAGGAGTATTTTTAACCAGTTCAATCAGTTTGGATTTATCATTACCCGCTTTCACCCAGTCAATTACATCCCCAGCTTCTTTGAGTCCAGGAAGTTCGACAACTTTTAATTCTTTAACCTTGCCATGAAGTAAATTAGCAATCTTATAAGCGTAATTCTTGCCCGGTATGTCATTGTCTTGAAGGATAACCACTTTTTCCATGCTTCCAAGAATTTGAATGTATTCGTCTTTTATAGGTGAATTAGCCCCATTATCAAGGCATGTAGCCACAAAACCCCACTTGTTCAATAAATCTGCTTTACCTTCGCCTTCCACAACGAAAGCGTATTTAGACTTGATAAGCTCTGGTAAGTTATAAAGGACAGGATCGCACCCACGCCCTAACACCCACCTGTTACTCTCCATTTGCTTGAAAACAAATTCCTTTAACCGTCCATTACGTCCCGGCTCCAACCTTTCCTTGATGTAAAGCAAATTCCCCGCTTCGTCTGTGTATTTAAAGGTAGCCACAACCTTGGGCTTTGTATCCGGCTCGACAACCCCAGCCATTTTCCCTATTTCCTGTAAAGCTGTCGAAAAGCCTGTGTCTTTATATCGCATATAGAAATTGAATATATCCCCCTTCGCACCACATGAAAAACACCTGAATAAGCCTGTTTCGAGGTTCACGGATAGGCTTGGATTGTGGTCGTCATGGAAGGGACAAAGCCCCAATGCTTCTGGCTTTCCGTTGACCTTTAAAGAAGGTACAAGGTTTTTGTAAAAGTCTTCTTTGTTAAGCCTAAACATGATTTGTTCTTTATTCATGGCTTCGATTCCAAAATAAAGGTAATGCAATCAACCAAATTCGACCTTTCTTTGCTGAAAGGCAAAACAACAATTTTGTTTCTATAATCCCGTAAATATTTTTTTATTGTTCTTGGAAGGCATAAAACTTTAATTTTCATTGCTTTTGCCCTCACCCTTGCATGACTGATTTTTAAGCTGATTTTTAAGGACAAGCTGAATACCTGTTCGCACCAATTCGCTGACAGGTTTATGAGATTTATAACCAGCCTCTCTCAGCGCATCATAAGTTTTGCCACTTACTAAAACATTCAAGTGTCTATAGCCATCCATTTTTTCTCCATAAATAAAAAAGGTCACAAATCATGGACAAACACTCACCCATAATTGTGACCTATAATAAATACATCTCTGATTAATTAAAATAGCATCTAGGAAATATCTTTATTTGCTTTTCGGATATTACCTAGATGCCACCTTGAAAGCCTTATAAATACTGGAATATTTACAAAATCCCATACATACGCCCTTTAGTTCTTTTGTATTCTTTAAGACTTTTTTTGTCTTCGATTATCCATTTATGCGCTTCTGCTTCTGCCCTGGCTTGCGTCTCTCCCTCGCTTTTTAACCATTTAACCATGTTTTGATAGTCTTCTTTTTGTTGAAATTCCTTAATAGATTGCTTTATTTTTCTAACAGCCTCATTCCCGTCCTGTCTGGACGGCTGGTGAAATACTATTTTGCATTTCTCATTACAAAACAAATTTCGCTTTTTACTTTTTTTAATAAAGAACCTCCCACACAACGAACACTGTCTCAAAAGTTTTGCATCATTTGAATTGATGAAATTTAACAGTTCTGCATAAATTCGTAATGGAATTGTTCCGTCATCTATGTATTTACTTACATTACGCAATACGCAATCGAGTTCCTCTTCACTTCGGTAATTAAACAGATACCATCTTCTTAAATCTTCTGGCAAAAATTTTCTGTATTCTTCCATAACACTCCATATATCACTTGTGTCATACTCATCTTTAACGCCATTATTCAGATTTACCTGTGCATTCAGTATATAACAACACCTCTCCTGCACCCCCAAGTATTCCCCTCTTGTTGCAGTCCGAACAATACCCTTGCTTTTAAAGAATGCCTTTAATTCATCATCTGAAGGATAACACTTGCTTGCACCATCAAATTCAAAATCTCCCTTTTTAAGACTCCAGGAATACTCCCTACCCGCCCTATATGTTGTAGTGTATCTATTCTTTTTTAATCCTTTGATAAACTTATCACTATCAACAATACTTTCTTGCTTGCAAAATTCCTTCGCTACTGCAATTGTCTCTCTAGTCAATGGCTTTGGCTTTGCTGGCGGTACTGTAGGGGTTCGTTTGAGTTCTTTCTTTGGTCTGAATACGCTTGCTATGCCTTGTTCAAAAGATAGGTTTGTAAATTCCAGCAGGAATTGAAATGCTTCTGGAATGACTGTCTTATTACTTTTTTGTGTCAATTTGTCATCTCTCCAATAAATGACTCTCCAAGAGTAAGAATTAAGGGCAGGACGTTGGAGTCGTCTTTTCGGATGCGCTTTCCTATCCCTTAATTAAAATCTATCAATCAATTTATGTGTACCGACAAAATAAAGCTTGAAAACGTTACCCTCTTGTTTAAAGACGCACCGGTAGCCCTTATCAACATAAAACTCCCAAAAGTCCGTCCCTTCAAGTTTATGTGTCTGTAATGAATTGTGCTTTGGATTGTCTTTTAGATAGGTTAATTGCTTCTTAAACTTCTTCTTTATCTCTTTAGGCAGGCTGTCATACTGTGGGAAAAATTCAGGTTCTATTGCAATAAGATACTTGCTCAATCCTTTAGTTCCTTAACAAACCTGTCTATCTCATAAGTCTTAAAATTATCCGACTTGAAATTCTTATCAGCTTTTTTTAGCTTCTCCTGCACCTCTGGAGTCCAGAACCACGCTTGTGAACGTGGGACACTCAACGTCGGTTCTAATACAATCTTTCCTTTGTCTAGCTTAAATGTCACCTGATCCCCAGCCTTGATATGTAAAGCCTCTCTTATCTCTTTTGGTATGGCAACCTGTCCTTTATAAGATATTGTTGCTGTCTTCATATTTTCAGTCCTTTTATTTTTATCTGATAAATTATCACTTGTAAAACTGTAAAACTACTTTACATATATTATCACCGTTTTTTATTTAATTCAATATCATTTTTATGGTATCACATTTTGTGACACCAGACTATTAACTTCGCTTTTAACCAGATTAAGCGTGCGCTTAGATTATCTTTAATAATTCTCGAAAACAAAAAAGGCTGCTTGCAGAAGGTCACAGCTTTTCGGAAAATAATCCATTCTTTAATTGCTATTATTTCAGGTTACTATACTATTATCCTTTTGTGTTGTAGTTGTTTTTTTATCTTTGTTAAGCACACAAATTCCAGTTCCTATAAAAACTAAAACTATTCCACTAGCAACAAAATATTTATAAGGAATTGCAAATCGTGGGCTATAATATCTTGCTCCTATAAGCACCACTTCTAGCTCATTTAATTTATAATGTATTTCTTTACCTTGCATTTCTCTTTTTATATACTCTCGCTTACCTAACTCATTTATAGGTATAGGTTTTAAAAATGGATAAAAAAATGTTGGAATGAATATCCCCACAAAGATAAGAATAATCCCCACTCTTATGTTTTTAAAAAACTTTTTTGATTTGCTTATAGAGAAGCCCAATAAATACACACTTGCCGATGGTATTATCCATGCCATAAAAGCAACGCCAATAATTTTTAAGCGTTCTATTCTCAATGCTTTTTTATACTGCAGGTTTGCCTCTAAAAACAAATCTCTTGGTTGCCCTTGGTTTGGCAATACTATTATATCGTTAGGATTAGGCAGGGGTTTCTCTGCTATTTGATCGAAAATATCCCCCTTTGTCGGTCCTTGTCCTTGCAATAGGTCTATTGGTTCTGTTCTATCAAGTTGCTTGATAAGGTTGGGGTCTGTTACTAATTTTAGGTTTGGCAGAGGCATAGGCCAATTGTTCCATGCAATAAAAATTATTATTATCAAATATATTGCGTTCAAAACAATCCCAATCCTTTGCCACCCGCTTAATTTAATTCTCATTTTCTTCATTCCCATTGTAGTCTACTTTCTTTGTAGTCATCAATTAACGCTCCTAAAAGCAAAAAAGGCTAACTACAGAAGGTCATGTCTTCCATAGCCAGCCTTTATGTATGAGTGCATATCTGCACCCATAATATCAATCTCCATAATGACACGACCATTACAGGTTATTTCGGTACACTCAATACAGGTTATTTTAATTAACCATTATTCTTTATGCACCAGTTCCTTTTCTACCCTCTCAGACAGAAACATCTTTATAAGAGATTGGTAAGGAACGTCTTTTTTGTTAGCCAATGCCTTCAGCCTCTCAAGAAGCGGTTCTGACAATCGAATTGATATTGTTTTCGTGGACGGTTTCAAGTTTGATAATAACACCCTTTTCCCCCTTGTATAATCCACGTATTCAGCAGAATCATGTCTTGACCAGAATTCCCTTTCCTCATCCTCTGTCTTGAATCTCGGTATCTCTTTCAACTTGCTCATATATTTCCCTCTCCTTCATATTCATATCCCTTGCAGATATAACCCTTATCCTATTACCCCTTATAGCAAACACCAGAAATAACAATCTATTACTGTTTGTCCTGCCAAGCACATAATAACGTGTCTCAGTTTTAGAATGGGGATCATCTTTCTTTACAACCAAAGGCTCATTAAAGAATACTTCCTCACACTCAACATGAGCAACACCATGCTTTTCCCAATTCTTGATAATATTACCCTCATCCCAGTCAAAGCCATTAAGATTAGATAGTATGTCCATAATTCAGGATAACGTGTATATACTTAGTATATACTATCAACTATAATCTGTTTGTCAAGTCAACTTAATCAAAAACAACTCTCTTAGCTTATCCCCAAAGTACCCTTTAAAAACAAAAATAATCCCTTAAAACCCTAGCTAAACACGTGTTTTCAACACTCGGACAAGCTTCAAACGACCCAAACCCTTTCGGCACATTCAGAGTCGCTTCCAGACGCTTAAAACGCTGTTTTAATGGGTAGTTTTTTCAGAAATAAAACATTTCCCTAAAATCCGTACTGAGCTTATCGAGGTATGTGAAAGGTCAATTTCCAAAAAACATGTTGCGTCCAAAAATGAGTCTAATATATAGCATGATGGGGTCTGGAAAATTCCCCTCCCCCCTCCTATTTGTGTCGTGCCTACGTCGTACACTGAATAAGAAAGCATCGCAATACATAAAAACACGTAAGAAATAGAAATACCTGAAACACCTTGATTATTCTAACAAATCAAACTAAAATACAAAAGACTAAAACAGATAAGAAAGCTTTAAAAATTTCATTTTATAATTTAATACTTAGAATTTATAGGTAAACAAAACATGGGAATCTGGGAGATTATTTTATTTGCAATATCAATCATTATCATGACGGCAGGGATGGCAGGGATAATAGTTCCTATAATACCAAGCATTCCACTTATCTGGCTTGGTTCTTTTATCTATGCCATATTTACTCATTTTGAGAAGATTACATGGGTTGTATTGTTGATATTTGCATTACTTACAATCTTTTCAATTGTGCTTGAAAATATTGGCAATGTATATGGCGCAAAAAAGTTTGGCGCTACGAAGTGGGGAATTATTGGTTCAGTTGTTGGTACAGGCGTTGGATTTTATACAGGAGGTCCTATTGGTTTGATACTCGGACCTGTTATTGGTACTATTGTCTTTGAATTTATTGGTGGTAAGGGTTACAAGGGGGCTTTAAAATCTGGTTTGGGTAATTTTGTAGGCTTTCTCGGTGGTTCGATATTAAAATTCGTCGTGGGTTTGGCGATGATTATCGTATTTATCTGGAAGGTGTTTGCGTAGGAGAATTCCAAAGACCAAAAGGAATTTTTCAAATTTAATATGCAGTGGACGCTGTCCGACAATAACTTTAAGAGTGTATTATTTAGTCGTCTGCTATTTTATTATGTCTGAGATTGTCTTAAATAGAGCGGGAGCGACGCCTCCTGCCTCCCGTCAATGGCAAGGTCGAGTGAGTATCTTCCGAATTTCTCCAGTTTCAATCCCTGGATTTGAAGGACAAGGTTCATTACGCCTGAATCAAAATCAGCAGGGAAGTCAACCTTTGGTGAAGTTTCAAGACTTGGCAGAATCGGCTTACCGTCTTCGTCCACCAGATTGAGTTTTATTTTATGCTCCCCTTTTTCTATGCGGCTGAATCTTACTCTCAGCGCCACTGCGCAGTGGGAACACACTGCGGGTAATTTCTGGGAGAAGATAGTGTCGAATGTGCCAAGTATATTTAGCTTGCCCTGGGCTTCGGTTGCGGCGTCACATAAAGACATTACTTCAATATACATTTGAGCTTCCTTTCAATAGTTATCGTGCAATATAATAGTTCTTGATTTTGTGCGGAATATTATACAGGGAATTGTAAATAGATAAAGAAATTAAATATCTGGAAACATAATTTCGCATATGGTTTATTTCCTATTCTTTGTCTTAACTTTGTTCTTTACCGCAATATTACTGCGGGATAAATTGTTTTTGTTTACACCATATTTTGCTTGTATAAGTTGTATTTTATCCCTTAATTCTGCTGCCCGTTCAAACTCCAATGCCTCCGCGGCTTTTAGCATTTCTTCTTCCAATTCGTTTACGTATTCCTGAGTAATATATTCCTCTTCGCTTTCGGCGACAGTTTCATAAACGATTCTATGTGAAGAGACCTCATCTTCGATACCTTTCTTGATTTCTTTGCGTATGGTGGTTGGTGTAATATTGTGTTTCTTATTATATTCTATTTGAATTTCTCTGCGGCGATTTGTTTCGTCAATTGCCCTTTTCATTGAATTCGTAATTTTGTCTGCATACAAAACAACCTCGGCATTTACGTTTCTGGCTGTCCTTCCTATAGTTTGTATTAACGAGGTTTCAGAGCGCAAAAATCCTTCCTTATCTGCGTCCAGAATGGCTACCAGCGATACCTCTGGTAAATCCAGTCCTTCCCTGAGGAGATTAACGCCGACAAGGACATCAAACTTTCCCATTCTCAGGTCTCTTAGAATAGTTACCCTTTCAATAGCATTTATTTCAGAATGGAGGTACATGCATTTTAACCCTTCTTCTTTGACGTATTCACTCAGGTCTTCTGAAAGTTTTTTGGTTAGTGTGGTTACAAGCACGCGTTCTTCTTTCTGTACACGTTTCTTGATTTGTTTCAGCAAGTCTTCTACCTGTGTTTTGGCTGGTCTAACGTGTATAATTGGGTCAACAAGGCCTGTTGGACGTATGATTTGCTCAACTATCATACCATTGCATTTTCTCAATTCATAAGGGCCCGGCGTGGCAGAAACGAAAAGTATTTGATTAATACGAGATTCCCATTCGTCGAACCTTAATGGGCGATTATCGAGTGCCGACGGTAAACGAAAACCATATTCGACCAGAGTCTCTTTACGCGCACGGTCTCCATTGTACATGCCGGCAATCTGTGGAATTGAAACGTGGGATTCATCAACAATGAGAAAAATATCCTTTGGAAAATAGTCAAAAAGGGTGTACGGCGGTTCTCCGGGCGCACGGCCGCTCAGATGCCTTGAATAGTTTTCAATACCATGACAATAACCAATTTCAAGCAGCATCTCCATATCATAGCGTGTCCGTGCCTCTAGTCGTTGGGCTTCCAGGAATTTATTTTTTGACCTTAATTCTTTAAGCCTATCATTTAATTCATATTCAATAGATTTAACCACACCTTCAATTTTCCCTTCGGGCATGACAAAGTGTTTGGCGGGGAAAATTGATACCTCATTTACTTCCTGCATGGAATTACCCGTCGTGGGTTTGATTATGGAAATTTTTTCAACTTCATCTCCAAACAATTCTATGCGATATGCAAACTCTTCGTAGGCTGGAAATACTTCTATCACGTCTCCGCGTGCTCGTAGTGTACCGCGGACAAAATTTATATCGCTACGTTCATATTGAATGCTTACAAGTTTTCGGAGGAGTTTGTTGCGTGCTATAACATCGCCTTTGCGAATATGTACGTACATTTCCATATATTCTTCCGGTGAACCCAGCCCATAAATACATGAAACACTGGCAACAATTATAACATCTTTTCGTGACATAAGATTGCTGGTTGCCGCAAGACGCAGGCGGTCAATTTCCTGATTAATTGTAGCCTCTTTTTCGATATAGATATCTCGTTGCGGGATGTATGCCTCAGGCTGATAGTAGTCGTAATAGCTTATAAAATATCCGACGGCATTTTCAGGGAAAAAACTCTTGAATTCACTGTAGAGCTGTGCGGCAAGGGTCTTGTTGTGGGTCATAACAAGGGTTGCTTTTCCCAGCGCTTCAATGACGTTTGCCATCGTAAACGTCTTGCCGGAACCTGTAACACCCAGTAAAGTCTGGTAATTTATGTTGTTCCTATAATCATCAACTAATTGTTGTATTGCACGCGGCTGATCGCCCTGTGGTTTAAAGGATGAGATTAATTTGAAGATTGACATACGATCTCAGCCTTTATAGTACTGCGAGGATTTATATCTGAGAAGTAATTCATCTATAAGGACTTTTACCGTGGAGGCAATTGGTACGGCTAACAGTAACCCCAAAAACCCGAGAAGCTGACTGCAAATCAGGATGGAAAGAATTACCATTACAGGGCTCAGTCCCAGCCCCTTTCCCATAATTTTGGGAGTTATCAATAAACCTTCGAGTATTTGTCCAATGCCAAAAGTTATGCAGATATAAATGATATGTTTGATATCGTGGTATTGTAACAGCGCAAGGGTGGAGGCAAGTAAAATTCCAGTTCCTGTGCCAACGTAAGGGATAAGATTTCCGAATCCAGCTATAAAACCTATGAGAAATGATAAGGGAATGTCTGAGATTATTAACCCAATACTGTAAATAAAGGAAAGTATAAGGCAGATAATAAGCTGCCCCCTGAGAAAATATCGCAGGTTATCATTTACTTTGGATAGAATTCTTAGTGAGTTTTCCCTGTTTGGTGAAGGAAAGAAGTCTTTAATCTTGCGGGCAACGATGTTGAAATCTAGTAATAAATAGATTGAGACTATACCAAAAATAATAAAGTTTGCCAAAATACCAATGAAACCAAAGGTATTGTAAAAAATATTTTTGATAATGCTTATAGAAAAACCAATTGCATGCGGAACATAGGTTTTAAATCTTCCCAGTAATTCGATAAGATTTATCTTTTGTAATTGAGTTGTTTTTTCACTGTCTGCGCTTCGGGTAGGAATGTCTAGTTCGCTACTCCGTTTGTCTGTTACAGTTGATTTTTCAGGGAATGTGTCTGGATGTCCTTGTTTTTCCTTATCACGATTCAGGATAGGTTCGATTTGTTCTTTTAATAAAATATTGATTGGTTTGAGGAATTCTGTTTTTCCGTACTTTGCAATCCATGAATCTATTATTATCTGGTACTTCGGGTACTGCTCTTTAACTTTACCGATAACCTGCTGGAATCCGGCTGTAGTTTTTGGGATCGCGTAAGTTAGAAATCCACCAGTTGCAAGAAGAACGGCAATAATAATAAAAGAAATTCCAAAACCACGGTGTATATGTCTTTGTGAAAAGGGACAGTGTCTATTCTCGAAGAAGTTAACTACCGGATTAAATATGTATGCTATAAAAAATGCCATGAAGAACGATATAAGCGTTCCTCTCAGAAAGTAACATAAAGTGAAAAAGGCAGCGATGGAAAATCCTATGATGATTACCCGTACCCACAGATTTTCAAGTATTTTTTGTTTATTTTCCATCGGCTGTTCCAGTCCCTATCTTTATATAATCCTTTATTGCTTCAATAATGGATGAACCGATACCTTTGACATTGGAAAGCTCATCCATCGTCTTAAAGCCGCCGTATTCTTCTCTATATGCCACTATAGCCTTCGCCTTTGCCTCGCCTAGCTTTGGCAACAACATCAATTCATACCACGGCGCTTTGTTTATATCAAGCTTAACTTTTAAGTATTCAGGACTAAGGTCGCTTGCAATCTCTGTTTCTGGCAGCCACCAGTGATAATCTATCCCTGTTTTTATTATAATACCAATAAACAATATTGTGGCTAAAAAGAAGATAACAATGAGTTGCCTTTTTGTTGGAGATGCCTTACCTGGCGATTTTTGTGATGTTTGCATAATATCTGTATAAAAGATAACAGATACAATATTAAAATTTATGTTATGTTGAATCATAATAACTGTCAAGGGAATTATTTAACTGATATTATAAATAGTGACGTTTTTTACCTGAATATCCTATAATGCAACTAATTTCACAATTGACAGAAAGCGCTGGAAAATGCTATAAATTGCGAAAATAATATTTAATTTGTTCATTAACATTAAATCAATACGAATCCATAATCAAGGAGGTAAAAATGAAAATCTTTAAATATATTGTTTTAACATCTGCTTTTGTGTTCCTTCCATTTATTGCAGCAACATCATTGTTTGCTGGCGCTGGTGAGCACCTTACCCCAGACCATTGGGATTATGAAAGTGAACTGGGTCCTGATCATTGGGACGAGCTAATACTCGAAAAATGGCACTGCAAAATTGGGGATATGCAATCACCTATCGGTATTTCTGTGACTGAAAAAGCCAAACTGGACGATATTATCTTTCATTACTACCCAACCCCTTTAAGAATCATAAATAACGGTCATACCATTCAGGTTAACTATGAAAGGGGAAACTCAATATCCATCGGTCACAAGAAATACGAGCTCATACAGTTTCACTTTCATACACCGAGTGAACATGTAATACACGGAAAACATTATGGTATGGAAGCGCATTTAGTACATAAGGGTGAGCATGGACAAATAGCAATTGTTGCCGTACTCATTGATGAAGGTAAAGAAAATGCATTCATAAAAACCCTGTGGAGCAACTTTCCAAAAGAAGTGGGTAAAGAGCATATTGTCTCTGATATAAGGATATGTGCAAGTCAGCTCCTTCCAAAGAACACCACAGCATATTATACCTATCCCGGTTCGCTTACAATACCACCTTGCACTGAAAATGTGAATTGGTTTATCTTAAAGACGCCAATTGAAGTATCGAAAGCAGAGTTGCACAAATTTACTTCATTATTCAAGTATGATGCAAGACCAATTCAACCTGTTCATGGGCGTGTTGTGAAAGAGTGCATTAAATAAACACAGGCAGATTGAAAACACAATCAAGCGTCTGATTGTGGATGTTTTTATGTGCTAAAATAAATTACGGCGCCTACGGCAGTGGATTTTTTCGTATTTCGTATCAAGTACGGGGCAGGCTCTGCGAAAGCAGGAATCCAGGCCTCTGGATTCCCACTTGCGCGGGAATGACATTGTAGCAATAGGAGACAAATACTTTATTTTGGCGTTTACTATGAGTTATAGCATTGTATTTCATCTGAGGCAGGGATTTGCATGATGCAGTAATTGCGGAAAGATTTCTTCCGTTTTACCAGCGAGAAATTTGTATCATGAACAAGTATTTCATGCAGGCAGTTGACAGATTATATTTTTGTTTTCATAAGGGGCTAATCCGCGTACCACAGAAACTGGATAGTTATGATTTCAGCAATTTGACAAAGAAGGAGTACCTTGAAAATCCGGAACTGTTCTACGAAAAACCCCATCGGATGCCTGTTTTTACATTGAACAGGGTTAATGATATTAACGGTATCGAGGTCTTTAATGTTCATTTCCCAAGCCCTGTCAGCACCAAACACAAAAAGAACGACGTTGCTCACGGGCTATATTTTAAAGCTGCTGGGGAAAAAGCCAGGGCTTCGGTAATCCTTCTCCATGGCTGGGGGAGGAGCGACCTGCTGAAGGAGAAAAGGATTGCCATGAACCTTGCCCGTCATAATATCAACTGCTTTATCCTCAAGCTTCCATTCCACTTTGAAAGGGCGCCCGAAAACACATGGAGCGGCGAGTACTCAATCACAGGAGATATTCCAAGAACGATTGAAGGCACACGCCAGCTTGTAATCGAGGCAAGAACGGTGTCTTCATGGCTAAGAGGGCATTCGGAAAAGGTTATTATATCGGGCATCAGCCTTGGCGGGATGATTGCGCATCTGGCTATGGCTGTCGAGCCTTTTGATGCAGGGATTTCAATTCTTGCGGGGGGTAACAATGCAAGTGTTATCTGGGAGGGAATAGCGACGAAGGGCGTTAAAGACGATATTCAGAAGGCAGGGTTTACCCGTGAGCAGGCGAACCATATATATAAAATAATTGATCCTGTGGTTATTGCCAGGCACAATAAGACAAGGAATATCTTGATGATAAACGGTCTTTATGACGAGGTCATGCCGGTCAGGTACACGACTGAATTATGGGAGGCGCTGGGAAGACCGAAAATAAAATGGTATCCATGTGCCCACGTAAGCATAGCCTTTTTTGTAAGGAGTATGATTAAAGACATGATTGAATTTATTCATGGGCATGTGTAACTGTTTGAAGTATGTTGTGGATTGCGGACAGGCATTTGTTTGGTATAAGATTTATTATACACACAATCTTGGCACAAGATTCAAGATTAAAGACCTGCCCCCATTTATAGCACATCAAAACGCCTGCTAACAAGGCTGTTGGACTCGGACGCGCCAATACGGCTGGCGCTCCTGTCACCGCCGAGTCGTTAGGCATTAAGCGCAAATTAAACATGACAAAAACGGGTAAACAATTAGAACAGATAGTAAAGCAAATTGAAAAACTACTTTTGCCAAATAATTTCCAAGTAAAGTCGAACGAAAGGATATTTAAAGAAGGAGTTCAGATTGCAGAATTCGATATTGAAATTGAGGGAAGACTTGGCTCAACAGACATTAAATGGTTAATAGAGTGTAGAGATAGACCATCTGATGGTCCCGCTCCTGGCTCATGGATTGAACAACTTGTTGGTCGACGTAATCGTTTTGGATTTAATAAGGTAACTGCTGTATCAACAACCGGCTTTGCAAATGGAGTAAAACAATTTGCAGATGAATCTGGAATTGAACTCCGCACAGTAAAAGAAATTACTTTCGACGAAATCTCGGATTGGTTTTTACTCTCCCACATACCTATATTTAATCGTCATGGTAATATGAGTAAGGCTTTATTGATAATTGATTCAAAAGAACCATCCGCGAAAAAACATGCTGTTCAGGATATTATTAAAAGCCGGGGTAACGACTTTATTCTAATTTCAACAGAAACAGGACAATCAGCTCGTATAATAGATGCATTTTCATTGCTTCTATCTGAACATTCTGAGTTATTTGATGACATAAGACCAGACATAGATACTAAAGAGATTAAAATTAGGGCAGAATACAGTAATGAAAAAAGTCATTTTATTATTAATACTCCTGAGGGGAATGTTCGAATAAAAGAGATTTATTTTGAGTCATATTTATCAATAAAGACTGAAAAAGTACCTATTGAAAAAATTATTCAATACAGCCGAGATTCGGGCGAAGAAGAAATATCAAAAACGGTAGGATTTAGACTAAACGTTGGAAAGAGTAAGCTTGGCTTAGCGTTTCATAAACTTGCAGATACTGGCGAAATACATGTGATTGTACAGACTTTTAAAAATGCCTAACAAGTCATTGGAGGGAGCACACGTAGGAGGGGTCAAGCGCCCGTAGACCCATCTCCATTTATTTTGTTTGGTGCGCTTCGCTCCATCCAACCTACAGAAGCTACTTCTGCAATTCTGTATATTTCCAGATATTATTCCCTTAACTCTAAATAATAATCCTCTTCCCCTCGCCCAACGTTGCCTTGGTTAATTCCTCCATTATCTCATTCAGCCTTGGTACCATTGATGTAGGGTCAGAGACGATACCATCCTGCATCAGCGCATTTTCGTAAAGCTGAAGCGCTTAACCAGCATGACTCAAAACAGGGCTGTATGAAAAAGAAATTTTGCATAGTGACACGATAAAATCCTTGCCATTATCAAATATAATGAATATTATAAAATAAGGCTAAATAAACCGAGATTAAGGAGATTGAACTCCAAATTGATGAAATAGCTACAAACTCTATGGATAAGCTGAGGAAGAGATTAAAATTGTGATGAAAAGTCTGATTCTTAGCTAAGCTCCTTATACCTTTTTTTATATATTTTCTTTAATGTTTAATGTGTGAATGGAGGTGATTTTAAATGAAACTGCTTGATCTTATTTCCAAAAAAGAACTAAAAGAAGCCGTTCTTAATGAATATGAACGGAAAATTGTTTTGCATAAATTTACTGATGAGCGATTCAAAAAAAAGTACGGAATGAGTTTTTCCGAGTTTGAAAAAAAGAATGTGGTGGAGGAAAAGGGCTTTTCATGGGAAGTTGAAAAAGACGCAATGGAGTGGGAACACACTGTAGAAGGTATCGTGTCCCTTCAGGAAAAAATAAACAAGATTAAAAAAACAGATGATAAAAATTAAAAACATAGTCCTTTATTTATGCACTGGAGAAGCAACCAGATGTCATGATTAAAAACTCTATGACCTATCCTAATTTGGAGGTAAAAATATGAGTAAAAAAGAGTTACTTATGAGTGAGATTGAACATGTTCCAGAACTTTTCCTTGATGAGGTACTGGATTTTGTTCATTTTCTTAAAACAAAAAGAATGAAAGAAAGCATTGCTAATGCCATTGCCAGCGAGTCGTCTCTCAAAAAAGATTGGTTAAAATCCGAGGAAGATGAGTCATGGCAAAATTTGTAAAAGGTGATGTCGTTGTTGTTCCTTTTCCGTTTTCTGATTTGACTCAGGCAAAGAGACGTCCTGCACTTGTTCTTTCGGTATTGGAAGGAGACGATTTGATTCTTTGCCAGATAACCAGCCAGACGATTAAAGACAAATACGCTATTTTACTTACTGATGATGACTTTGAGAATGGAGGTTTGAAACAACCAAGTAATTTAAGGCCTAATCGTATATTTACAGCCGACAGTCATATTGTGTTATATAGTGTTGGTAAACTTAAAATTAGAAAGCTTGAAGTTGTTATTGAATCTGTAATTAAAATTATTCGGAAATAGGAATGTCTAATAAGTCTTTTAACCGCCTTGAAATTATTAGATTTTTAAAAGACTTTTAAAAGACTTTTTATCAGAGCAACATGGAACAAACAACTACTAATCATCGAGTTGTGATTAAGCTTAATATCGCTTACTTTCAGTATCTTATCTTTCCATATTAGATGCTTGTTGACAGAACAATCGGGAAAACAACGGGGGGCAGGTCTTTAATCTTGCTGTTTGAGTGTTTGAATATAGAAAGTCGGTTTAATACTCAAAGCCTTATAAATACCGGATGAAGACTGACAACCCTCTATTTCCCCCTTTGTTAATGGGGACTAAAGCACAGTAGACAAGGTATTAGCCCAGCATTACGGTTTCACCGATGAGGAATTAGACTTCATCCCTTCGGCTTAGCGCAGGACAGGTATAAATTACGACATAAAATACCGCATGGGTAAAAAATGGACGTAGAGGATTGAGATTGTTAAATTCCCTTACAGAATCTGTGGAGTCAGACACCGCAGATTGATATATGGTAAGGCGTTCAGGGGGCGATATAAAATATATTGTCGGTGAAGTGAAAAGGAGAGAAGAGTCTATAATCAGACCTTCATATTTCAATTACAGAATGCAGAAGAACCTTGTCCTCATGTAAATGGGGATATGTCAGACCAAAAATAATGAGTAATGCGAAGAATATAGGAATTGTAGTATTAATAAACAATTAATTGTTGAATATTGAATGACGAAGGTTTGCCCCTGTTCCATTTCTCAACCCCTAAGCATCAAATAATAATCCTCTTCCCCTCGCCCAACGTTGCCTTGGTTAATTCCTCCATTATCTCATTCAACCTTGGTACCATTGATGTGGGGTCAGAGACGATACCATCCTGCATCAGCGCATTTTCAAAAAGCTGAAGGGCTATCTTTTCAACTAGTTGTTGATAGTCTGTATTTTCGTTCATCTTTGCGAGATTCTGTATCAAGCGGTGTTTCCTGTTAATCTCCATTATTTTCTTGGCGATTTTATAATCGCTGTGCATCATTTGTATGAGTTTTTGGACGTGCACACTGGGCATGCCTTCAGGGTTTACAAGACAGCATGGGCTATCGCTCAATCTTTGCGATTCCTTGACGTCTGTCACCTTGTCTGCAAGCGTTAACCTTAAGGTCTTTAAGAGATGGTTAAACGTTGCCTCAAAATCTTTAGGTTCTTCTGTGGTATCTACAATCTTCTTTTCGCCGTCTTTGAGTAAATCCAGATTTGCCTGGTCGGCTGAACGGATGGGTTTCTTTTCAAATTCCTGAAGTTCGGCAAGCAATATTTCATCATTGGGGTCTGTCAGATACAGTACCTCCACGTCTTTCTTGCGAAATATCTCGAGATACGGGCTTTTTTCTATTGTTTCGCGGTTCACCGCCGTTATGTAATAAATCTCTTTTTGTTCCGGTTTCATTCTGTCAGCGTATTCCCTGAGTGAAATCAGTCCGTCGAAATTCTGGCACCTGGAAGAATTGAATCGCATCAATTGCGCTAATGTTTCGCGATTTTCGGAATCGAAATGCATTCCCTCTTTTAGAATCCTTCCAAATTGTCTCCAAAGTGTTTCATACTTTTCCCTTTCATTTTTTGCCATGTCCTGTAAAAGAGATAGGGTTTGTTTAACAAGGATGCTCTTTATTTTATGAATAATCCTGTTATCCTGAAACGTTTCTCTTGATATGTTTAGCGGGATATCTGAAGAGTCAACAACGCCACGGATGAACCGCATATATTCTGGTAAAAGTGTTGTGCAGTCTGATTGTATCAGTATTTTATTTGAGTAAACCTGAATTCCATGGTCGAGTTTTTTAAAACCATAGACTTCATAATTTGCGGATGGGCAGTATAAAATGCTGTAAAATTGTATCGGCGCCTCTGCTGATGTGTGCAAACGGAAAAGGGGCGTTTCCTCCGTGTTTGTAATGAATTTATAGAATTCATTATATTGTTCTTCGGTGATATTCTTTTTTGGCTCTTTCCAGATAGCCGTAATCTGATTTGCCCTTTCTCCGCAAACCATGATAGGGAAGCTTACAAAATTGGAGTACTTTTTTATGATAGACTGAATTCTGGACTTATCGGTATATTCTTTTTCCTCTTCTTTCAGGTGGACTATAATTTCCGTCCCGCGTTTTTCCTTTTCCGTTGAATTCAAAAAATATTTTCCCGTACCGTCCGAGTGCCATTCAATTGCAGATTCGTCCTTTTTATATGATTTCGTCCTGATCCTGACCTCATCAGCCACCATAAAGACAGAATAAAAACCAACACCGAATTGACCTATAATATTGGAATCTTTCTTTGCCTGCTCTGACAGTTTTGCTATAAAATCAAGCGAACCGGACTTTGCAATTGTCCCGATATTCTGTATAATCTCGTCTTTAGTCATTCCAATGCCAGTATCGCTGATGGTCAGGGTCTTTTTTTTCTCGTCAACATCTATATTTATTTCAAGGGATAATTCTTTATCATCATGTTCCGTATTGGAGAGGGCATGAAAGCGCATCTTGGTTAGCGCATCCGAGGCGTTTGAAATGAGTTCTCTTAAAAAGACCTCTTTATGGGTATAAAGGGAGTGAGACAGTATATTTAGTAACTTTTTTATTTCCGCTTGAAACTCAAAACTTTCCTCGTGTCTTGTTTTTTCAGTCATATGTTCCTCCTGCAATTTATTATTTGTACAAGTTTGTTGGAGAAGATTATATACATTAATTGCTATAATACAGCACAAAGAATCAAGGTAGAAATACTATCATAAATTTATCCGTAATTCAAATCAGTGATTCAAACAGCGATGTTGTTGAGCGCAAATATTGGCAGTAATTTTTTTTACCTGAAATATATAATATTCCGGATTAATATCAATCGGATAGAGTACAAAATAAGTCATTGTTGGCAATTAAGCCAGTGCCAGGAGTGAAACGAAGGGTC
>MHYY01000055.1 GCA_001830285.1 Planctomycetes bacterium RIFCSPLOWO2_12_38_17 | reverse complement strand
TCGTTCGCATATTGCATCGGTACGTTTTATAAATTCATTGCGGAAAGATTTTCTCTTTTGTGGAAAAACAGCAAGTCCAACCGCTGCCAGAGCTACAGCAATTCCTATAGTAACAGGTGGCGGTACAATCCATGAAAACATCACAGTAGCTCCAACCCCGATACCTATTGCAAACGATTCAATAATCAAAAAGCTCACAAATCCGCCTTGAACAAAACTATTGAGCCTGTCTGATTCCCGTTCTATATCTAATTCTCTGAATTCTTTGGAGCGGGACTTTAAGGCGATTTCTATATCGTGTCTTCTATCATCATAGTGTCGTTCCATATGTCCCTGTAATATATTTCCTGCTCTGCGGTCATAGCCAACTTCTTTTTCAATGTGATCCCTTGCTAAGTCACATAATGACCGGTTATTTCGTGCAACATAATCAACCACATCGTCTATGATTCTGTCCAGATCTGTCTGTGGGTTAAGAAGTCCGTATACTTCGCGGTTGAATCGTTCATTTATTTTTTCACGACCCACTTTAGAGAGGACTATGGATCTCAAAGTAACATACGAGTTAAGAAAATTATCAAGTTTTTCCTTTAAACGTGAGAATACAAGTTTGATCTCATCCTTATATTTTACGGTGTACTCCCGCATGTCCTGTTTTTTATTTTTTAGTCGTGTTTCAAACCGTTCGATACTTTTAATGTCCGTGTTGCATTTATTTACCTTTTCGTTTATGTTTTGTTGTAGTTCAGTAAAAACATTAAAGAGGTATTTTAAGGGGCTGACAAGTTTAAAATCAATCTTAGTATCCAGGTCTAATTTTTCGAATACAAAGGATTCAACTTCTGCGATTTTGCTTTTTTGGAGTAAGGTATCGTCTCCATCAACTTTTGCCTTGTATGCTTCTTTGGCAGAGACTGACAGAATTTTTGGTTCAAAACCAAGCAAGCGATAGCAGTTCTTTTCCAGGAAAGATATTATTTCTTCCAGTTCTTCCTGTGTCTTTAAATCTATTTTATTCAGAATAAATAATACCTTTCGCCCCCACTTGCCTTTCAGGAATTGCAAGAATTGTCGTTCGCTTTCAGTGAACGGATGGTCCGCCGAAGTAACGAATAATACGAGTTCTGCCCGGTGAACAAAGCTTTCTGTTAATGCGGCATGTTCTAAAATAATTGAATTAGTGCCTGGTGTATCAACCAGTGTAATATCTTTCAAAACTTCCATCGGATATGTTGCCTGGCAAAGGTGGTCGCCAACTTCATGGATTTCTACCTTATCGCCGTGAGTTAATAAGGTAATTCGGTTGGTTGTTGGTGTAGGGCCTTCTTGTAGAATATGTTCGCCGCACATGGCATTGATAAAGCTTGATTTGCCTGAGTTGTATTCCCCTGCTACGAGGAGATAGAAGGGTTCTTCAAGCTGGGTGCGCATCTCAACAGCCTTTTTTTCCATGTCCGAGATACCCACTCGTTCAAAGAATTTCTTTGAATTCTCAAGCAGGTTTACAACATCAGGGAAAATTTCTCTATGTTTTGCCTGTGTCGTTATATTTAACATAAGTAATAAGATTACCAGTTTTTGGAATATAAGTCAAACTTTCTTTTTTTATGCAATAAACGCAATTGCTTCAATTTCTACGCCTACGTCACGAGGTAATCTTGCAGCCTGAACTGCCGCCCTTGCAGGTGGTTTTTCTGAGAAAAATTCTTTATAAACATCATTGATTGCCGTATAATCGTTCAAATCTTTCATAAATATAGTCGTTTTTACTACATTTTCCAGTGAGGAACCAGCTGTTTCAACTATATTTTTAACGTTTTCCAGTACCTGTCTTGTCTGAATCCTGATATCTCCCTGTAGTATTTCACCTGTTGCAGGTACTATTGGAATTTGACCTGATATAAATACAAGGTTATTTACTTTGATTGCCTGAGAATATGGTCCGATAGCCGCTGGCGCTTTATTTGTTGAGATGACTTGTTTATTCATTAATAACCTCCATTTGCCATAATCTTTATATAATATGTTTTTGCTATAATAACAAAATAAAACACAATCTTGCAACTTTTGATTAAATTGATTTGAAGCCAAAAGGTAATTTTTCTGATTTCGCAGGAATCCGGTGTTTTCGATATGCGTAATATACGACTCCTGATAGAATACGACGGTACCAATTATGCCGGCTGGCAGTGGCAGAAGAATGATGTAACAATTCAGGAAACCCTCGCAAAGGCTATAGAGCGTGTGATTCAGGAAAAAGTTACAATTTGCGGGGCAGGCCGTACCGACTCGGGGGTTCATGCTATCGGTCAGGTAGCTAATTTTAAAACCAATTCTAATATTTCATCTGAACGATTGATTCATGCAGTAAATTTTTATCTGCCTCACGATATAACAGTAAAAGACGCTGTTGATGCCCCGGAATCTTTTCATGCTCAATATGCTGCAATAGCAAAGGTTTATCGTTATACACTATTTAATGATTGGATAAGGACGTCTTTGAACAGCAATTTTTGTTATATATGCGGGTTTCAACTGGATATAGAAAAAATGACAGAGGCGGCTGGATATATCGTGGGAACACATGATTTTACATCATTTACAACCAAGGCAGTTCAGGAGAAAAACAGGATACGTACTGTTAAAAAATTAGATATAATAAAAGATGGCAAGTACATCTATTTTACAATCGAGGCAGATGGATTTTTGTACAACATGGTGAGGACGATTGTAGGTACTTTGATAGAGGTTGGACGAGGGAAGATTTCTGCGGGGGATATAAAAGGTATTTTAGATGTAAAGAAAAGAAAACTGGCAGGACCCACAGTACCGGCAAGGGGATTGTGCCTAATTGAGGTTAAATATTAAACGGAAGGGAAAGTAAGGCATAAACTTTATGTGGCAGATGAATAAATTTTCCACCGATGAATATTATGCTCACAGGATTCGGTCTGCAAGGTATAATTCATTGACACACCTTTTAAAAACCGTTATATTTATGAAGGTTTGGGGCATTTTTGATTCCATTAAAACAATGACTGGAGTAGCGTATAACTTTTCGACGAAATGTTATTTAACGTGATTTCTATAGAAGATTTTTTGAAGGTAGACCTACGCGTGGCTAAGGTGCTTCACGCCGAGCCACACCCAAATGCAGATAAACTCTTGATTTTAAAAATTGATGCGGGCGATGTGGTTGAATGCCGCCAGATTGTTGCGGGGATTAGAAATTATTATAAACCAGAAGACCTTATCGGAAAGAATATTGTTATTGTAAACAACCTTGCGCCGGCAGTCCTGCGTGGCGTAGAAAGTCATGGGATGCTGCTTGCAGCCAAAGAAGAAAACAACCTGACGATTGTTACCACAGAAAAGGACATAAAGCCCGGTTCTAAGATTCAATAACTCGATGTTAAGGAATTTCAATTTCCCATTTAAATCCCCTCATACAATTTGGAGACTAAGGGGGGTAGCCAGCCAAAGTCGCCGAAGGATTAATTTGTGTTATTTTGTATTTATGAATTAGACAGGCTTTTTTGCAGAAAATGGTGATTTATCCGTGCTGCAAGAATTATATATTAATAATTTTGTATTGATTGATAAGGTTACTATTAAACTCTGCGAGAGGCTGAATGTCTTCAGCGGGGCTACGGGTGTAGGGAAATCGCTGGTAATAGGAGCGCTCAATTTTATTCTTGGCGGAAGAGCAACCTCCGATATTGTGCGGAATGGGAAAGAAGAAGCAACGGTAATAGGCAAATTCTGCATTAAAGATAAATACATGCTGGACAGAATAAAAAAAATGTTTGATACCAGCGCAATTGAAGAAGAGTTATTAATTCAGCGAAGTATGGATACAACAGGACGAAGCAGGTGCCGTTTGAATGATATTCCTATTACGGTAACCATGCTCAAAGAAGCTGGAGAACTTCTGGTAAATATTCACGGTCAGCATGAGCATGAAGCCTTGTTGCACGGAATTAATCAGCTTTATATACTGGATGACTTTGGAGGTATCGCGTCATTGCGGGAGGATTTTTCAGAAATACATCATCAGTTTACAGAGAAAACAAAGTTGCGAGACACTCTTAAAAATAATCAACAAGAGCGAAAACAGATGATTGATTTATATGCCTTTCAAATTGACGAGATTGATAAAGCACAGCTCAGGGCAGGAGAGATAGAGGAACTCGAAAAAGAACGAAATATTCTAAACAATGCAGAAAAGATATACAATACAGTTACTAGCTGTCATTCACAAATCTACGAATCTTCCGATGCTGTTATTGAAAGGCTAAAATGTGTAATTAAAGAATTACAATCCGTTGCTAAACTCGATGAAAAACTGTTAAATTTATCTGATACCTGTAACCAATTGCTTTATCAACTTGAGGACATTTCCTTTTCTTTGGGGAAATATATAGAAGGATTCAGCTTTGACCCTCAAAGGCTGGAGTGTATTGAAGACCGTTTGAATACAATAAGGAAATTAAAGTCAAAATATGGAAATACGATAGAGGAAATCCTGTCTTACCGCAATGAAGTTGAATCAAAACTAAAACAGATTTCTGCAAATGGAACAACGTTTGAGCAGGTGGATAAAGAATTAAATGCGTTGTCTGAATTGTTAAAACAGAAAGGCAAAGAGTTAGCCAAAAAACGCCTCGCAACTGCTGAAAAATTGTCACCTCTAATAGACAAAGAACTTCATGACCTTGGAATTCCGCATGGTAGGTTTTGTGCGCAGATAACGTCACCGTTTTTGAGTGAGAATAAAGATACTGATGTTTCAAAGGCAAACAGTTACGGGTTTGATCAGGTTGAGTTTCTTATTTCACCCAATCCCGGCGAGGATTTAAAGCCTCTGCGGAAGATTGCATCTGGTGGGGAAATATCGCGGGTTATGCTGGCATTGAAACACCAACTGGCAAAAGTTGATAAAACACCCGTCCTGGTTTTTGATGAAATTGACGCCAATATTGGTGGCAGGATGGGAGAGGTAATTGGAGAAAAACTAAATAGTATTGCAAGGTCGCACCAGGTAATTTGTATTACTCATCTTCCGCAAATTGCCAGTTACGCTGAAGAGCAACTGAAGGTTAGTAAATTTGTTAAAAATGGAAAGACATACTCCACTATTGAAAGCCTTTCAGAAGAGTCTCGCCTTGAGGAAATTGCAGATATGATTCGAGGTAGTGAAAAGACGGAAATTACCATGAAGCAGGCGCGGGAGATGCTGCAGGACGCAAAAAGAAAGGTGAAAAGCAAGAATTAATTGGAGATACTTTTAGCCACGAATCTGCACGAATAAAGACAAAAAGAAATGCTCTGTAACACTTATAAATAAGTACTAAAGACGTTGGATATGTTAAGAATTAACTTCGTATTAGAAAAATAAATTGCCGTGTATGAAGATGATCCGTGTATATTTCGGGAAACACGAGTACATAGTATTATTTTGATAAATTATATATTAAAATTGATGATGAAATATATGACTTTGTGGGGAATGCAGAGAGTTTAGAAGCTGCAAAGGATTCTATTGGAGATGTAGTCCGTTTTTCTAAGTTTAGCGTTAAAAGTGAAGAAATAGAGCCTGGATTTTTTAGTAGGGATTCACACAAGAGGTGGGTTATATGTGACTACTGCGGTGCACATGCAGTTTGTGAAGCGAAGATATCTCTGCGCAAAATTACGATATATAAAAGACCACCGATAGGGGTAAAATACATGAAGATTCAAGTTAAGAGTGATGATAGTAATTCTTAGTATAAAAGTCGTTATGTGTATAAAGTAAAAAGTACATCTGCATATTGCAAGAAGTGTGGTTTAACAGTGTGATTTTTAAAAATATTCATGTAGATTCGTGTCCATTTGTGGCTAATTTAGGTAAATATTTATGTTAGAACGTTTGCAAAAAGTACTGGCGGAAGCAGGTTTCGGGTCCCGCCGCGAGTGCGAAAAAATCATAGAAGCCGGCAGGGTTACCGTTGACGGGGAATGTGTCACCAAGCTTGGCACTGTTGTTGACCCGGATAAGAGTGTGATTTATTGCGATGGGATAAATGTACAGAAACAGCGCAAGATTTATTACTTGTTAAATAAACCCAAAGGATATGTATGTACAAATTATGATGAACTAGATAGGTTGAGGGCGATTGATATATTAAAGAATATTACTCAAAGGATATATACTATTGGACGGATTGATAAGGAAAGCGAAGGTTTAATTATTATAACCAACGATGGTGACCTTGCAAATAAGTTATCACACCCAAGGTATGAGGTAACCAAGACGTATTATGTTGAAGTGGATGGATATTTAACAGGCGAGGCAATTAAATCGCTTAAATCAGGCGTATGGCTTTCTTTTGGCAAGACAAAGCCTGTGAAGATTCAGCATGTGCGGAAAGGCAAACAAAGGAGCAGGTTTGAGATGGTACTGAAAGAAGGCAAAAATAGAGAAATCCGCCGTATGCTCAATGAATGTAATTATAAGGTGCGCATTCTGCGGCGGATAAAAATTGGTAATTTATATGATCCAGCATTGAAAATCGGCAGGTATCGGAAATTAACAGACGCTGAAGTGAAACGGCTTTATGCACTAGCCGGAAGAATTAATGCAAAGGAGTAAGGAATAGTTCTGTGCTTTAAAAAGTAACCGCGAATGGACACGAACTTACACAAATTTTATCTTAATTATTTTGTGTAAATTCGTGTAAATTCGTGGCTGAACTACAAATAAAATTGAGGAAGTTATGACACAGCTACAGCAGGCGAGAAAAAATATAATTACTCAGGAAATGAAACAGGTTGCAAAGGATGAAGATGTTGACCCTGAATATATCAGGGAGAAGATTTCTGAGGGCAAGGTTATAATCCCTGTAAACCGCAAGCGTAAGGCAACAAAGTTTTGTGGTATCGGTGTAGGGCTTAAGACCAAGGTTAATGCGAATATAGGGACTTCACCTGATTATGTGAATGTTGAAGTTGAGTTAGAAAAACTAAAGGCATCGGTGGATGCGGGTGCTGACGCCGTAATGGACCTTAGCACAGGTGGCGATTTAAGGGCGATACGCAGGAAGATCATTGAGTCGTCCTCTATTACTGTGGGAAGCGTGCCGATTTATGAGGCAGCAGTTAAAGCTGTTAAAAATAAACAAACAATAGTCAATATGACCGCAAGTGATATGCTTGACGCTGTAAGGCTGCACTGTGAGGACGGAGTGGATTTTATCACCGTCCACTGCGGTGCTACAAAGGGTGTGCTTAAACATTTGAAGGAGAATAAGCGCATCTGCGGTGTGGTAAGCCGCGGTGGCACATTTCTGGTGGAATGGATGATACACAGCGGACATGAAAATCCTCTGTATGAGGATTTTGATGAAATACTGGCGATAGCAAAGGAATATGATGTAACTCTCAGCCTTGGAGATGCGATGAGACCTGGCGCACTAGCGGATGCATTTGACCGCGCACAGATTTATGAATTAAATGTACTTGCAGAACTTACGCAAAGGGCGTTGAGTGCAGGTGTGCAGGTCATGGTAGAGGGACCGGGCCACGTACCTTTAAACCAGATAACCGCTCAGGTTCAACTGCAAAAAGAGCTTTGTAAAGGAGCGCCATTCTACGTTTTGGGTCCGATTGTTACTGACATTGCGCCCGGATATGACCATATTACATCTGCTATTGGCGGTGCAATAGCAGCCTCTGCCGGGGCTGATTTCTTGTGCTATGTGACACCAACCGAACACTTGAGTTTGCCGGGTCCGGCAGATGTAAAAACTGGAGTGATTGCCGCACGCATTGCGGCTCATGCGGCTGATCTTGTGAAGGGCGTAAAATCAGCGTGGGAATGGGACAAAAAGATGTCGGAACTTAGACGAAAGCGGGATTGGGAAGGACAATTTAATACGTGTATTGACCCTGTTGTTGCCAGAAATATCCGCCAGAAGGGACGCCCGCAGAACGAAGAGGTTTGCTCCATGTGCGCTGAATATTGCGTATTTAAATTGAGTGACAGGGTGTAGCATAGATAAATTCGGATTTTGGAATTACGATTTGGGATTTAAAATCGTAAATTTAGTTTTTTAATTCTGACTCGGGCGGGTTAGGAATTTGTAATGGTCTTATTCATAAAGCACATTGATATTGAAGGTCCGGGTACTATTGCGGATTTTCTTGAGGATAACAAGATTGAATATACGGTTATAGACCTCTCTTCTGGCGACAAAGTACCTAAATTGCAGAAGGATATCCAGACTATAATTTGTCTTGGCGGTCCCATGAATGTCTATGAGGAAAATAAGTATCCGTTTTTGAGAGATGAAGACGTTTTACTCAAAAAAGTGGTTGATGACGGTATTACGTTTTTAGGAATATGTCTTGGGGCGCAACTGATTGCTAAGGCAACAGGAGCTAAGGTGACGAAGAATCCTGAGAAGGAGATTGGTTGGTATAAAGTAGTGCTTAATGATAATGGGTTAAAGGACGATTTGTTTAAAGGTCTTCCTGAGATTTTTAAGGTATATCAATGGCATGGCGACACATTCGGTATTCCCGATGGCGGAGGAAGGTTAGCCTTTTCTGAACGCTGTCAGAATCAGGTGTTAAAATACGGTCGGAACATATACGGTATCCAGTTTCACGTTGAGGTAACGAGAGACATGATTTCGCAGTGGGCAGATGCCTATAAGGCAGAACTGGAATCCTTAAAAGGTATTGTGTCTGACAAGAAGAAGATGCTGGAGGATTATGTTACGCTGTCGAAAGAGTATATCAAGCAGGCAGAAATATTTTATGTAAATTTCTTCAGTATTGCAGGTCTGTTAAAAAGAAGATTTTTTTCCTTTCCGCATTAAGTCAAATTAGGGTCTACTGAAAAGGCGTGGTGGCCCCTCCCTCTGTGCACCCTCCTTGATCCATAAGTAATACCCGCCCTTTAATGTAAAATAGATTAAAGCTGGTCATTTTATAGCTTAAATCTTTTTTATTATCAAGGTAATTTTAGTGCAATATTGAAATGGAGCTTGCTGTGTTTGTGCTGTAATTAGCCACGAATGGACACGAATTTACACAAAGTTTTTCTTTTGAAGTTACAAGATGAACAGTAACTATTTGTACTTGTACGATGAA
>MHYY01000054.1:3120-13998 GCA_001830285.1 Planctomycetes bacterium RIFCSPLOWO2_12_38_17 | reverse complement strand
TTTTAGCTTTAAGCGATAGGTTATAAGATTTTCAGTAATTTTCATTTTTAATCTCCGATTGTTTGTATGCTAATATTTATTAAGGATGCGGTAGGGGCAGCAGTAA
Organism: Planctomycetes bacterium RIFCSPLOWO2_12_38_17; assembly: GCA_001830285.1. Classification (GTDB taxonomy): domain Bacteria; phylum Planctomycetota; class Brocadiia; order Brocadiales; family Brocadiaceae; genus PLOWO2-12-38-17. The sequence continues at coordinate 13,892 of MHYY01000054.1, read as the reverse complement.
TATTGGCAATCTCAATTGGGGTAGCACCCAACTTTCTTCCAATGATGTGAACAAATAATATAACCAATCCGTTAAAGATTCCAAAAAATACACCAGACCTGACATCGCAGAGATAAGCAATACGGGTGAAATATGGAAATTTTTTGTCAAAAAACATTTGGTGTGTTAAATTATAATATATTTAACATTGTAGGTTATGTATGTATTGATAACGAATGATTATACCCATATAATTAAAAACTTATAAAGATTAAGTATTAAAAGCAAGAAAATAAAAGTATGAAGATCCTTATCATATCCGATATCCATGGCAATATTACTGCTTTGGATGCAATAAACGAAAAAGCTGATTTGGTTCTCTGCCTTGGGGATGTTGTGAATTATGGTCCATATCCAAAAGAATGTATAGAAAGGGTAAAGAATTTAACTGATAAAATAGTCCGTGGTAACCATGACAATGCTGTTGGCAAAGGTATGGACTGTAGATGTTCGGCAAAATATAAAGAAATTAGCGATGCAGGAAAGGTTTTTACTAATAATGTTTTAAATACGTCAGAGAAAAATTTTCTCAGTAATCTGCCTGTTACCTTAAAGGTGGAAATAAAAGGGGAAATATTTTTATTATCACATGCGTCTCCTGGTGGTGATATGTATAAATATATTAGACCTGAGACCACTGATAAAGACTTGAAATTGGAAATAAATGATATAGGGGCGGATATAGTATTTATTGGTCACACACATCTCCCAATGATACGTGAAGTAGATGGTATTAAGATCGTAAACCCTGGCAGTGTTGGTCAGCCGCGCGATGGTATTCCCATGGTATCATATGCTATCTGGGAGGATGGTAAGGTTGAGATAAAACGAGTTGCCTATAATATAGATACTACTGTTATGGGCCTGCAAGAAACAAGTATCCCTTTCAATCATGTTAAAGAACTTACAAAGATTTTAAAGGAAGGGGGTATGTATTAGTATAGGGAATTTGTTTATTGCATTATATTAAATTTGTGTTAGCATAAAACTTTCAACTATATTCATTAGTGGTTTATTCAGGGTAAGATAGGCATGTCAAATGATATTGAAAAGGAAAATAATCCATCTGATAAGGTTGAAGTAGTACAAGCATCAGAGGTGTTATTTGCAGAACAACAGGCAATAATTCAATCTCTTAAGCAGGAGTTGGAAGAAAGTAAGAAAAAGATTAATGAACTTCAGGATTCCATGCGAAGACTCGCTGCCGATTTTGATAATTATAAAAAATGGACGATAAAAGAACGACAAACAACCCAGCGTACTGCTGCAGAATCGTTGATAAAGAAGTTGCTTGACATATATGAAAGTCTAGAAAAGGCTACTTGTAATTTGGGTCAAACAACCGGCGGCGAAGTCGCCGATGGTATTAAATTGATTTACAAAGAATTTTCTCGCATATTAAAATCTGAAGGCCTGGAAACTATATCATCTGTTGGTGTTTCACTGGATGTTTACAAGCATGAGGTTTTGATGCGTAAGGTTAATAATGATGTACCGGAAAATACTATTATAGAAGAAATTCAAAAGGGCTATTTATTAAATTCTTTTGTATTACGACCGTCAAAGGTTGTGGTTTCGCATAAATCGATACATGAGGATGTTCAGAATCAAGAAAAACCAGGAGAGGAAAAAGGAGGATAAGAAATGGCAAAGATTATTGGCATTGATTTGGGAACAAGTAATTCAGCGGCCGCTGTATTAATAGGTGGTAAACCCACAATAATCCCAAGTGCTGAGGGTGTTACTAGCGGTGGGAAGGCATTTCCCTCTTATGTTGCATTTACAAAAGATGGTGAAAAACTCGTCGGTGAACCTGCTAGAAGACAGGCTGTTAGCAATCCAGAAGGTACTATCTATGCAATCAAGAGGAAAATGGGTACCGATCATAAAGTTACTGTTCGTGATAAAACATTTACACCCCAGCAAATATCAGCATTTATATTACAGAAAATAAAACAGGATGCGGAGGCCTTTCTTGGTGAACGTGTTGAAAAAGCGGTGATTACCGTTCCTGCGTATTTTAACGATAATCAAAGACAGGCAACAAAGGATGCCGGAACTATTGCAGGACTTGATGTTGTGAGAATTATTAATGAGCCTACAGCGGCATCTCTGGCATACGGACTGGATAAAGTTGAAGAATCTCAGAAGATATTGGTTTTCGACCTTGGCGGAGGTACACTTGATTGTACAATTATGGATTTTGGTCAGGGTGTATTCGAGGTCGTATCTACAAGTGGCGATACTCAATTAGGTGGCACGGATATGGATAATGCCATCGTTGATTATTTGGTTGCAGAGTTTAAGAGAGAATATGGAATAGATATAAAGAATGATAAAATGGCAATGCAGAGACTGAGAGAAGCGGGTGAAAAGGCAAAGATAGAACTCTCGACTACTTTAACAACCGATATTAATCTTCCGTTTCTTACCGCTGATTCTTCTGGTCCGAAACATTTCACACATACAATAACAAGGGCAAAAGTTGAGCAGTTGGTCTCTCCAATCGTTAATCGTTGCAGTCATTCAGTTGAGCAGACTTTAAAGGACGCAAAATTAACACCAAATGATATACATAAGATAATCCTTGTGGGCGGTCCTACTCGTATGCCATGTGTCCAAAAATTTGTTGAGGATTATGTAGGTAAGAAAATTGAACGAGGGGTTGACCCGATGGAATGTGTGGCTATGGGTGCTGCTATTCAAGCAGGGGTATTATCAGGCGAGGTTAAAGACTTAGTTCTTCTTGATGTTACGCCTTTATCACTTGGTATAGAAACACTCGGCGGTGTCTTTACTCATTTGATTGAAAGGAATACCACAATTCCCACAAAAAAGAGTCAGGTATTTACAACGGCAGAAGATAACCAAACAAGTGTCGAGATACACGTCCTTCAGGGAGAGCGCTCTATGGCAAGAGACAATGTAACACTTGGTAGGTTTCATTTGACTGGTATTCCTCCTGCACCAAGAGGCGTTCCGCAGGTAGAAGTATCATTTGATATTGATGCGAATGGTATCATTAACGTGCATGCAAAAGACCTTGGTACGGGTAATGAACAAAAGATAACCATAACAGCCTCAACTAAATTAAATAAAGAAGAAATTGACCGAATGGTAAAACAGGCACAGGATTACGCGGATCAGGATAAACGTGCAAAGGAGAAGGCTGAAATAAGAAACAAGGCAGATAATTTGGCTTACAGTGCTGAAAAGTCATTAAAAGATTTGGCAGGGAAAATTGATTCAGCACAAAAACAGAAGGTCGAGAATGCAATAAAGGACTTAAGGGAGTCTGTTAAGACAGACGATGAAAAAGAGATACAACAGAAGATGGATAACCTGACAAATGCTTTGCATGAAATTAGCGCAAAGATGTATCAGGAATCAGGTAAAAAAGGTGAGCAACAGCCTCCACCCCCACCACCTCCAGGCGGCGAACCTAAACAGAAGAAAGGCAAGAAGGGAGAGGGTGGAGAGGATGATATTATTGATGCGGATTACGAAGTTAAGGAATAGTTTCCTGACAATGATATTTCAGGTATTAAAGTAAAAAACAGACAACCTTCTTATGGTGTGATAATTGAGTGGTATGATAGTATTCAGATATAATTTTGTCTGAATATAATCTTGATACGTGATTTGTTTCTTCAGTGACTGAAGATTAGTTTATTCCCCTTAATCTTGCATTTGTGCTAGATTAAGGGGATTTTTTTTAAAACATATAGCAGGAGCATAAAGATGGTTTGTTTTAGCTAATTATAATATTATAATTATAATATTATTTATGTAGAAAACTAAATTTAAATGCAAAAACAACTTGAATAATTGTAATAAGTTTCAGCCAGTACAAATAAAATAATGTTTAACACTAATTATATTAGTATAGCACAACTGGCAATTGCATTTGTCCTTGATATCGCCATTGGTGATCCCCAATGGTCATATCACCCTGTAAGAATTGTTGGCCGTGCGATAAATCTTACTGAAAATGTAGTGAGAAAAATACCTGTTCCAGAACGAATAGCAGGGGTTTTTTTAACAATAACAATTGTAGCCGGGACGTATGTAACAGCTTATGTAATATTACAGACAAGTAAAAGATTAAGTTCGCTATGCGAATTGATAGCAGGTGCTATTATTATATATTTCTCAATTTCTATAAAGAATATGGCAGACGAGGTGAAAAAGGTAATGACATACCTAATCGAAAATGATTTAATAAATGCAAGGAGGTCATTATCGCAGATTGTTGGTCGAGATACGATAAATTTGGATAGAGGGCAAATAATATGTGCCTGTGTTGAATCGGTTGCGGAAAGTATTATAGACGGTATTATATCACCTATGTTTTATTCTTTTATCGGAGGGCCATGTGCAGCGATAGCGTATAGGGCTGTAAACACACTGGATTCAATGGTTGGTCATAAAGATTCGAAATATACAAGGTTTGGCTGGGCGTCAGCGAGGTTGGACGATATAGCTAATTATATCCCGGCTAGAATTTCTGCGCTGTTAATTCCCTTAGCATCTTTTTTGTGCGGTTGCAGTCTGAAATATTCTTTAAAAATTGCATTTAGAGACGGTCGAAAGCATGAAAGTCCTAATAGCGGAATTCCAGAGGCAGCAATGGCAGGTGCTTTAAGGGTGCAATTAGGGGGACCAAGCACATATCAAGGTGAAGTTATTGAGAAACAATTTATTGGTGACATTCAAAATGAACTTAATTTAAAATCAATAAATTTAGCTATAAAGATAATGTATATTACATCTATACTATTCCTTAGTTGTGGAAGCCCATTTGTTTTGTTCTTTTACAATCTATGAAATTTACTGAAAGTATATTGGAAAGACTCGATCCGCGGACAAAAATAATTTCTTTCCTTTTGATAATACTGTGTCTGATATTGTTTCCAGTCAAGTCTGTTAAAGATTATGGTCTATTTTTTTTGTTAATATTGGTTATTGCCCTGTTGTCAAGGGTTACGCCAAAACAAATTCTAAAGAAGCTTATTTTATTGATTCCTTTTATACTATTTATAACCATGCTAATACCTTTTTTTAAGGAAGGGCATACTTACTGGTCTATAAAAATAGGTAAATTGGAACTAGACATAGCTTACGAGGGAATTCAGACATTTATAAAAATTTTTATCAAATCAAGTTTGTCTATACTGTTGATTGTAATTGCTTCATTCACGATAACATTCTCAGATTTTTTGAAAGGTTTGGAAATGCTTCATTTCCCTCGATTGTTAGTTATGCTTATGTCATTTATGTATCGTTATATTTTTGTACTTTTAGATGAAGCAAAACGTTTAATGCGGGCAAGGTCTATACGTTATTTTGGTTCAAGATATATCGAACAGTTTAAAATTATAGGGTATATAATCGGTATATTATTTATAAGGACATTTGAACGCGCTGAAAAAATTTACAGCGCTATGATTACACGCGGTTTTAATGGAGAGGTTCCCTGTATAAAATGCTTTAAATTCTCATATTTTGATATTTTGTTCTTATCTTCTATAATTATATTCCTAATGTTTATTGTGTCCGGACTCTTTCATAAAATGGGCTATCTTAATATAAATAATCCTAACATATGGCAAGCATTATAAAAGTATCGAATCTGAATTACTGTTATCCTGATGGTACTATTGGATTGAATGATGTAAGTTTCGAGGTGAAGGAAGGAGAAACGCTTGTTATTATTGGCGCTAATGGAACCGGCAAATCCACTCTATTTCTGAATTTAATAGGTATTCTTGAAGGTAGCGGTAATATAGAAGTTATGGGTTTGGCACTAAATAAAAACAACTTGAAAAACATTCGCAAGATCATGGGGATGGTATTTCAAAGCCCGGATGAACAATTGTTTTGCCCAACTGTTATGGATGACGTTACATTTGGCCCCTTGAATCTCGGGTGGAATAATGATCTGGTGACTAAGGCTTCAGAGAAAGCACTTGAACTCGTTGGCCTTGAGGGTTTTGGAACTCGTACGTCGTACCACTTGAGTTTTGGTGAGAAAAAGAGGGCTGCTATTGCCACAGTGTTATCTATGGAACCAAGGATCCTGCTGCTTGACGAGCCAACCAGTGGATTGGATCCAAGAAGTACATCAATGTTTATAAATATTCTTTATACTCTGAAATCGCAAGGTAAAACATTATTGATAGTGACTCACGACTTGTTTCTCACACAAGAAGTTGCCGATAGAGTGCTAGTATTTAGTGAAGAAAAGAAACCTGTGGCAATTGGTAATTATAATGAGATATTAAACAATTATGACTTGTTATTAAGAAATAATCTTGTACATCAGCATCGTCATCGTCACGATGAGGTTATACATGAACACGAACACAGACACGGTTACATCCACAAGCATTAAAAAAGACATAGATTTTACGAATGAGATTTGTGCAGATGGGATATGCTGTTTTTTGAGTATTCCAAAAGGTCAAAATCATCTGGGTATATGGAAATCACTTTTGAAACGGGGGAATGCCTCACATGGTATTAAATTATTATATAGCGGCATTCAAGTAAAGGATGTGATTTGTAATCCATGTAAATGTCTTGATTTTTATTTAAAAGAACTTAGCACTGCAAATGGTGTTAATCTTCAGGTACTGTTAAGATGCACTATATATGGAAAGAAATGCAGACCTTATACCTGTAATGAATTTCCGGACAAAGCAAATAGTTTTATGCATGATGTACCAGCGCCGTGTATTTACAATGAATATATTGCATCAAAAGAATACATAAAACTAAAGCACAAACATGTTTTTCGTCTGTATTACGCTATAAAAGATGACCTTGGATTGCTTAACAGGATTTTCCCAAATCATTCAGGAGCGGAAACTCGAAAGAAGTTAACCGAATATTATAATTTAGTTAAAATCTGTGCGATTTGGGATGGAAAGCAATCCGAATATTTTATTTTGGAAGTGCCTAAAAGCAATTCTGTTTTACATATTTCAAAAGAGCATCCAAAAATAGAATGTATAGCGCAAGCATATAATCAATGGCAAGGACATATTGAAGGTTGGTTAGAAAAGAATTATGGTGTCAACTGGGAAAAACATCTAGAACAAGCAATTAAGCAGGAAGAGGATGGGTTAGAAAGTGTTAAGACAGTGAAATAGCACCTCAGTATAGCTATATAAATAATGAAAACTAAAGGGATATTTTCTTATATTCAAATTGTGATTCTTGCGTGCCTCATGATGTGCAATGGTGGGAAGGTTTTAACCGTATCAGTAAAGACAAATGAATTCCCTTGCAAAGGACATCAATGTGGGTGTATATCAAAATCTGACTGCAAGAGAAACTGCTGTTGTGCATTGTATGGGAATCAGTCCGAGCTTAAAGATGTTAGTAGCAAGCAGAAAAATAGTTTCCAAGTCTTCATAAGCAGTATAAACTGTAAATCAGATAGTCGCTCGTTATCTGATTTGTCATTTACAGCAAAATATGTATTGGACGTTAAGGTATCTCTCTCAAAAGAAAGTTTTTTTTGTTTTAATTCCAACAACACTTCAATCTGCCCCCCTGAAGTATTTTTATCACCTCCTGAAAAACCACCACGACGTTTTATATAATCAAAATCTTTTTTCATATAATATTGTTTTTATTTGGCGGAATTGGGTCTATTCTCTTTGATCTAGATAGTCCTTATTGTCCGTCTTTCCAGAATATACGTTACCAAAATATATGACACTGCTCATTTGAAGGAACACAGGCTGGAGATGGTCTAATAGCTTTAGTTCTCTATGCCTATGCAATTACTGTTCTTTATGGTAACGAAGGTTGTCGTGTATTTATCTTATTGTGTGATATAGCGGCGGAATGGACTATGATGACTGAAGAGCTTTTAATCAGGTTGCATGTGCCTTCTTAATAAGCAATTGATTTAAAATTTCTAATAACTTTAAAATGGTGGTAAGGTAAGTTTTAAACTTACTTTGCCACATTTAATTCTTTGAAAATGATTGTAATATTGGAGATGCTTTATGAGACTATTTTTAATTAAAGTTCTCTTCATATTTGTTATTTGCGGAATTATCATAATTAACATGGGTGGTTTAACCATGATATATTCTTGTGAACTTTGTTCCCTCGGTGGTTTTGGTGGAACAACTGGTGCTGTAAACCCATTATCTGCCGATTCGCCGGCAAGAAACAGATATACATTGGGATATATTTTTGAATATCAGGATTGGGAATCCGTCTCTATAATGGAAGCTCATGAGTTACATGAAGAAGGACGTGATGCTCATGCTAGACGTAACGATATTACAAATAGCTTCTTTATCGGTTACGGGATTACTGATGTATTATCAGTTAGTTTTCAGGTTCCTTACGTTGAAAAACATTCAAAGGAAGTACATGAAGAAGAATTTTTGGGAGAAGACCAGCTATCAACAGGCATTGGTGATGCAATTATGCTTGGGAAATACAAATTTTATGATAAGAGTTTTGGCGTTGCTGGTATTTTTGGTTTGAAACTACCTACCGGTAATACTGACGAAAGAAACAATGTTAATGAAAGGTATGAACCGGAATTACAGCCGGGGACTGGTTCTCTTGATTATATGTTTGGCATTTCGGTTAACAAGAGAATAAATCACTTAATTATATTAGACAGTACTGTTTTGTATCACTTGAAAACAGAGGGTGCGCAGGATTATAAGTTTGGCGACATCGTTCGAACAACACAAGGCGCTACTTTCAATATCATTGATATAGAAAAGAAACCCACATTATATATCCTGTCCGAGGTTATTCTGCAATTTGCAAATAAAGATGAAAGTGATGATGAAACAGTTCGTGATTCAGGAGGAACTACTATCTTTTACGCGCCCGGGATATCATCTCAATTAACAGAGTATTTGAAAACGACGCTTTCTGTTCCTGTTCCAGTGTATCAAGCGTTAGGTGGTATTCATCAAGAATTGGATTTTAATGTTCTTTTCAGTGTGAGCTATAATTTTTAGAAAATTATAGCTAAAATACTCTTGTACTTGAGTATGTATGATTACATTGCAAAGCTAACAATATCTTTTTTCGAAATACTTGAACTGCATTGTTTGATAGTATATAATCCCGACCGAAAAGGGCAGTTATCAAATTTAAATTAACATGATTTATATGTCATATAGCATTGCATGGAAAATAATTTGTCAAATTTCCCCAGGATACTAATAGCCGGTACACACAGTGGGGTTGGGAAAACAACAATTACACTTGGGTTAATGGCAATATTATCTGAGAAAGGGTACGTACCTCAAGGATATAAGGTTGGTCCGGATTATATTGATCCATCACATCATATGTCAGTTACAAACCGCCCATCGAGAAATCTGGATACTTGGTTAATGAGCAAGGACGTATGCATTGAATTATTTGAGCGCTCTTTAAGCGGGTCAAATATTGCTGTAATTGAAGGAGTAATGGGTTTATATGATGGTTGTCTTAATGGGACAGAATTAGGTAGTACGGCACATATTGCGAAGATATTAAACACACCAACTATATTGGTAGTTGATGCTAAAGGTATGTCACGGAGTGCAAGCGCAGTTGTACTGGGATACAGGAATTTTGATAGAGATGTTAAACTCAAGGGAATAATTCTGAATAGAGTCAAGAGCGAACGGCACTTTTCATCTTTAAAAAAGTCTATTGAGGAAAATTGTCATATACAGGTATTAGGCTATCTTCCGTTTGATGAGAAAATAGCGTTGCCCGAAAGGCATCTGGGATTAGTGCCTTCAGTGGAACAGGAGCTTTCAAAGTCAGTATATAAAAAGATTGGCAATTTGATGTCATCAACAATAGATATTGATGAATTTATTAATATTGCCAAATCAACAGGCAGTATTCCATTCCATAAAAATACGATATTTAAAGGAATAAATGATAGGTTTTATTTCAGGCTTGCCGTTGCTATGGATGAGGCATTTAACTTTTATTATCATGACAATCTGGATTTATTGGAATCTTACGGCGTCGAGCTTACTTATTTTAGTCCGTTATATGACAAATATTTACCGGCGGATATTGATGGTTTGTACATCGGCGGTGGTTTCCCAGAACTATTTGCCGCTCAGCTTAATTCAAATGAAACAATGAAAGAATCTATAAGAAAAGCATATAAAAATGGGATGGTAATTTACGGTGAGTGTGGTGGCATGATGTATCTGCTTGAACAGATTGTAGATTTTAGAAATAACTCTTATGAGATGTGTGGGTTACTAAGAGGGACAGCAAAGATGGAAAATAAAAGACAGGGATTGGGTTATATTATAATAAAGGCAGCACAAGATAACCTTTTATGCAGGAAAGGTGATGTTTTCAGGGCGCATGAATTCCATTGGTCTTCACTACGCGTTCCTCAGGATACTCAGTATGCATATACAATTTCTAAATGCGACAGCAGTAAAACACAGCCGGATGGTTTACTGGCAGAACGCATATTGGCTTCGTATGCACATGTGCATTTTGCTACAGATTCCAGATTAATATTACACTTTCTTCAGTCAATAAAAAAGGCGTAGAATTTTTATTATCCTAGCACGCAGATTCATTTGTTTCTATACTATAATCCAGCATTATAGTTTTTAAATATTAATTAAAAAGGGGGGGGCATAATGGAATTTAAAGATAAAGTAGCAATTGTTACCGGTGGTACAAGAGGCATAGGTAGGGCAATTGCTTTGGAACTA
>MHYY01000054.1:0-3110 GCA_001830285.1 Planctomycetes bacterium RIFCSPLOWO2_12_38_17 | reverse complement strand
GCAATTGCTTTGGAACTAGCTAGAAACGGATGCAATGTTGCTTTTAATTATACAAAAAGTATCGAGGAGGCTAATAAATTAGTAAAAGAGATTGAATCAATTGGTCCAGGTGCCATTTCTTTACAGTTAAATGCAGCCAGCTTTGAAGGTGCTAAAAATATGGTAAAAGATGTAAAAGACAAGTATGGAAGGATTGACTTCCTTATTAATAACGCCGGAATTACACGGGATAAATTACTTGCACTAATGGGTGAAAACGATTGGGATGATGTTATTAATACTAATCTTAAAAGTGTATATAATTTTTCAAAGGCTGTAATAATGCAGATGATTAAACAGAAATCGGGAAGTATCCTGAATATTACGTCTGTAAGTGGAATAACGGGCATGGCAGGCCAGGTGAACTATTCTTCCTCTAAGGCTGGTATGATTGGTTTTACGAAAGCGCTTGCAAAAGAAGTTGGAAAGGTACATGTTACTGTAAACGCTATAGCATGCGGTTTTATTGAAACAGACATGACGGCAGTTCTGCCGCAGGAATATAAGGATAAAATGATTGAAATGGTACCTGTAAAGAGATTTGGCAAACCTGAAGAGGTGGCGAAAGTAGCTATGTTTTTACTATCCGATAATGCACGATACATTACAGGACATGTAATAAATGTTGATGGCGGTCTTGCGATGTAATGGAGACAACGGACTGAATGCAATAAAGAAGGGGGGGATATGTTATTCTTACTGAAGGTTGAAGTAAAACAAATGCCACAGATGTCGGTAAAGGACTTTCTGGAATATGTGATTAAAGAGTGGGAATACTTTGCGCGTTTTCAAAGGCGCGGGAAGATACTGGCAGGCGGGAAATTGGCGGGCAGAAGGGGGGCGGCTGCTATTATTGATGCAGAATCAAACGAAGAAATGGACGAGATTGTATCGAAGTTACCACTGTTCCCATTCTTTACTGATATAGAGATTACACCCCTTGTCCCAGTGGAAAAAGCACTTTTGGATACAAAAAGAATACATTCGCTCATGAAATAGAATTTATCATTATAAATAGTCATTGCGTGCCGCCGAATGTGGCGTGGCAGCCTTGCGACTGAACTCACAGGTGCGGTTTCCGCATCCTTTGGAATGACTTGTTATGTGAATTCATGGAAACGTTCTGTATATATCTTTTCGATTAGCAATACGTTGACAAATTATTAGATTGTTTTTCTTATCTTTTGTTATTCAGATTCTGTAGTCACCAACTCGAATCTTGTATTTATCAGGATAGCCTTTCATCCGTTCAAGATATCCCAGAGAAAAAGGATTGGCAGTTAATAATTCCTGAAAAACGATGCCTTCTGCTTGACTTTGAATTTCTTTCGGTAACTCAGCCAGTTCTTTGAGAAAACGTTTGGTATACTCAACTTTCCACATTAGTTTTTAATGATTGATAATATTTTTTCGCTTCTTCCACCGAGAGCCTTTCGTCTTCACTAACTTCGTCAATCAATTTTGATAACCCATAGTTTTCTATAACTTCCTCTAACCGTTCAAACTCCTCAATAGGTATTTGAACGGCGAATGGTTTCTGTTGTTCATCGAGAACTATTTTTTTATGTATCGCTAACATTATTAACACCTCCTTGATTTTATTTATATTTTAGCACATAACGACCGAAATCAGCGGCACAGTTTTACCGTGTCTGCTGTATTGATTTGTTATACGGTTTTTTTAATTTCAATATCTTAGCCTGTGATGATTCTAATATAGAATCGCGCAGAAAAGAACTTGCCTCTAATATCTCTATGCCGATTAATTCACCACTTTCATTCAACTCGGCTGTAATATTTGGGCTTAACTCAATGCTATCTGATTCTCTTTCGTCAGAGATGACTATATGCAAAATATCTTCATCTTTAAAATATGCCATTTTTGTTTTATCCATATATAAACCTCCCCGTTTTAAGTCGGAAATTAATTTGTTGTCGTGTAGTTGCATGAATTGTGATTGGTGATATTTCGTTTCCATGTTGCTCATATGGAATTATAACCAGTATATCATCATGTTTGCCTACTATAATTAAGCGTTGGGTTGCTGTATCAAGGTATTTTTCTGCTGAATGCCTCAATATATTTTCAATCTTTGAAAAATCAAATCCCCTTAATTCCGCTCTATGCTTCATATAGCCAGTCCATATGATTACAGACTCTTCAGGGACCCCCACATCTCCTCCAATCTTCCAATTTTTATTATTGCCGTATAACGTTTTCCTTAACCAGCGCGGGCAACTATGAATGCGAAAATCAAACCGAGCTTAGTCCGCGTCTAATTGAAGGCGTTGTTATGCCTTATCTTTCCAAGTTCTTTAGTATTAACTCTTCTGTGAAGACAATTGTTGTATTTACGTCTTCTATCGCAAATTAGGCCCATTGAGCATGAGTTGCTTTGGTACGCACGTGGGCGGCTACCCTTGCTCGCTTTGCCTTAACCTCAGTTAATGTGCCCGCCTTAACAAGCTCGGTAATGAGAAAGTCGAGTTTTTTGTCTTTTTCTTCTATGCCTGTGTTACGGCAAATACCTCGCAGCGTGTCTTCAAATACAACACCTGCTATGACACCGGCCTCGTTTTTGAGTTTGTGTTTTGCATATTCCTTTGCGTGGTCTAGAAAATTGTCAAAAACGGAAGCTCTGGTTTGAGCCTCAATAGAAGCTAACAATCCTAAGTAGATATCTTTCAATAACGACGTAAGAATTACGGTTACTTCACCTACGGACTGTGAGACACCGTACCCTCGATTGGTATTGCATATTTTATCTACTGAAGTTCTATAAGGATTGTCAGGATTGCACACTACCAGATGCACGATATTTTGAACAGAAGCAAGCCAACCAATACATTCTTGTTGATGCCCTTCGCTGCGCACTTGACCATGCTGGTTGCCATGCTTCAGTTGGTCGCCTGCATTTATTAGCTCTTCAAATTTCTTTCTGACTTTTTCCTCAATTTTCATTGTTTCTTTCCATTACAGAGACATAACGCAAAGCTAAGGGGCTCGGCGGCTTTTGCCGCGTCCCTCTTGAGCGACTGGTTATGCGGGTCGGAAGGTGTGACCTCAAGGG
>MHYY01000053.1 GCA_001830285.1 Planctomycetes bacterium RIFCSPLOWO2_12_38_17 | reverse complement strand
AGATGATATATCCATCGCTATGTTCAACTTCTTTGTAAAAGGCGCAAAATTTACAGCCCGATGTACAGATATTCGTGTAATTAATATTCCTGTCTATGATGTACGTCCTGTAATCTTCCGGATGTTTTCGCCTGCATACTGCATCTGCCGCCATTCCCAGGCTGGTAAGTTCCTTTGTAGAGAACAGTTTTAAGCATTCCTTCGAAGACAATCTCTTATTGTTTAAGGATTTTCCGAGGACATCTTCAATCTCACTGGATAGAATGGCCATATCGGTCTCTTAATAAAAATATTTTTACATTTTCGGCAAAAACAATTTAACGCCGACCCTCGTGTAGCGCGAACTTCAGTTCGCAGGACAGCGACATAAATGTCGTGCTACATGTTCTGGCTCGTCCAGGTTAGGTTTCGTTGAAAATAACCTCCACACCTTTTGGGGCGAGTCCTAAAGATACTGCGTGATTATAAAACAACTGCAGTCCATTTATTTCATCCTTGCCTAGATTGTAACGGATTGAATCAGTAAGGTATCTTAAACACCTTTCCTGCGTAAAATTAAGACGTTGAGATTCAGTAACTGCTAAATCCCCGATTGATTGTATGCCAGCGTCCTTTGAATTCTTTAATAAGCGATTTATACCTGCTATGCGGCGATTTCTTTTAACAACCCAGACTGCATAAACAAAAGGAAATCCAGTATATTCAAACCACGCCTGTCCAAGGTCAAGTGTAAAATATCCGTTGTCCATAACCTTCATGGCATTGTCTCCGATTAGTAAAACGGCATCTGTGATGGTCTGTGATATATCATATTGTTTGTTCCATTGTGTATACTGAGGAAAGACATGCATATATTCACTGAAGATAATCCTTGTAAGCGTGCTTGATGTCGAGGAACTTTTGTCCAATGCTATGGTATGAACATCTTGTAAAGGGACTTTTGAAAAGATTTTCACGCTTTCTACAGTTCCTACTGAGGATATTGAAATATCCGGGATGATAGCATAGCTGTCATTCCTGAAATATTCAATTGCTGGAATAAGTGCAACATCTATTTGGTCGTTGTTTAACATACCTGGCAAAAGCGATGGCGCTTCAAAAATAAACTCAATTGAATCTGGCTTATGTGTCAAACCGTAGATTAATGGTTTGGCATTCAGGTAAGGTACAACACCGATCCTGATTTTGTTTTTCATAAAATATTATTGTCTAAAATGTTATTCTTTTATAAACTATATTTATTAAGAATTAAAACTCTAGTTTATTCTAAAAGACTTTTGCTAATTTTCAACGAATAATTGAGAACATTTAATTTGTGGGAGTTTAAGAATGAATAATAAATACTACGATAGTTTTGCTCATAAAAGTATTTTCGTCCTTTTATTTGCACTAATCGTGCCCGCATTCACTATTAATAGCAACATACTGGCAAATGAGCAGACAAAATCCAGTAAGGATTTATTCGATGGCGTTAAATTAATGAAAATGAAAGACCCCCTTGCCATTGCACTGGGGGCGATGGGTAAGGATGACGTTTTTACATTTACATATAATGACGCCGTGAAATGTGCAGGTCATTCGTGTCCTGCAGTTGCCGGCGCCTATAAATCTACCCAATTAGCATTAGAAACGTTGTATGGAAATGATATACCAGTACGAGGCAATATAAAGGTTGCATTCAGGGGTGGAGTTGATTACAAAGTAAATGGCCCAATATCACAAGTTGTAACATTTATTACAGGTGCATCTACTGAAGCGGGTTTTAAAGGACTTGGACCCGGTGGTAAATATAGTAGATTTAATTTAATGACCTTTGACAAAGATATTATGCCAGACCCTAAGACAACATCCTCAATAATATTTCAGAGGACGGACAATGGTAAGAAATTAGAAGTAACTTACTATGCCGAAAAGGCGCCAGTAAGTGAACGAATTGACAAACTAATGCCTCTGGTAATTTCAGGTAAGGCATCAGAGGAGGAATCCAGGGAATTTGGTAATTTGTGGCAGGAACGTGTCAAAACCATCCTTACAAACCCGCCTGAGGGCACATTTGTAGTCAAAGACATAACAGAGTAATATTAGATTAGCAGATATAAAAGATAAGGCGTTCTTACGTTTGAACTAACATAAGAACGCCATTTTTTCAAAACACTTATATATACTTCTGTGTTTTATTTAGATTTCTTTTCACACTTTTCATCTTTGCAGAATTTACAAGGGTCTTTTTTGTACGCAGCCTCACAATCCTTGCAGCACACAACAACTGATTTCCCTTCGCACTGCACCTGTACGCCCTTATCCTTTTCTACAGCCTTTCCACAGACAACGCATTTGCTTTGTGCCTGTTCTGCGGCGCTTGCATCCTTTGAGCAACAGCTTGACGCAAATGCAGTATTTACAACATAAGAAGTCGTCAATGCACAAACAATACCAGCAACACCCAATATATAACCAATACGCTTCATAACTCTCTCCTTTCTGAAAAATGAATGTTAATTACATCTTTTATTGCACTATCAAAACAATTATATTCATAAACAATAACTTATCAATATTTGTTTCATACACCATAAATATTTCATATTCACCTGATTAATTTAATAAAATACTTTTACTGATAATCTAGACTTTACTTCATAGATTTCACGTTTATTTTTGTTTCACATCCTTTGCGCATCGAAACCCGATGGATAAATTAAACAATTCAGGTTGTTCTGATTTTCTCGTGTTTGTACGCACTTGAAATGGTTTAGAAAATCGTGAACCGCCTCGTATCACTCGTCTTACGCCATTTTCTGGACCTTTTGGATTCTTTGATGGCGATCCTGCATAATATGTGTCCAGATACCAGTCTGCACACCATTCATACACGCTGCCTGCCATGTCATAACAGCCGTAAACGCTTTTACTGATCTCCACACTCCCGACAGGATTTGGCTCGCCGCTTAAATTGCATCGCATTGGGTCCCACTCGTTCCCCCAAGGGAATTTTCTTCCATCCATTCCCCTGGCCGCCTTCTCCCATTCCGCCTCGGTAGGCAGGCGTTTCCCTGCCCATGCAGCATAGGCGTAAGCATCGTGCCAGTCAATGCGTACCACAGGGTAGTCAGGGACGTTATAATAATCATTATCCCAGAATTTCGGTGTGTGATCTTTATTACTTGGCTCTCCCTTAAAACATTTATTGTGGTCATTTGTCCTTTTTATGTAATCAAGAAACCCCCAGTACTGCGCGTTGGTTACCTCGTAACAATCAATCTCATAAGCATCGAGATAGACCCTGTGTTCAGGATATTCGTCTTCCCTTGCCTCGTCCGTACCCATAATAAATTCACCGGCGGGTATTATTACACTCTTGCTGAATTTCTTTTTTTGTTCAATAATCGCTTTCTTCATAATTTCGTCACGATTCTTCAAAGAATCCATGATATTTTTTCTTTTTTCCTGGGCTTGCTTCATGATGACAATGTAACTCTGCACCTCTGTAACGTCACTGGCGTCAGGGGAAAGCACGATATATTTCTGTAAATGTTTTATGGCATTATCTGCGTCTCCAAGTTTGCTGTAAAGCCAGCCCATGTTGTGATGCAGAGACGCAAAATCCGGGTATGCCTCTTCAGCCTTTTTGTACGATTTTATTGCAAGGTCGTAAGATTCAGCATCGCACTGGACACAGCCTTCCTTATAATATCTCTTCGCAAGTTCTATCTTTTGTTTCAATGACTCAGACTCTTTTTCTGGTGATTCTGAGGGTGGGATAAGTTTTTTCCCGTGTTCTTTGCAATATTTTTCTCCAGCAGCCCCTTCCTTTTTACACTCAGGGCATATCAGCTTTATCATAACTCCAACCAGTTTTGTTCCATCCTCGCCGCAGAATTTTGTCTCTTCTGTGTATAATTTATTGCAGGCGGGACATTTTTTAGTCATGCCGGTGGATGCTTTGGAAGCGGGAGTACTTGCGCCGGCAATACAAACGATGGTAAAAGTGGGCATTAATATGAAGAGTAGATTTATCAAGTGATGTCTTTTCATAACTCCTATCCAATATCTTTCAATATAAGTTTTACTTTTTCAATTTGTTCTAACAGTTCTTTTTCCCTGTTTTGTTCCATGGCGACTATATTTGCAGCCGCCCTTGAAACAAAATCTTTATTATCGAGTTTGCGTTTTACAATAAGCAAGCGATCTTCGAGTTGTTTAAGGTTCTTTTGCTGACGGTCTTTTTCAGCCTTTGTGTCAATAATCCCTGCAAGTGGCACAAACGCCTGTATTTGACCAAGAACCTCGCATGCCGAGTTATCAGGTTTTGGAAGGTTTTTGCCAATTTCCAGTTGTTCAAGATTTGCTATTCGTTTTAAAAGCGCTGAATGAGCGATTAAATTATATTCAACGTCTTTAGAAAGCGATATTACGGCGTTTAATTCCTGTTTGTCTTTAATATTCATTTTACTGCGTATGTTTCGTATGACGCGGATGATGTCCTGCAATACCGACATTGTATTTTCCGAGGATTTATCTTCGTATCGTTTGTCAGACACCGGCCATCTATCTATCATGAGACTTTCGGAATTCATGTCTTTATTTGTGTTAATCTTGTTTTCAATAACCATCCTTTTTAAATTTTGCCATAATTCTTCCGTTACGAAAGGTATGAAAGGATGCAGCAGGTGTAATATTTGATTAAAGACCACGGCAAGGACGGTTTGTGCCACTTTCTTGTCCTTTTGACTGGCAGGTTCGTAAAGACGCGCCTTTACAATCTCCAGATACCAGTCGCAGAACGAATGCCATGTAAAGTCATATATCTTCATTGCCGCTTCATTAAATTTAAATTGTTCGAGGTGATTGGTACATGCCTCAACTGTGGAATTTAACTGGCTTAGTATCCACTTATCCTCAAATTGATAATCTTTGCTCTCGATTTTAATATCTTCTGGTTTTTCGTCTATAATGTTTATCAAGATAAATCTTGCGGCATTCCAGAGCTTGTTTGTAAAGTTGCGCCCCATCTCAAACTTGCTTTCTGAAAGCTTTATGTCCTGGCCTTCAGTGGTCAATACAATAATAGAAAAACGCACGGCATCGGTGCCGTATTTGTCAATCATCAAAATAGGGTCAATTCCATTGCCGAGCGATTTGCTCATCTTCCTTCCGAGTTCATCAAGTATCGTTCCGTGAATGTAAACATTATAAAATGGAACACGCTTCATTATCTCCAATCCCATCATTACCATCCTGGCTACCCAAAAATAAATAATGCCTCGGTCTGTGACAAGGGTAGAGGTTGGATAATAATGCTTCAATTCCGGTGTATTGTCAGGCCAGCCCATTGTAGAAAAGGGCCAAAGTGCAGAGCTAAACCATGTATCAAGCACATCTTCATCCTGTTTAAGTATTGAATTGCTGCATTTTGAGCATTTTTGTGGTGTATCACGAGATACTGTAATTGCACCGCAATCCGTGCAGTACCATGCAGGGATACGGTGTCCCCACCAGATTTGCCGTGATATGCACCAGTCACGTACGTTTTCCAGCCAGCTTAAGTATATCTTTTCCCAGCGGTCTGGAAAGAAGGTTACAGATTTATTTTGGCTTGCCGTAATGGCTACATCTGCAAGCGGACGCATTTTTACAAACCATTGGTCTGAAATATATGGTTCAATCACTGTATGGCAGCGGTAGCAATGTCCAACAGAATGTTTATGCGATTTAACCAATTCGATGTGTTTTTTTAGCTTTAAATCTTCTAACAAAGCCTCTCTGCATTCAAAACGGTCCATGTCCTCATAATCTCCAGCATTTTCGTTCATTACACCGTTTTCACGCATTACGACAACCGGAGTCAGATTGTGCCGTTTGCCAATTTCAAAGTCGTTTGGGTCATGTGCTGGGGTAACCTTGACTGCGCCTGTTCCAAAAGTTGGGTCTACGAAGTCGTCTGCAATGACGGCTAATTCACGTCCCACTATTGGTAATGTAAGCACCTCGCCTACCATCTCTTTATAACGTTCATCCTTAGGATTTACAGCCACGGCAACATCTCCCAGCATGGTTTCAGGGCGGGTTGTAGCTACCACCAGATAGAGATGCGGAGCGTCTCTGAACGGATATTTTATGTACCACAAATTACCTTCGTGTTCTTCATGTTCAACTTCATCATCCGCAAGGGCTGTACAACATCTCGGACACCAGTTAATCATGTATTTACCCTTGTAAATCAGTCCCTTTTCAAATAACTGGACAAAGGTATCTTTTACTGCCCTTGATAATCCTTCATCCATTGTAAAACGTTCTCTTGACCAGTCACAGGAACTACCAAGTTTCTTTAATTGCTTTGTAATAGTGGAACCGTACTGGTTTTTCCACTTCCAGACCTCTTCTATAAAACGCTCGCGTCCCAATTGTTCACGTTTAATGTGCTTATTTGACAGTTCTCGTTCTACTACGTTCTGCGTTGCAATGCCTGCGTGGTCTGTGCCGGGCATCCACAGTACGTTGTATCCCTGCATGCGTCTCCATCGGATTAAAATATCCTGAATAATATTATTCAACGCATGCCCCATGTGGAGTACGCCTGTGACATTTGGAGGCGGAATTACAATGGTATATGGCTTTTTGGAATTATCGGGTTCGCTGTGAAAAAATTCTTTTTCCTCCCAGAAGCGGTACCATTTATCTTCGATTTCTTTTGGATTGTATTGTGTTGATAACTTTGTCTGCATTGTTCTAAAGTTTAATAGTCCTGTTCAAATTCAAAAAGTGCAACCGAATACGAGATTTTTGTGCCATTACGTTGAATTTCTACTGTACAGGTATCACCAAACTTTTTTGTCTGAAGATAGTTAATGATATCCGATACTTCTGTTACAGATTTCCCGTCAATGGATAGAATTATATCTCCTGCATTAAGTCCGCCCTTCTCGGCAGGACTTTTAGGGCTTATTTCCTGTATAACCAGCTTATCCTCACCCGATTTATTAAGCTGAACACCAAGATATATCCTCTTTTGTGTTTCTAATGGCGATACAACCCAGATAAAATCGGCAGGTTCTAGTGGAATCTCAGTTAAAAATGGGTCAAGATCGGTGTCGGGTTTGCCATCAGAAATTTCTATAGTACAGATCGTGTAATATGGTAGAAAGGTGCGGCGAAATACCCTCTTTGGTATACCGAAGTCATAAAATATATGTCCATTTCCAGTAAAGACAAGAATCTTTTTGTCTTTTCCTTCCCAGGAAGACAGATAGTTTACAATTGTTTGCGCCATGTATTCTTCCCAGAGACTCTGGACATTATTATATCTCTCTATGTCTGCAGAACGGTCAATATGGCCTTTGATAATCTTTTCAATATAGACTCTGTGGAAGAAGTCTGAAGTATCAACTTCAGGCAATAATTTTTTTTCTTCATCGCTCAAATCTATCAACCCCTTTTTGCTTACCATCTTTACAACGTCCTTTGGGGCATTCAGTGCTAAAACAGGAATCCCTTTTTCGCGGGCGAAATCCAGGATGGGTTTGTACAGGTTGTATTCATATCCCCATTCTTTATACCAATGTGTATCTTCTAAAAATTTCTTTTCATCAGTTTCACCGGCAATCCACTGGTCTAAGAAGGGTTGATACTGGCGTGTGAACATCTCCATACCTATAGCGATGTTATTCCCAAATTTTTCATAACAGTACTTAAGTACTTGCAACTGTACCTGGTGAGACGCCCTGTTAGCATGTGCTTCGCCAACGTACAGTATGCTTGCGCAACTGAAATAATTGTTCAGAGATGAGAATTGCACCTTTTCTCCTGTGGGTATGTGAATAATATCATCGGGTGTTACCTGAGCAGGAAAGTTTTTAAGTCTGTCAATTTCAGTTGATGCATATAAGGAATATTGTAAAGAAAATGCTAAAAGCAGAAATATTGCCTTTGCAAAACTCTTAAGCCAGAAGTGTTTTGCAAGACTTTTAGCAACCCTGAATATGTTAAATCCTACAGGGATAAGTTTCGGAAGAACAAAGTCATATATTTTTACAGAAGACATAGACTCTCCAACTATATTGATTTTACTTAAATCCTGTTCACCGATATTGTGTAATTGGGCTGTTTTTAATATGGGCACACTGGAATGTTTTACGTTAAGAATTTCTGAAATGACTCTGTCTATGGCAATGCAATCGGTACCACCAATTAATAGGGATACCTGTCTTGGCACTCCGCCTGTAGGTCCGTGTTTTTCCATAGCCATAATCGCATCCACAATAGTAAAGGCAGGTTTAATTGTATTATAATTGGCAAGCAACATCTCTGTGTACCAGTCAATGTCATCGTTTGATTTAAAATGCTGCCATGCCTTTCTTTTTCCGCTTACACAGCCGTATGTATTTTTTACCGCGGCGGTGTAGAGTAACTGTCCATGGGCTTTTAATTTGGGTATGTTAATAATAATATCCATGTCCATTACTTTACGTGAAATTGAAAGTGGAAATGATTTTGTCCCGCATTTTGCATTTATTCTCACCGGTTTATCAAGTTCTATAACTTCTATACCGTG
>MHYY01000052.1 GCA_001830285.1 Planctomycetes bacterium RIFCSPLOWO2_12_38_17 | reverse complement strand
CCCTGCACTCGCTACACCACCTACCAGTAACGATGCACCCAATACCATCGCCCCTATCATTCCCTTTCCTCTTATCAATTTATTACCTCCTTAAACTAAAGTACGAACATTAACTAAAATTTTTCATGCCCACATCACGTATGCACAACTTAATTTACAATTACACTTCTCCTGGAATGCACCTCCTTTCTTAACATGCTATTTTATAAGAAGTTACAAAAAGCGATATATAACTAGGTTAGATTTTTTTAATAATTAGGTAAGCTTGTTTATGCGCAATAACTATACCATGCTATTGATTAAACAAAAATATATACACAACCCTTTGTAAAAGCCAGCATTAGAAAATCAACTAAAAATTTTAATTAATACCAAAAGACTGTAATTGGTCACTATTGTTTGTAGTTAAGACATGGATTTAGGTAGGATATAAAGTTCTAACCAATTAAACCAAAAGAATATACGTCAGATGACTATTTGTGGTCACGCGATGTCATAAGATAGTCATAATAAATCATGATACTGCTTTCTCAAACATTTGTAATTTTATCAATCTGTTCCTAAGTGTTGTTCTGGGAATGCCTAAAATTTCTGCCATTTTAACCTGATTACCACTTGCTTTTTGATATGCCCACTGAATGAGTTTTTTCTCAACTTCGGTTAGTGCATCCTGCAAGCTTATATTCTGTTTATCAGACAAATCCATTGATAATAAATCTGTTTTAATATCAACCTTCCTCAAATATTCTGGTAGCGCATCCAGCGAAATACCCTTCGATTTTGAAAACGCAACCGCATGTTCTATTACATTTTCTAATTCTCTAACGTTTCCAGGCCAGTCATAAGCAATAAGCACATTCATAGTCTCCTGCGATATATCTGGCAAAGCATCCTCATATTGGGATACGAATTTCTTCAAAAAATAATTTATTAGTAAAGGAATATCTTCCCTTCGCTCACGCAATGGCGGGATATGAATTAGAACCACGTTCAATCTGTAAAATAAGTCCTCTCTAAAACAACCTTCTTTTACCTGTTCTAAAAGGTCTTTTTTTGTCGCGCAGATAATCCTCACGTCTACACGAAGAGTTTCTTCACCACCAACTCGTTCAAAATTTCTCTCCTGAAGAACGCGTAAAAGTTTAACCTGCATATCAAGAGGGATATCATCAACGTCATCCAAAAATATAGACCCTCCGTCTGCCAACTCAAACCTCCCACGCCTCGTTTTAACTGCTCCTGTAAAAGCGCCCTTCTCGTGTCCAAAGAGTTCACTCTCCAGTATTTCTCTATTTAATGCGGCACAACTTACCCTGATAAAAGGACTGTTTTTCCTGCTGCTATGATAATGAATAGCGCCTGCTATTTTTTCTTTTCCTGTACCACTTTCGCCCCTTATAAGTACAGTTGTATCCCTATCTGAAACACTCTTAACAGTCTCAAGCACTTTCCCAATTTCCTCACTTTTTCCTATAATATTCCAAAACTCAAACTCAGCTTGTACCTCTTTCCTTAAACGGTTTACTTCAGCTGCAGTATTTTTATGATGCAACGCCCTCTGGAGTTTTATGATTAATTCATCAGTAGAAAATGGTTTTGCAATATAATCATATGCCCCTTCTTTGATTGCAGAAACAGCGCTTTCAAGTGTTACATAAGCCGTCATAATAACAACAATGATTTCCTGATTATATTTCTTAATTTCCTTCAAAAAATCTATTCCACTTATACCCGATAACCTCAAATCGGTCAGCACAACATCAAACTCCTCGGACTTTACTATTTTTAATCCATCCAAGGCGTTGTCTACTGATTTTACAGAGTACCCTTCTTTTTTCAACTGACTTTCTAATGATATTCTCATCAGTTTTTCATCATCTACTATCAGCACTTTCCCGCTCATAGCTCATTCCTTAAAAATTTAACAAAACCAATAATCCTACGAAGCCGAATTTATCTAAAATCTATTAAAATGCACTATTATACATTTAATGTTACTTTTCTTACAGGTAAACAAATATAAAATGTCGTCCCCTTGCCAACCTTACTCTTAACAAATATATTACCTTTATGATCATCAATAATTCTCTTACTGATGGCAAGTCCCAGTCCACTTCCCATTTCCTTAGTAGTAAAAAACGGATTAAAGATTTTACTTATAATTTCTTCACGAATCCCCGTCCCAGTATCAGTTACTGTAACCTGTATGCTCGATGGCTGGTGTTCACAATAACCAGTCTTAATCACCAATTTACCGCCGTTTGACATACTATCCAGCGCATTTACTATCACATTAATAATAACCTGCGAAATATTAGATACATCACCATATATTTCAGGCAAGTTCTGAACCAGAAATTTTTCCAGATGTATACCCTGTTCTTTAACCCTATGTTCCACAAAGCGTAAGGAATTTTCAACAATTTCATTTAAACTGTGATTGGACATTTGCATTGAATAAGGTCTTGAAAATGCCATTAACTGTTTTACAATCACTTCAATTCGTTTAAGGCCTTCTGACATCAGGTCGAGAAATTCCACATTTTGTGATGTATTTCCAGGCTCTTTCTTCATCATCTTTACAAAATTTTGCAAGCCTCCCAGCGGATTATTTATTTCATGCGCAACACCCGCTGCAAGTTCTCCAACTGCTGCCAAGCGTTCTGCCTGAATTAGTTGCAATTCCATCCTCTTTCTTTCTGTGATATCCCTGCAAATCCATTGAATCATCCTTTTTTTGCCATATTCAATAACGCTGGCGCTAATGCTCGTTGAGGTAAGTCTGCCATCCACATGCTGACAATCAATGTTGTCCTGCATACCAGAACCTGTCTTATTTATAGTCATCCATAACTGTTTTGCCCTGTCACGATCGTATTCAACAACTATTTCCCATATTTTCTTTTTACTCAATTCATATTTAGAATATCCAGACAATTCTTCTGCCTTTCTATTCGAGTCAATAATCAGTGCGGAATCTACATCCAGAGTAAAAATAGCATCATTTGCCAGATTAATGGACTCTCTGTATTTTTCTTCGGATTCTCTGAGCTGTGTGGTTCTTTCCCGAATCTTTTGTTCAAGACCCGCATAGGATTCCTCGAGCTTCTCTGCCATCCTGTTAAATTCCGATGCAAGCACGCCTACCTCATCTTTGGATTTAATAGAAATCCTGTGTCCAAGGTCGCCGCTCCCAATTGCATTTGCACCTTGAACCAATCGCAAGATTGGATGTGTAACTCCGTGAGCAAGTATAAAGATAATCACCACAATAATAAGTAAACTTACAATCGCAATGGTAATTATCTGAGTTTTCAACTCCACAATAGGCCTAAATGCCTCAGATGTATCCTGTTTTACTATCAACCCCCATTCCAATTGAGGTATATACCTGAAGGCAAGCAGGACGTTTGTCCCTCTGTAATCAACAATCTCCAGAATTCCTTCTTCCTTATCGTCAAGCATAAAAGATTCTGGTACAAGCGTCTTAAGAGGGACGCTTTTCTTTAATGCCGTATCTTTTAGATGTCTTGTATTATTAAGAAATATTAAACTGTCCCCATCGCGGCGTACTAACAAAGTTTCCCCTGTTTCGCCAATACCAGGCCAGTCCTGTAACATCGGCTCTAAAACATTGTTTGTACTTACACGGATAAGGACAATACCATTTACAACCTCAGTCTCTTCCATAGTAATGGGGTCTGTTCTCTTCATAAAACCAAAGAAAGTCATTCCTACCTGTTTTATATATTCAGAATAATGGATATCTTTGAAAGGTATCTCATTATTCTCCAATACAGTTGGATAATATTTATAATCCTGATCCACCAGCCCGATATTCGATTCGTTTGTTGAAATTACAATCTCCCCATTTTCTATATCCAGAATGGATATTTCATCACAATAAATAAATTTGCTCTTAAGTTTGCCAAGATATTCGGATAGCCTTGTATAATAAACCTTGCCGATTTCTGATTCTTTCATGCTGCCTATCGTGCGAAAAGCCTTTCTCAGATAAAGCATGTTTGTAAAGGACACCTCAAGCGACTTATTTGTTGAAAGAACACCAATATCAACGATCCTTTCCTGCAACCATGTGTTAAGTTGTGCCTTTTTTAAATCCGCAATAGAAGTTAACTTTTCAATTACCCTCTCATTTAAAGCCATCTTTCCTCTATGATAAGCAGTACCGCTTACTATAAAGATTGGCAAGGTTGTCATCAGGATAAAGTAGAAAATGAGCTTGATTTTAATGCTTTTAAAAAAGCCCAGAAAACCTTTCACCCCGACGCTGTCTTTAATCATTTTTTAAAACATCCCTATATTAAAAAAATAAGGCGGTATCCAAAAACATTCTTTTGTTGACTTATATAATCCATACTATTATATTTTAAACTCACATGCGGCTATCTTAAAGCGATTTTCAAATAATACCAAAAAACAGCAAAATATTTAAACAAACTGAATAAAATTTGATTTCTATTTAAATGGAGATAGTAAATCATGCGTCTCAAAACCAAATCTTACCTGATAACAATTTTTTATTTAATTATAATTCTGATTCATTCTCAACTAAAATCCATAAATGCAGACACGCCAAAAATCCCCTGGCAGATGTTTAGGGGCAATTTACAACATACAGGTCAGAGTCCATATAAAGGCGCTCAAACAAACACATTAAAATGGTCTTATAAATTAGACACACGTATTACTTCTTCTCCATCCATTGGAGCTGATGGTACTATTTATGTGGGTTCTATTGATGGCAGACTGTATGCAATCAATCCTGATGGCACATCAAGATGGATTTTTCAAACAGGCAGCGAAATCACAGCATCCCCAGCAATTGGAGACGATGGGACTATATATGTTGGTTCCAGGGATAAAAAAATGTACGCAGTCACATCAGACGGCAAACCCAAGTGGACGTTTGCAGTTGACGGCATCGTTTTATCATCAGCGGCAGTTACGGCTGATACTATCTATTTTGGTTCGAATGACAATGCGCTTTATGCCATTACACTCGATGGGAAATTAAAGTGGAAATTTACCGGTAAAAGCAACATAACGGCATCGCCTGCATTGGGAGCCGATGGCACTGTTTACCTTTATGAAATAAGCGGAGCAATGCATGCACTTACCCCAGATGGCGTTGAAAAGTGGATAAAGCGGGTGGGCACAGGGGTGTATGATTCATATTCGTCTCCATCAATAGGCGCAGATGGAACAGTCTATATAGGAACAGACAGTGGCAGGCTTGTTGCCATTAAGCCAGACGGCAACGTAAGATGGTACGTAAATACAGGCAAGGCGGTTCACGGCAGCCCTGCTGTGAGGAATGATGGAACGGTTATATTTGGTTCATATAACAGTTTCGTATATGCCATACACCCTGAATGCAAACTCCTGTGGAGTTTTAAGACAGGCAACTGGGTAGAATCTTCCCCAGCTATTGATATAGAAGGGACTACCTATATTGGCTCTAGCGATGGGAAACTCTATGCAATCAATCCTGATGGTAAGCTCAAATGGTCATTCCAAACAAAAGACATTATTGAAGCGTCTCCTGCAATCGGACCCGATGGCACAGTTTACATTGGGTCAAATGATAAACATCTGTATGCAATAGGAGAGACTGGACAGGCAACACAACCACTTCTTTTTGAGAAATAAATGTTAATCAGTTACTGTGGTAACAACACGAAATCACCCTTACCCATAAAAATCAAATTACTTTTATTTTAGCTGTACATTTATCTATTCGCCAATCCAATAATAAAGAATTGACAACTTCTATTTTCTTTTTCGCTATGACCCCACATAATTAGGTGTGGTGTCCCCAGAATTGCGCAATTATACTTTATTCAATAATTAAACTATAGTTAAAGCGCATTACTTCGTTTAATAGCGTAATTATTGCATATTTGTTATACTTTTTAATATTTGAATTAAATGACTTTTTGATTATAGCGATCTTTACTAATTTTGAAGGATTGGTGCTGGGTTCATGATTTTATTCTATAATAATTATTGATAAAAAGTTTATGTTCTGATATTTTATAAAAAGCGGGTATATCTTATAATGTGCCTCTGGTGCTCCCTTCCATCGGTTAGCAATGAGCCAGAAGAAATAGGCATTATAGGGGTCGCTTTTTAAATTGTTCATCGTAAATATTCTGTTTCAAATCTTTCGCGTTACTGAGATAATATGATAAAATAAACATGCCTAAAAAATTGCTGAAAAAGATGAATCCTTATCTTAAAGACCCTGAGCTTTGCAAAGCCCTGCTCTATCAATCCGTATCCTCCTCAACAGCGGTCGAGGGAGTTCTCACAAAATACCCCAAACTCTCCAAAACTATGGAGAAAAAACTCAAAGAAGTTATTTCCGTTCACGAATCCTCAGCGTTTTACGAATAACAGCCGCAAATACCTTTTCCATCGGCTTATAGTTTCGCGCCATACCCGCCTGAACTGCTTTAATATAGTCCTTCTTTCCCCTGCCGATCATATTCCTGAAATCCAGAGGTGGCAAACCCGCTTGCAGTGCCATTAACGCAGCCAACATCCTTGCGATTCTCCCATTACCCTCGCGGAAAGGATGTATGAGCACCAATTCCGTATGGACAATTGCCAGAGCTTTTATTACTCCCCCAAGAGTTTTAAAACGGCAAGGAGTATATTTGTGGAGCGGCCCCTTTTCAAACTCAGTCATCAATCTGTGAATTTGTGCTGGGAACGCAAATGGGAAGCCGTTTTTGCTCATCGTTACTTGGGTTTGGCTTATAAAAACGAAATCTTATATTTTTAACAATATTCAACTTTAAATCTCGATGCTGTTCCTGCGGGTTCACGTTTGTAACGTGAACCTGAATTTTCATACTTGTGCAGGTAGATTAACATAAACAATCTTTGGGGTGTTTTATGCGCATCAAATTAAGGATTCTATCCTCAATGAGGGTTTCAGTTCGAGTCTAATAAATACACCACCACCTCTAACTCAGCATTTAAATTATATCTTGAATTATTGTATTTCTGTCAAGCTTCTCATTTATCCAATCCGAATATTTGATTCTATAAAAATCCCAACCAGCAGTTTTGAGAATCCCCCCCCTCTCGTAATCACTATCAACATAAATTCCATACTCTTCATCAATCTCATCTTTAAAGTGTGTTGGGCCATCACACTCAACGGCAATTTCTCTTCCATTCCTAGTATTGCTAATTACAAAATCAATTCTAAAACCACAACTCACTACCTGATTTCGGATTTTATAGCCGCTTTTAAGAGTTGCTTTTGCATGATTATAAAAATCTTCTTCGAAATGCGAATCAAATGGTTTAATCTCGGTTGAATAAAAATCTACGTCTCCATTTTCATCAATGTATACAAGGTATTTTTTTATCCATATTTTTTCTGGAACTTCTTGAACAGGTAAACTAACAAAGCAGTGGACTTGCAATCTTGCCCGAGAAAAAGCAACATTCACCCTTCCTTTGTTAATTTCTATTTGAACAT
>MHYY01000051.1:3004-9731 GCA_001830285.1 Planctomycetes bacterium RIFCSPLOWO2_12_38_17 | reverse complement strand
ACCATTAGCTTCACGCATGAAGCGGCGGAAGTCATTATCTCTTATAACAGTGGATATTCTTTCAAGTGCGGCAAGATGTGCACCAGCAGAATCATTAGGGGAAAGCAACAAAAAGAAGAGATGAACTGGTTCACCATCAAGGGCATTGAAATCAACTCCCTTAATGGATCTTGCAATCGTACCTACAATCTTTTTTATACAGTCATGTTTTGTGTGTGGAACAGCAACGCCTTTGCCAATACCGGTACTGCCTAGTTCCTCCCTTTTCATAAGTCCTTTAATAACATTTTCAAAATCTTTATTACTGATTTTTTGTGTTTCCTTAAGTGCATCCATCATTTCTCTTATGACTGTCTCTTTTTCTGTAGTTTTGAGCTCTATTATGATAGCATCTTCTACTATAAAATCAGTTAATTTCATGTAATTAACTTCCTCCAATAATACTGTCTACACTTTATGCATTCGGTGTCTTTATGATTTGTCAATTTCAATTATCCCTGTCTACTTGATAAATAATTTTTGTTAGAACGTTAATCTCACAGTCTTTTGATTGAAGTCTTATTTATACAAAAGGCTTTTTTCTTGGTCTGAGTTACTAAAACGCAACAATGCCATTGTAATCGTAAAAATCCAATTTATTATTTATATCGCCAGTTCAATAATCATACAGAGGATTATTTTGTTTCTTGAATCCTTTTTTTGGTTTTTCTAAAATTACGGTAAGAATTCAAAATATTTCAACTATTAAAAGTATCTTTGTTAAAATTACAGGCCTGAATTCTTCAAATTTTCCAATTCTACTTTTTATAAAATCATCCGTCAAGAAAATTAAGATCATGATTATATTCGGCTGTTGCTATAACAAATAAGTGAATAAATTTTGCACCGGATTCTTTTAACTTTCTAGAACATTCCGAAGCTGTCATTCCTGTGGTAAGTACATCATCAACAAGTAATACGTTTTTACCTTTAAATAACTCAGGGGATTTAACAGAAAAGGCGTTCTTTATATTTATCTTACGTTGACCTTTTGTTAACAAAGTTTGCGCCTTTGTATTTCTAATACGGCGGAGGTTATTCTTAATTACAGGTTTTAGAAAATGTTTTTGAATCCCGTATGATAAAATTTCTGATTGATTAAAACCACGACGTAGTTCTTTCATCCAGTGCAATGGTACAGGTACAATAATATCTATATCAGAAACAAGCCCATTGAATTTATTTTGTGTGTTTATTATATCGTATAGCGCATTGAACAGGAATTTTTGTCCTGCATACTTAAATTTATAGATTAATGTTTTAACAACGCCATCGTAATGAGTAATACATGTTACTTTGTCGAAGTAAAAATGTTTACTTTTACATACCAGACATCCAGTTTCTTTATTCTTTATTGTGTATGGTCCTAAAATTGTCCCGCAGCGGGAACAGTGTGTATCAATAATGTATGAAATCTTTTTTTTACAATCTTCACATATATACATCTCACAAGAATTGTTCAAACTGCATTTACAATGGACACAGTACCTTGGGTAAAAAATATCTAAAAAAGTATGCAGGTAGCGTGTAATAGTCATACTACATTCTCATCATATCAAATAATAGTAAACCGGCCGACCCTAAAATTACAATTGGTAACCATGCTGCTAGCACAGGATAAACCATGCCTGTGTTGCCAAGGTTTGAGAATACAAAAGACATTAAATAAAAAATACCACAAACAAGGACACAAAGTCCTACACGTAATAATAGATTTCTACTTAGTCTGTCGAATCCAATGACGAGAGGTATGCCCAATAGTAGCAGCACAAAATGGGTAAGCGTATAAGCGATTCTGGAATGAAACAGCACGCTGTTTCTTGGATTATCTGGTTCTATTTTGCAGAGTTCCCTCAATTGCTCAAAGTTCAACAAGCTGGGGTCTAATTTTATTTCTCCCAGTTTCTGGGGTGTTATTATGGTTTCGATTTCCAAACTGTCTATTAATTGTACTGGCGCAATCCATCTCCCACGTTCGTCATAAGTATGTTTTACTACTTTGGAAAGCAACCATTTGTTGTTACCCAACCATCTCCCTTCTTCTGCACTTATTGTTAATTTTTTCTTCCTATTTTCATACCTGGCTATGATAAATATGGACTGCATATGATGAGTTTTATTGTCATACCTCCATACACGAAGCAACATATTGTTTTCTTTATCATCCATGAGTAGGTTTCGCTGAATGTTGTTGCCGAACGAAGTATGACGTAATGTCTCCAAGCTCTTTGCGAAACGCGGAATAACCCATTCCTGATCACCAAAAGATGCAAAAGACATGAATACTGTAACAACAAAGATTGGTAGTAAAATTCTATAAAGGGAGATTCCAGCAACCTGCATTGCCAGTATTTCCCGGTTTCTTGCCATTCTTACAAGAACAATACACACTGCAATTAAGGTTATTGCTGGAAAAAATTGAAAGATGATTACAGGAAGAAGGTAAGAATAATAACGTATGCCTGTACCAAAGGCATCTTCTCCCATTTCTACAAACTCTCCAAGTTTTTGAAGCAGGTCTACTATAACATAGATACCTAAAATTATGAGTAAGCACAAGAAGAACGTTGGTATAAAAGTCTTCAATATGTAATTATCTAATCTCGAGAACATGTCTTATTTTGTATTGGTTAATGAAAGTTTAATTTCTTTATATAGTAAAAGGATAGATTTTTTTAAAATCGGATGAATTATAAACGGTTCAATTTCAGAAAGCGGTTCTAAAACAAATAACCTTGTATGCATGAGGGGATGGGGTATTTTAAGACAGACATCAACAATGATTTTGTTATCATAAAGTAGTATATCAATATCAATATTCCTGGGACCCCATTTTATATTGCGAATCCTTCCCATGCTAGTTTCTATATACTGAAAATGTTCGAGTAACTTATAAGGAGACAATTCAGTTTCGATACTAAGAACGGCATTTAAATACATAGGCTGTGGAGGACCGCCTACAGGCTCTGTTTCGTAAAATCTCGAAAGTTTTGATAACCGTATTTCTTTAATGCTAATGATACGATTGTAAGCATCAAATAGGTTGCCTTCTCTATCTCCCAAGTTTGACCCGAGGCTAATGCATACGTGTGCCATAAATGAAAGTTTCCAAATTTACTTTATGGATGATGGTTAATTCTAAATTTTTATTAACTCCACTTTGTATTGCTTGAACTTAAACTTCAACCTATATATACCATCGTATTAACTATCGCCTCTTTTTAAATAATATTTCATTTTATACAGTACAGAAATTACTTGATCGTACACAGCCGCCACATTCTGTACATTCATCCACGCGGCAATCGGATGTAATTTCCCTGTTTATAGACTTATGCATTTCATTCATAAGAAAGGATTTTACTACTCCGCAACTGATGTGGTCCCAAGGGAAGACCTCTTCTTCACTTCTCTGGCGGTGTACATAAAAAGTCCAATCAATGCCAACCTTTTGAAATGCCTCAAGCCATTTTTGAAATTTAAAATGTTCTTCCCAAGCGTCGAATTTGCATCCGTCCTGCCAGGCTGTATAAATGACCTTGCCCAGTCTTCTGTCTCCACGAGCAAAAATACCCTCCAATACGCTCCGCTCTGCATTATGAAATTTAACGTGTATGCATTTCCTCCTGATTTTCTCAAGTAACATTTTTTTAATTTCCTTCATGCGCTGTAAGGTAATCATTGGATACCATTGGAAAGGGGTATGTGCTTTTGGTACAAATGGTGCAATGCTTAAATTGACTTCTCCCCATGAACCTTTTATGCTCTTTTTTAAATCTGAGACATTATAGGCAAGTTGTGCAATTGCATCAATATCTTCATCTGTTTCGGTAGGCAGCCCAACCATAAAATATAGTTTAATTAAATTCCATCCCTGTCTGTAAGCTTCCTTAATACCACTGTAAAGATCTTCATTACGGATATTCTTGTTAATAATTTTTCTGAGTATTGGTGTTGCCGCTTCAGGCGCCATGGTAATTCCCGATTTGCGCACTGTATTAAGCATAGAGGGTAAAAGGGCGAGATGTTCATTTACCCGTAAAGAGGGGAATGATATATTCACATATTTTGGGCTGAAAACACGATTCATTTCTTCCATCAAACGATGAAGGAATGGGTAGTCGCTGATGGAGAGAGATGCAAGGGATATCTCGTTATGACCTGTATTAGCGTAAATTTCTTCTGCTAGGTTCAAAATATTTTCGATAGTACGCGGTCGTGTAGGACGTTTACTCATGCCAGCTTGACAGAATCTGCATCCTTGTGTGCAACCGCGCATTACTTCAATAGTAATACGGTCGTGGACGGTTTTTACATATGGAATAACGGGTTTAGTGGGATAATATGTTTTGTTTAAGTCCTTCACAGAAGCAGAATGTACAGGAAATGGTATATCTGATATTAAGGGACTCATTCCTTCTATTGTGTCATCTTGTCTGTGTGAAGCATTGTACAGAGATGGTGCATAAGCATTTTTAATAGACCTTGCTATGGTTATAATTTTTTCTTTACGAGAAAGGCTACCTCTTTTCAAATTTTTGAATAATTCAATAAAATCCGGTAGGCATTCTTCTCCGTCTCCAATCAGGAAGACATCTATAAAATCTGCTATAGATTCAGGTGCTATAACTGTTGGGCCTCCGGCTATGATTAGAGGGTCGTTTTCATCTCGTTCGTGTGCAAAGACCGGTATATAAGAAAGGCTTAACATATTCAAAACATTGGTATACGTTAGTTCATATTGAAGTGAGAAACCAATGATATCAAACTCTTTTAAGGGGGTATAAGTCTCGAGTGAGAATAATGGAATTTTATGACTTCTCATTAGTGATTCCATGTCTTCTAACGGTGCAAAAACCCTTTCGCAGACAGTATCCTTTCTTTTGTTAAGTAAACCATAGATTATTTGAATGCCAAGATGCGACATGCCAATACTGTAAGTATCGGGAAATGCTAATGCAAATTTTACGCTAACGTCAGCGTGGTTCTTGACAATGGTATTCCATTCTCCTCCAGTATATTGACCAGGCATTTCTATTAATGGCAATATATTATTAATTACAAATGTCTTTAGATTATTCATTACTTTTCATTTAAAAAATCTGTTTTTCTTGAAATGCGGAAGATTTATTACACTTTTAATTATAATTTAACTTTATATGCCATGTATTACCATTTAAAATCTTGGGAAGATATTTATAAAAGACAAATTTTAAATCGTATTGAGTTACGAGAGTTGTTGAGCAAGTGTCTTGATTAAGCAAATATAATATTTTTAACCGTTATTTTTAAGAGAATCGAGGTTTATTTTGCAGAATTAATCGGAATTAATATTTATATAATTATAACATGATTTAGTTGATTTTGTAAAAAATTTGGTGGGAAAGAAAATTAGGGATGTTCTATTGAATTAATGAAGTAGCAATTAAAAATAAATCCCCCTATATCCTGTCATTTAATTAAAAATATAGGGGGATCTTTTATTCCTTGTTGCTATTTTATAAACTCAGATTAGAACATATAGGCGACACTAATAGCTGTTGTGAGCTCGTTGTCTTGTCCGGCAAATACTTCTTGATTTGCCTCGTCATAACGGATTTCTGGCCTGACAAGGAGATTCTCTCTAATCTTGATGTTGACTGTGCCCGTGATTTCCCAGATATCTAACTCATCAACACCAAGCCTGGCACCATCTTTATCGTCAAAATATTCACCCCTGAAGGCAACGCCTACAGCATCTGACAAGTCCTGATTGATGATACCTGCGAATCCCCACCATTGACCATTTCTTCCGGTTGGTGATGCGTAAAACCCACCACCTATACCTTCAGCACCTTCTTCCGTACCATAATCAAAGTTCAGGTTTATTGACGTGTTCGCAAGTGGTTTAAATGCTAAGATAAGATCCCAGAAATGACGCCAATTCTCATTAGCACCTTCTGCAAGGTCTTCATCTTGTTCCGCTCCATGGCTACCGTTGACTATAAAACTGGTGTTTTCAGCTACTGCCCAGATAAATTGGTATCCAAAGGTTTTCGCACCATTATTGTCAACGAATGTATCCCAACCGTTAACAAAGTACCCTGTTGCCGTTAAGTTATCCAATAAAGGATAGCTAACAGCTAAACCAGTGTGTGTGAATGGGATAGCATTCTGATAAAGGAGTGAGCGAGAGTAGTTTGGATTATCAACGCTCTCCCAGAGTTCCGCGCCAATCCATGTAGCAAATTTACCAAACTTAAAATCGATACCTTTTCCTACAGGTGCTTTATACGTTACAAAACCCTGACTTACTGTGAAATCGTCATCATCAACCCTGGTATTTGTAGTCATCTCGGCGGGTACAAAAGTTAACCTTCGTGCAATTTCGCCATAGTTTGTCGTGAACCCAAAACCAATAGGGTCGCTTTCTGTTGATTGTTTAAAAACAGAAATTTCGATGTTGCTTAAGGTAAATGAATCATGTTCCCTATCGAACGACCTTACTTCTAGCAAATCCGGACGCACAAAATCACCACCTGACCCCAGGTTATCTTTTGGTTCCGCGAAGTTATAACTATAATATGTATCAATAAAACCACTTACTTCAACACTTTTGAAGAAGTTGGATATCGCCCCTTCTTCTGCCGCAGGCGCTACTGCTGGTTCCGCCTCTTGAGCAAAAGCCGGCATTGTAAAACCTATTAAT
>MHYY01000051.1:907-2994 GCA_001830285.1 Planctomycetes bacterium RIFCSPLOWO2_12_38_17 | reverse complement strand
GTAAAACCTATTAATGCACCGCATAATATGCCAGCCAAGCCCAGTTTGTATAAATTCTTCATTAAATACTCCCTCCTTTCTTAAAGATTATTTGATTAAAATTTAAGGAAAATAGGTTTCCTTTCTTGATTCTTTTGTGATAACCTCCTTTCCCATCTTTTTAATTAAGAAAGCTTAGTTAAAATCAACTTCTTAAGAAAATCGTCAACGATAATACCAAAACATCGCATTTCAATTCAACTAAAATATTTACTTTTATTAAACAGATATATGATAAAAAATAGCAACTTAAATAATAACAGTAAGTTAAGACTAGGAATTAAGATTCTTAAAATTATGTAAAAGGGACCAAATTTAATAAAGCTAAATAAAGATTTCTTTATAATTTTGCGCTAAATCAGCCACACATGGATAATGTTATACACATTAATTCCGATAGTTTAGTCTAACTTATATATTATTTATATGTGGGTTTGTCAACAAAAATTTAAAATAAATTTTATAATAAACATTATATTCTTGACCTTATAAATTTGGAAAGTATAATATCGGACTTAAATTTATTTGATTAATAATAAAAATAGTACGTCAATAATAATTTTCTGATAGTGTATAAAGCATGTGGTTTAAAGAAATATGCCCGCATTTATTGTATTAATTGACACCACTATCAAAGATTCATAGGTTCAATAAATAACTAAAAGAAATAGATAAATCAAGGATAAAAATTTATTTAAAGATATGTGTATGTCTTAAGTTGTTTTCTCGTAAAACATTACTGATAGAGTAATATTTTAAATAATCGTTAACTTTAATTCAGGAGATAAGAATTTATGGTATTAGACCCCACCAAACATGCAGATTGGGAAATAGCAGAAGAAGCGGAAACTCGTATGAAAACGGTGTATCAATTAGCGGATGAATTGGGTTTACAGAAAGACGAATTGCTTCCCCATGGCCATTATGTGGCAAAGGTTGATTTTAATAAGGTCTTAGAACGTGTAGGGAGCAAACCAGACGGGAAATTTATTGACGTAACTGCCATAACCCCAACACCTCTTGGTGAGGGAAAATCAACCACGACCATGGGGCTTGTCCAGGGTCTGGGGAAAAGAGGCAAGAAGGTCATTGGTGCCATTCGACAACCATCAGGAGGGCCAACCATGAATATCAAAGGTTCCGCAGCCGGTGGCGGGCTTTCCCAGTGTATTCCCTTAACCCCTTTTTCGCTTGGGTTAACCGGTGACATCAATGCCATTGTCAATGCTCATAATTTAGCTATGGTGGCACTTACATCCAGAATACAGCATGAATTTAATTACAACGATGAGGAGCTTGCTAAAAGGAATCTGAAGCGTCTTGATATTGACTCTGACAGAATCGAACTTAAATGGATTATGGACTTTTGTGCCCAGGCGCTCAGAAAAATAATAATCGGTATCGGTAGCCGAATGGATGGTTTTATGATGGAATCAGGGTTTGCCATAGCAGTGTCTTCTGAGATTATGGCTATTCTTGCAGTCTCAAAAGACCTAAAAGATATGAGGGAACGGATAGGCAAGATGGTTGTTGCATATGACAAAAAAGGCAAGCCAATCACAACTACTGATCTTGAAGTGGCTGGTGCTATGACTGCATGGATGGTAGAAACCATTAATCCAAATCTCATGCAAACCATTGAGGGGCAACCTGTTTTTGTTCATGCAGGGCCTTTTGCAAATATTGCTATTGGTCAATCCTCAGTTATCGCTGACAGGTTGGGCCTGAAATTAGGTGATTATCATGTAACCGAATCAGGTTTCGGAGCTGATATCGGTTTCGAAAAATTCTGGAATTTAAAATGCCGTTATTCAGGGCAGAAACCGCATGCTGCAGTAATTGTTACCACAGTTCGTGGAATGAAATGTCATGGCGGCGCTCCCATTCCAGTACCCGGACGTCCTCTGGATCCATGCTATAAAGAAGAAAACGTTGGGTGGGTAGAAAAGGGGACAGAAAATCTTATCCATCATATTAATACTGTAAAAAAGGCTGGAATTAATCCTGTTGTTTGTATCAATCACTTCCATACGGATACAGATGCCGAA
>MHYY01000051.1:0-900 GCA_001830285.1 Planctomycetes bacterium RIFCSPLOWO2_12_38_17 | reverse complement strand
TTAAGTTTCTTTATGAATTAAGTACTCCTTTAAGGTCGCGTATCGAACTGATTGCAAAGGAAGTTTATGGTGCAGATGGCGTTGATTTTACTCCAGAGGCATTAACAAAAATCAAAGCATTGGATAACGACCCCGATATTTCAAAAATGGGAACCTGCATGGTAAAAACCCATCTTTCTATCACCGATAATCCACAAATAAAAGGTAATCCTAAGAATTGGAGATTACGCATCAGGGATGTAATGACTTTCAAAGGTGCTGGATTTGTAGTACCAATAGCAGGGGATATTAAACTTATGCCGGGAACGAGTTCTGATCCTGCATTCCGACGTGTGGATGTTGATGTAAATACAGGAAAGGTAAAAGGACTTTTCTAGATACATGCCTTTAGTAAAGTCCTTAAAATTAATCAAATACAAAGAGCGTAATCTACGATTATCAAAAGCATTAGCGTTTTAAAAAAATTAGAAATTACATAAAGTCAGTTAGCAGGTTTGGTTAACCGGGTAATCGTAAAACTTAATTTCATAAAAAGCTGTTGAACTGTTTTGTTCAACAGCTTTTTTATTGTTTTCTGCATCAAAATACCGTATTGACTAATTTTTTCCGTATAATCATTATCTGAGTTGATATCCGAAAGAATTTTGTGTAATTATTTGATTATATATAAGCTATGTAAGTCTATATTACAACATTACCTTGACATGTATATTTATATTTGCTAAAAATTAGTGAGTATGTGATTCTAAATTTTGCTTTCTTTTAATACAGATACTTAACTATTGTATTTTAGTAAATACCCGAATTTAATCTTTTAAAACAAAACCAACATCTTAATTACAATTCATTCATAAAAATAAATAACCATGGGACTGTTAACTAAAGTTTTTGGTACATCAA
>MHYY01000050.1 GCA_001830285.1 Planctomycetes bacterium RIFCSPLOWO2_12_38_17 | reverse complement strand
TTCACCAGAATAGAATGAGTCAGTTGATGCAGTTATGCCCACATGATATTTTACTTTTGTTTTTTTTGCGCCATCAATAAGGGCATTAACGATTTCAAAGTGTGCAACTGCAGGATATTCAATTGGGGCATAATAGGTTGAAGCGCCATCAAGGCGAACAGAACCTGTAGTAATGATAACGTCTCCAATGTTGATATAATCCTGTATTGTACCTGTTGTCCCAACCCTTATGAAGGTATGTATTCCCAATTGAGCAAGTTCATCAATGGCTATTGCTGTAGAAGGGCCTCCAATTCCGGTAGAGGTTATAAGGACTTTTTTCCCCTTTATTTCTGCTAGATAAGAACAAAACTCTCTTTTCCATGCCAGCTTTTCATTACTTGTATTGTATATACGTGAGATTGTATCAGCAATTATTTGAGATCTAAAAGGGTCTCCGGGTAATAATGCTATTTTTGCGCCTTGAGTTTTTTGTTTGTTAAGGTCTAAATGATATACGTTTTTCATTTCAGAATATTAAATTTTATAATTCAATACTTAGTTTTTTTGTGATATTTTTGAACTTGGATTACGTAATTGTAAAGGTACCTCTTATAAAATATTTATTATTTTTTCTTTTCAGCCAAATGGAATGCCATCATACCCCCGCTCATATTAAAGACCTTCTTATACCCTAATTGTAACAAAATGGCGGCTGCTGTGTGGGCGCGCCCCCCGCTTCGGCATACTGTAATAAAGTCCTTTTCTTTATATTTTTCAAGTTCAATAATCCTTTGAGTTAGCTGCCCAACTGGAATATTTAAAGCCCCGTTAATGACACCAAGTTCGCCCTTTAGTTCTGCAGGCTCTCTGACATCGAGAATTATAGTATTATTTAATTGATTAGACTGTATACGTCTCTTTACTTCGGAAACAGAAATGGTAGGCACCTGTTGTTCATTTACATTTGTAGGTAGTGTTCCTTTGACCTCGCAAGCCGGAGCGTCTACAGGAATCCATGCCGCTTTTGGATTGCGAGTGCATGCATAGTTTGCACTCAGTACGTCTTTCATCCAGTCAGCAGCGCCCAATTTCATGTCTGTAAGCCACTTTATATAAGCCTCCTTTGTGCGTGGCTGTAAATTAGAATTTTGTTTTTTTTGCTCACCAAGGCTCGATGGTTCACGTCCACGATAATCGTGTGCAGGATATACAATCAAATTATCAGGTAACTTCATTATTTTCTGTATGGATTCCCAGTGTTCTCCTGGGTCACCACCGGGTAAATCTGTGCGTCCGGCGCCGCCTTCATCCAAAAATAATGTGTCCCCTGTTAAAATTCGATCTTGAAATACAAGGCAAATACTATCTTTCGTGTGTCCCGGTGTATGCATTATCTTAACAGGTATATTACTTAAATGGTAATCAAAACCGTCAGGAACATGAAATGCCACACAGCGAACAGGTGAATTTTGATGCATTACATATACTGCGCTCATCTTGTCAGCAAGTGCACCAGAGCCGGAAATGTGATCGGCGTGGGTATGCGTGTCTAATACATGCGTTAGTTTGAATCCTTCATTTTTGATGATAGATATGTATTCATTCAGATTTTCCAATACTGGGTCTATGATTATTGCTTCTTTTGTCTTTTCGGAGCTGATGAGGTATGTTTTGCATGGTGTTTTATTTAGTTGTCTAAAAATCATGAGCTTTCCTCCCGATATTTTATTTCCATCCCTTGGTATTACAAGATTTACAGGACGCGCAACGGTTACATCCTGCTCCGATACAAACCCTTTTGTTGCCATGAACCAGACCTGAACCTTTACACGTATCGCAGCGTTTAGCAATATCAGGAATCTGTCCTGATCCACCAAAACCATTACATTTAATACAGTAGTTGCAACCTTTGCCGCTGCATGGGATCTTGTTGTCTGTGTGCCATACACCGCTGCCGCAACAGTTAAAACATCTCTGGTTTGCAAGTACTGAAGAACTAAAAAACAACCCGACAGCTATGCAACAGGAGATTATAAATACTGTTATTATTCTGAATTGTAACTTTCCTATAATACTTTTTTTAAAGCAATGATTAATTGAACTATTTCGGACTGTTTTTATTTTATTTTTTTGAGCGTAATTGTCAATTTTTATTTATCTTATAAGTGTAATTGCGCTTTATTCTTGACATAAATTTTTTATAATATTATTATTTATAATAAGATTTACAATGTCCAATACTTACAAATATAGCTGATACATTAAAGTAACAATTATAGATAAACCCTTTTTTGCTGACTGAAGATTAGTTTAGAAAATTAATTAATATCGAGCAATGTCCTGTGATATACATTCTCGGTTGTTTTTAACTATTTTGAACCTGTTTTATATTATTTTATCCACAAAATACTGTTGAAATTACTAAATTGTTCTGGTCTCAACGTTACTTTTTACAAATCGCGCAAAAAGTTCTCCGTGTCTTAGTTTGAAATAATTGGGATGCCACTCTTTTTATAACCATTATTTTATCTTCTTAAAGTTTAGATTGTCAGATTAAATTTAAGATGCAAAAAAAACATAACATACTTATTATTGATGACGATAAATTGATATGTGTGTCCCTCAAAGGCTTGCTTGAGGAAAATGACTACAATGTTTATACAGCATCAAACATCAAAGAAGCCGTCTCCGTTTTAAATAAATATTCCGTTAATCTGATATTATTTGACTTAAGATTGAATGACCTCAAGGAAATTTCTCTAATAAACAATATTAAAGAAATCTCACCAAATACAATTATACTTATCATGATTGACCAGGCTAAAATCAAGAACGTGATCAATAATATGCGTTTGGATAATGTTGATTATATTATAAAGCCTTTCGACTCCGATTATTTAAAAAAGACTGTAGAAAAAGCGCTTTATAAACAACAATTGGAAAGTAGTTTAAAAAAGACATTGATAGAAAAGGAAATAATCGGCAATATCAACAAAACAATAGCCATGAGCCTTGATATTCGGGAGGTTTTCCCGACAATATGTGATGAACTGAAGAAGGTTATACAATTTGAGCGTGCCTGTATAATTATTTCAAATGAACAGGGGCAGTGGTTTCAGGTATTTGCTCTGACAAAAACATATAATTTTAACGAAATCAATGAAGGTGAGTCATTTCCACTTTCTGGCAGTCTTTTGGGAGAAGTTATAAAGACAGGAAAACCTGCAATCGTTAATGATACAGTGAAGGGCCCTTTCTGGACGGATAATGTACTATTTAAAGAAGGGATACGCTCAAGGCTGGGATTCCCGCTTACATACAAGGGAGAAGTGCTGGGCGCTATTACTTTTGGCAGTGAGAAAGTGGATAGTTTTACTGAACAAAGCTGTTATTACCTCTGGCAGATAGCACCACAACTTGCTATTGCACTCGAAAACACAAAGTTGTTTAACCGTATCAAGGCATCTGAGGAGCGCTATAAGACGTTGTTCAATAATGCCGCTGATTCTATGATGATGCTAGACCTTAATGGAAAGATTCTTATGGTAAATCAGCGTGAGGAAAAAATCATTGGTTACAAGACAGAAGAACTTCTGGGTAGGTATATTTATGATTTTTTACCAAAGACGTCAAAGAAGCTTGTTTTAGAACTGCTTGCAATGGCAGTTAATAATAAAGCTCAGACAACAGAAATTGAAGTTATCAGTAAAAATCAACAAGTTCTTATAACGGAGTTGGATATTACGGTAGTAAAAGAAGAAAATAATGTTTTGTATATACTTGTACATTTCAGGGATATAACCAGAAGGAAAAATCTTGAACTTGAGCTGCAGGAGGAAAAGAGAAAACTTGATAACATAGTAAGCGAAATAGGAGCAGATCTTTTAGTTATAAATAGAGATAATGAAATTTGCTGGGCAAACAAGCGATTAATCGAGAACCACCGTTTAGGTAAAGATATCCTGAATCGCACGTGTTATGATGTCTATTGTAATCTCCGGTCACCGCCAAAGGACTGTCCATCTGCTGTTGTGTTCAAAACCGGAAGGATAAATCAGACAGAACGGCTTGTCTTAAATCATAATAAAAGGAAATTTTACAATGTTATCAGTTCTCCGATCTTTGACAAGGATGGAAAAGTTATTCAAGCGCTGGAGTTGGTTCAGGACATTACGGAAAAGAAACTGGAAGAAGAAAAACAAAAAAAACTTCAACAACAATTAATACACTCAGACAGATTAATTTCTATTGGAAGACTTGCAGCAGGAGTTGCTCATGAAATCAATACGCCGCTTGCAATACTTTCTGGTATGACGCAAAGATTTCTTGAGCGGAATGACTTATTCGCAAAAGAGACATTAAAAGAATTTAAGACCATGCAAAAGGTTTCAAAGCGTATCGAAAAAATAGTTGATTCTTTATTGGAACTTTCACGCTCCGAAGGAAACGAACATCCAAAACCTGTTAATGTTAATGAATTAATTAAAAGCACAGTTTCTCTTATTATTGAACAGTTTACCGAGAAAGATAAAAAAGTTGTTTTAAAGCTATCTTCACGATTGCCGAAGATTATGGGTTTTGCTGAACAATTACAACAGGTATTTATGAATTTGCTGATAAACGCCGATGATGCTACTTCAGGCGGCGATGCAATTTCAATTATCACTGCGCAAGAAGGCGCACATAAAATTAATATCAGTTTCAGAGATACTGGTACTGGTATTTCAGAGGAGAATCTATCTAGGATATTTGACCCCTTTTTTACAACTAAAGAAGTTGGTAAAGGAACAGGTTTGGGTCTGCCTATTAGCTATGGCATTATAGAGAGACATCATGGTACAATTATCACTAAAAGTAAAATGGGTAGAGGTACTACCTTTAACATCAGTTTACCTGTA
Source organism: Planctomycetes bacterium RIFCSPLOWO2_12_38_17 (assembly GCA_001830285.1). Classification (GTDB taxonomy): domain Bacteria; phylum Planctomycetota; class Brocadiia; order Brocadiales; family Brocadiaceae; genus PLOWO2-12-38-17. The sequence goes on along the minus strand of MHYY01000050.1, from coordinate 1,973 downwards.
GATTTTGGGAAGGTGATAGTTCATGGATAGAGGAATAAAAATATTAGTTGTAGACGATGATAAAGATTATAACGCATATTTGACAAAGTTTCTGTTGGATGAAGGATATATTGTTAAGGGTATAACGAAACCGCTGGATACCATATCTACATTAGAGCATGAAAAGTTTCATATTGTAATACTTGACCTGAAAATGCCGCATATAAGCGGTACTGAACTGCTTAAACAGATAAAATCAAAATTTCAGAATATTTGCGTAATTATACTTACAGGATACCCTTCTTTTAATACTGCAGTTGAAACAATGAAACTCGATGCATTTGATTACTTAAAAAAGCCGTTTGATTTGAATGATCTGCGGAAATCATTGAGTAATGCTCAAAAAGCCTACTGCCTTATTGGGGATTCGAAAAACAGGCTCAAGACCAGAGTGGGAAAGAAACTTAAATTTTTAAGAAAGAGCAGAAAGATAACTCAAAAACAATTAGCAAATCGTACGGGTTTATCGCCAAGCTTACTATCCCAGATTGAAAATGGTCAAATCGCAGCATCTCTTTCAACACTGGACAAATTATCTTCATCGCTTAATATTAAAATATCATATTTCCTCGAAGGTGAAATTAATGAGACCCAGGTTGACGAAATCAAATAAGATTAGATTTTCGAAAAGTATTACTTTTATAGGAGCGAACATTAATGGATAAAACGTTTAATATTGTATCAAATTTAAAATCCCCAAGGATTATGGTTATTGGGGATCTTATGCTTGATAAATATGTCTGGGGTGAAGTAAGGCGTATATCGCAGGAGGCTCCTATACCGATTATTAATGTATCCTCGGAAGATATGCGACCTGGCGGCGCTGGTAGCGTAATAAATAACTTACAAACGCTCGGAGCCAATGTTTTTGCCTGTGGAGTTATGGGAGATGACGTTCACGGACATACGCTTTTAAATATTTTTAAAGGTATGAAAGTTGACACAACGGGTATTTTTATTGATAAGAGTCGTCCGACAATTCTGAAGATGCGCCTTATGGGCCATTTACAAACTGCAGGAAAGGGTGTTCAACAGTTATTGCGGGTTGATTATGAGAAAACGCATGCAATCTCTGCGGATTTAGAATCCCAGCTTAGTTCTTATTTAAATAAGACTGTACCGCTATGCGACATAGTTCTAGTTTCTGATATGAATAAAGGGTTACTTTCCGCTTCGTTTCTAAAAACGATTGTAACCTTCTGTAAAAAATATAACAAGATTGCGATTGTGGACCCAAAACTTTCGGTTGATTACTCCAGTTATCATGGTTTTACAGCAATGACTCCAAACAGGAATGAAGCCGAACTTGCCACTGGTATAAAAATTACAGATAACGATAGCCTGAACCGTGCCGGTAATAAGCTTACCTCCAGCCTTTCACTTGAATATTGCGTCATAACTATTGATAAAGATGGCATGTTCCTTTATCACAAGAGTGGTCAGGGAAGAATTATTCCAACTACCCCGCGGACTGTATTTGACGTTACGGGCGCAGGAGACATGGTGCTTAGTATATTCGGGATGGTTGTTGGCAGTGGTTATAGTCTTGAGGATGCAGCACCGATTGCCAATATTGCAGCGGGAATAGAAGTTGGGAAGATTGGCGCAACACCAGTCAGTAAAGGCGAGATTTTAGATGAACTCATGAGTGGGAAAGGCCAGGCATCTGGTAAAATCAAAGATATTGAAGTGCTTATAGGTATTTTAAATGAACACAGAAAGAAAAATGATAAGATTGTTTTTACAAACGGCTGCTTTGATATACTACACGTGGGACATATTGAATACCTTAAATTTGCCAGGAAACAGGGCGATTTACTGGTTGTAGGCTTGAACTCCGATCACTCTGTTAAGTCTTTGAAGGGACCTAGTCGTCCCTTTGTTTCTGAGGCTGAACGCGCTAAAATGCTTGCCGCATTGGAAGACGTTACATA
>MHYY01000049.1 GCA_001830285.1 Planctomycetes bacterium RIFCSPLOWO2_12_38_17 | reverse complement strand
AGATTGCGATAGGGCTTCCAAATGTATAGAACGATGTAAACGTTTTTCCCATTTCTAAAAGGGTATTTGCAATTTCTTTTTTTACAATGGATGGGATTTTTCTAGTTCCAGGTTGTTGTAAATCATAAAAATAGTTGCTTGCAATTACTGACCCTAAGCTGTGGGCGATAATGCATAAAGGCGCCGTGTCTCCAGCACCTTCAGCGAGTTTTTTAAGTTTCTGGGCAAATATCTTATGTATTTCTTCATAAATATGGGAATCCTTCTTTGTGGGTTGGTAAGCAATGGCATCAGCCCCGAAATCAATCAGAAATTGACGCAGTGTTAACAAATCCATATCACCGCCTCGGTTTAGTCTCTTCCATAGTTCATCTTCAGAATTTTGTAAAACAGGTGCCCAGTATATTGGTTCTATGACTAGTTCTTCAGATGGATTTTGTATTTTATTATTCTTTTTACGTATATGATTTACAAATCTGTCTGTAATTTCCCTGGACATACCATCCGCAAAATATCTATCCTGTTTCCCAACACCATGAATAATTGCAACTGCGATTTTTTGTGACATGGCAACCTCCTGTAATATTCTAGTTGTGAAATAAATTTATGAATTTATTATTTTCTCAACTGTCCATTACCGTAAACAACAAATTTGTATGATGTGAGTTCTTCGAGACCCATAGGACCGCGGGCGTGGAGTTTATCGGTGCTGATGCCAATCTCGGCGCCCATGCCGAATATTATACTAGTTTGCTTGGCAAACATATTTTTAGTATCAGATCTTCCTTATAGTAGTCTTTTGATTATGAATTTTTGTATGTTTTTTATCAATAGACAATTGAAGCTCTTTATGCTCGCCTGTTGCCTCGTTGATAACCAAAAGCTTACCAGTATCCCCACGTTGTAATTGTTCATTTGCATTGAGAAGTTCTATACCGTAAATTGTTCCATCTGGCGCCATATCAACATTCAACTCGTCACTGATTCGTATTGTTTCAACTTCGGCATTCTTTGCATGAAATCTGATATAAGCAATGTTATAACGCGGATCATAAGTAAATCGCATAGTTTGCCTTTCTTTTTTAACTTCAAAAATAACGTGTGATAATAGTAATGACTACCCAGTCACTACCTTCCTGAATAGCATAGACTTCTACCTGTTTAGTTTTATAGTACTTACCATGCCAATTTTTGTCAAAAGGAAAATTGCGTCGAAAACCTGTGCGCTGGAATTTGGCTGGAAATTGTTCGCCGTGTTCTATTGTGGATTTTACTTCATTTTCACTAGCACCTCGCTCCTTAATACGGTCTTGAGCATGGGGATGAAAATGAATGGCCATAATAATCACTTCCTCAACTGCCCATTCCCAAACACCACAAATTTGTATGATGTGAGTTCTTCAAGACCCATAGGACCGCGGGCGTGGAGTTTGTCTGTGCTGATGCCAATTTCCGCGCCCATGCCGAATTCATAGCCATCCGTGAAACGTGTGGAGGCGTTTACATATACAGCCGCAGAATCAACCTCTTTGGTGAATTTCAGCGCATTATTGACATCTTCAGTAATAATTGCATCAGAATGATTTGAACCATATTTTGTTATATGTAAAATTGCATCATCAAGAGAATTTACAACCTTTACATTTAATATCAAGTCGAGATATTCATTGTAAAAGTCCTCTTCAGTTGCTTGTTTTACATTGCTAAGGATTTTACATGTTTTGTTACAGCCGCGTATTTCTACCTTAGCATCAAGTAGTCTTCTTGCTATATTTGGTAAAAATACCGATGCTACCTTTTCGTGAACAAGCATTGTTTCCATGGCGTTGCATGTGGCTGGTCTTTGTACCTTGGCGTTGAAACAGACATCTTCCGCCATCTTCAGATTTGCGAATTCATCCACAAATACATGGCACACGCCCTTATAATGTTTGATTACGGGTATTGTGGATTTTTCAACAACTGCACGGATAAGTGCCTCGCCGCCGCGCGGGATAACGACATCCACATATTGGTCTGCCTTAAGTAGGTAATCAATTGCCTCACGTTCAATAATTTCAACAAGCTGAATGCAGTGCTTATCCAGCCCAGCCCTTTCTAATGCAGAGGATAGTATTTTATATATAGCTATGTTAGAATGAATTGATTCTTTTCCACCCCGCAGTATAACTGCATTGCCAGCTTTAAGACATAGTGCCGCAGCGTCAGCCGTTACGTTTGGGCGCGATTCGTATATGATAACGATAACGCCAATGGGTACACGCACTTTCTGGATTTGCAAGCCATTTGGTCTTGTTCGTTCCCATATTACATCGCCAACAGGGTCTGGAAGATTGATAATTTGTTTGATGCCTTCTGCCATGTCCTTAATGCGGCTGTCTGTAAGGCGCAGACGGTCAATAATGGCATCAGAGAGACCCGCCTTTTGTGCAGGAATAACATCCTTTTCATTTTCTGCTTTTAGCATGGTAGTTGAGGATACTATTCCTTCTGCTATGTGGTTGAGCGCAGTGTTTTTTATTGTGGTGTTAGCTGAGGCTATATTTCTGGATGCCGTTTTTGCATTCTTAACAATTTGAGCGATGTAGCCTTCTATATTCATAGTAATATGAAATCAGGAAATATGCCGATGCAAACAGGATAATAAGGGTTGGAAACTGCCATGGAAAAGGTCCTTCAAACAGAAATGTCTTCCAACGATTCTGTGGTGTTTCTTCTAAAGGTTCTTGTTTTACTACACTTTTTATTTTGAAATTGTATTTTTGATAAATAGTTTCACCGGAGGCTATATAACCCAATTGCTCTCTTGCCTCTCTTTCGATTGTTGTTGGGTCATTCTTTAATGCAAGATACTCCCTTTCTAATTGAGAATTTTCTGTTTCGAACATTTCAATCTGTTTTTCAAGCTTATTTTTTTCATATAACATGGTCAATCTATCTTGCCTGTTCTTGGTGATTATTGAAGAAAACATAATTACCACACATGAGGCGATAAATATCATCAAAGCAGTTTTAATAAAGTAATTGTCTTTAACCGGAGATTGGTTGCTTCCGTTCGTATCCTCATTTGCAGGGAATAAAGAGTTGTTAATTCTGTTTTCCGAATTTTTAATACCCAGGAGATTTTTACTGCCAATTAGGTCTTTTCTTGTAATTTGCATAATTTACCTCCGTATATGGCGTTGTTAGAGAGTTCTTCTTCTATACGAAGAAGTTGATTGTATTTGCAAATACGGTCTGTCCTGCTGAGTGAACCGGTTTTAATTTGTCCGGCATTTGTTGCTACTGCAATATCAGCAATGGTTGTGTCTTCTGTTTCTCCTGAGCGATGGGAAATTACTGTAGTATATCCATTCGTTCTGGCGAGTTCGATTGCATTAAGGGTTTCTGTGAGCGTGCCTATTTGATTTACCTTGATCAATATGGAATTCGCCACTCCCTGCTCAATTCCTTTTTCAAGGATTTTTGTGTTGGTTACAAAAATATCGTCGCCAACAAGTTGTATCTTATTACCTAAAATTTTTGTCAACTTTTTCCAGCCTTCCCAGTCTTCCTCCGAAAGCCCGTCTTCTATGCTGCATATCGGGTATTTGTCCAGTAGTTTAGAATAAAGGGCAATTAGTTCGTCGCTTGATTTTTTAGCGCCTCCTTCTGCCCTTAATACATATTTCCCATCCTTATAGAATTCACTAGCGGCTGAATCAAGTGCAAGATAAACATCCTTGCCAGCCGTGTAGCCGGCTTTTTTTATTGCCTCAAGAAGCAGGTCAAGCGCTTCTTCACTGGTCTTTAAGTTTGGAGCAAAGCCCCCTTCATCACCAACATTCGTATTGTATCCTTTGGATTTTAGTACGGAGCGTAAATTGTGAAAGACCTCAGTTCCCATCCGCAACGCCTCAGCAAAACTTTCAGCCTTGATTGGCATAATCATGAATTCCTGGATATCCAGATTGTTATCGGCGTGTTTGCCTCCATTTAAGATATTCATCATTGGGACAGGTAAGACCCTTGCATTTGTTCCGCCGATATAGCGGTATAGGGGGAGACATAGGGCATTGGCAGCAGCTTTAGCAGCGGCAAGAGAAACGCCAAGAATTGCATTTGCGCCTAGCTTGCCTTTGTTGCTTGTTTTGTCTAAGTTTATCAGGAGATTATCAATTTCAACCTGTCTTGTTGCATACATTCCTACCAATTTGTGGGAAATAATTTCATTTACATTTTTAACCGCCGTTTGCACACCCCTGCCCATATAGCGTGAAGGCTTGTCTGTATCCCTGAGTTCAAGCGCTTCTTTTTTACCAGTAGATGCGCCAGAAGGCACTGCAGCACGGCCGATAACCCCACTTTCTAAAACCACATCTACTTCTACGGTTGGGTTTCCCCTTGAATCAAGAATTTCCCTTGCCTTAACACAACTAATAGTAGTCAATGCAGTCTCCTGCTTTATATGTATACCTTTGTAAAAAGGTAGGTTATGGAAATTAAAAAGCGAAAAAAGCGAGTGGTTCTATAGCAGATTTTTTGCAGCTTGTCAACAGATTCTTTTATTTTATGGAAAAGGGTGCTTTTTTTGGTATATTTCATTCAAATTTAATTTTATAAAAATTATTTTTATTTTGATTATGTTTGTTTCTCTGACTAGATACGGCTTAAGAGAGTTAATTATCTTTGGTGTTCCTGTTGCGATTGGCTTAGGCTTTTCAATTGTATTTTTCCCATGGATTATTCCTATCCCGGCATTTTTATTGATGTTTTTATTCAATTTTTTTAGAGACCCGGAAAGGAATCCACCGCATGGTGAGGGATTGATCATTGCCCCAGCAGATGGTACTGTAACGCACATTGTTCCTGTCTTTGAAGATAGTTACTTAAAATGTAATACGACCAAAATAAGTATTTTCATGTCTGTGCTCAATGTGCACGTCAATCGTATGCCTGCGAAAGGATGCGTGGAATTTATAAGACATACAACGGGCAAGTTCCTTGACGCAAGGGATGAGGAATGTTTCAGTAGTAATGAGAATAATATAATTGGTTTATCTTTAATTGGAAGCGATGCAAAAATTGCTGTAAAACAGATTGCAGGAAAAATTGCTAAACGTATTGTGTGTGCATGCACGGCTGGAGATAGGTTTGAACAGGGACAGAGATTTGGCATGATAAAGTTTGGTTCAAGGGTAGAGGTCTTTGTCCCAAATTCAGTTGGATTTGAGGTGGTGGTCAAGGCAGGAGATAAAGTAACGGCAGGAAAGACGGTGCTTGGCAGGATGCACAAAAGCGGTCAATAGAGTTTATTTAAAATGTAGTGAAAAATGCAAAAATAAGAATGCAAAATAACAAATTAAAGATAAAAGATGTTTTTAGTTTTGGATTCTGACGCCTGTCTTTTAAATTCTAAATAAAATATATGTTTACAGGCATTATCGAATACTTAGCAACCGTAAAAAAAATATCCCTTAAAGCAGGGGGGGCAGAAATATTTTTAGATATAGGGGATTTTGGCAAAGACTTCAAGCTTGGGGAAAGTATAGCCATTAATGGCGTATGCCTTACGGTAAAAGAAGTTAAAGGTACTGTTGCCGGTTTTGATGTATCCAGTGAAACCCTCAAAAAAACCACGTTAGGAAAATTACGCAATACTGAGAAAGTTAATATTGAAAGGGCATTAAAGGTAGGCGACAGATTAGGAGGACACTTTGTTACAGGTCATGTGGATGGTATTGGCATCATAAAAGAAAAGAAACAATATGCAGACCAGTGTACAATGTTCTTCTCGGTCGAAAAGAGGTTCACCGACATGATGATTGAAAAGGGTTCTGTAGCTATAGACGGTATCAGTCTTACAATTGTTGATGTTGTGGGTGGTGTTTTTTCTGTGGCATTGATTCCGTATACATTGACTTTGACTACCATGGGATTTAAGAAAGTGGGGGATCAGGTGAATATCGAGATTGACATGTTAGGAAAATGGGTTAAAAAGATTCTTAAAAAAGAGAATGATGGTGATATTACATGGGAACAATTAACTGAACAGGGGTTTTAATAGTGGGCATCATTACGATTTTGCGAATTATTTTAAGACAAAAAGTATATTATGAAAAAAACTAAAAAGTCTAAATTGCTCATCGGAGTTACGATGGGTGATCCATGCGGGATCGGACCTGAGATTATCTTGAAGGCAATAAAATCCCCTGCAATCAGGAAGATTGCCAGTTATGTAATTATCGGCAATAAAGGCGTATTTGATAAGACTGCAAGGGCATTGAACATCCCGATGGAGTATTCAACGATATCCCATATTTCGGATATCGGGGGCTTAAAAACATCTGTTTTTTTGTTGCCCACAGGTGAATTCAAATCGGGTCTTATGAAATTGAAGAGGGCTACCGCTGAAGGTGGTGAATTATCAGTTCAATGTGTAATCAGAGGAATTAATCTTGCTATGAGTGGACATATTGATGCCCTAGTTACAGCGCCAATCTGCAAGGAGGCTATTCATTTAGCCGGATATGGTTATCCGGGACATACGGAGATGCTCAGGATTTTTTCAGGTGCCGGGCGAGTCGTTATGCTTATGGTGGGTGGAAAATTGAGGGTTGCTTTTGTAACCACACATATTGCACTGAAAGATGTACCTCAGTCAATTACAATTGAGGATGTTTTGGAAACAATAGTTATAACAGATAGTGGGCTCAGGCAATATTTTGGTTTAAAAAAGCCGAGGTTCGCTGTTTGCGGATTAAATCCACATGCGGGAGAGGAGGGTATATTTGGCGATGAGGAAAGAAAGGTCATTATTCCAGCAATTGAAAAGGCAAGGGAGAAGGGTATTATGTGCGATGGTCCTCACTCTGCAGATACCGTATTTTATAAGGCATTTAAGGGTACGTACGACGTAGTTGCAGCCATCTATCATGACCAGGGTGCAATCCCTCTGAAATTGCATGCCTTTGAAACTGGAGTAAATATCACATTAGGAATTCCGTTTGTTCGCACATCGCCCGACCATGGTACTGCTTACGATATAGCTGGTAAAGGCATTGCAAACCCGAGTTCAATGATAGAGGCAATTAAAACGGTGGTAAGGATGGCAAAGGCGTAGAAACTATTTTTGTGTTGCCTTTACAACAAACTTTCAAGAAAAAAGACTTGACCTCTCGATCTTTCCATGTACAGCGTATAAAATTGTCAACAACGTTTATTTGCGTTGTGACACTGTTTACCTCTAGCAGCAGGCAAAACGATTTACCTTTGACATGTGTAACTAATTAGGTTACACTGATTCAATGATCAAAAGTTTTGTGCACAAAGGGCTTGGAAATTATTTTTATACAGGAGTTAAAAAGGGCATACAAGCCAAACATGCACAAAAGCTGGCCGATATTCTTGATAGACTGGAAGCCTCAGGTGATGTAAGAGATATGAAATACCCTGGTTCTGACTTACATCAGCTTAAAGGTAAAATGAAGGGTAACTGGGCGGTAAAAGTATCAGGAAATTGGCGGATTGTTTTTAATTTTAAAGAAGGCGATGCGTACAATGTTGATTATATAGATTATCATTAGGAGGATTGAGAAATGAGAACTAGATCTCCAACACATCCAGGCGGTATATTGAAAAGACATTATTTAGAGCCTCTGAATTTGACAGTTTCAGAATTTGCAAAATCACTTGGAGTTTCAAGAAAAACACTATCCAGGATTGTTAACGAACATGGTTCAATTACCCCGGATATGGCGCTACGTCTATCAAAGGCGTTCAGCACAACACCTCAGCTGTGGCTAAATTTGCAGCAAAATTACGATTTATGGCATGTTTCCCAAAAATCTCAGGAATGGAAAATGGTTGAAACAATAGCGGTATAAAATCA
>MHYY01000048.1 GCA_001830285.1 Planctomycetes bacterium RIFCSPLOWO2_12_38_17 | reverse complement strand
ATGCCGGCGCTAACAAAACATGCATAGCTTATCTTCCCCTTTCGCATGGAAGCCATGTACCATTCTGTTAAGAAAGCAAATATCATCGAAACAGCTATAATGCTTACTATGCACCACCCAAAAAAATAGACCGCTGTTATCGCAACCGGCATGAGCGAATACAGCACACGCAGCATAATTTCCTGTTTCAGAAACTGAGGAGAAGAAAACATATTTATACGAAATAAAAGCCCTACAAATTTACATGCTTATTTCAGCTAAAACGCTTGATACATTTTAATTTAGACTATTGAGAATATTTTAAAATTTTTTAGCAAAATAAAATTTGTAAATCATACAAATGCATGCATTATAATATATACAAATAAAAAAATGTAAATATTTTTTAAATTAATTTATTCTTTAAAATCTGCGAAATCTGTGGTAAATTTCTTATCAAACATTTAGTTTTCAAAGGTTTTGCACTCAGTTTCTTAATGAATGATGTAGCGCTGACCTTTGGGGTCTGCTATGAGCGGGGATGAATTCCCGCACTATGGGATATTTCGGTGAAGTGTATTCGGGTATTACCTTATGGAAATGATACGTGTTAACCTATCAAGTAATAGTTACAACATTTACATAGACACAGGGCTTCTTGAACGAATCGGAGATACTCTGGTCAAAGAAAAAGCGCCCTGTAAAACTCTTTTGATTACAGACACAAATATTGAAAAGGTATATGGCAGTATTGTAACGGAAAGTCTTAAGAGAAACAAGTTTGATGTCAGGCTTGTCTCATTACAACCCGGCGAAGAACAGAAAACCCTCGGAACTGCATGTATCCTTTACGATGCCTGCTTTGATCACAAGCTGGACAGGAACGCCCTCATTGTTGCCCTGGGTGGCGGAGTAGTCGGTGATATCTCAGGTTTTGTGGCTTCAACCTTTATGCGCGGTATTCCATTTATTCAGATACCTACATCGTTGCTTGCACAGGTTGATAGCAGTATCGGCGGCAAGGTCGCTGTAAATCATCCAAAAGGCAAAAACATGATTGGCAGCTTTTATCAACCAAAGGCTGTCTTTATTGATACAGACACACTTTCAACACTGCCTGCCGTAGAGTTTGTCGTGGGACTAGTAGAAGTTATAAAATATGGCGTCATCAGAAACGCCGAGCTATTCGAATATATCGAAAAGCATCTTTATGACATCTTACAACTCGACCATACTGCGCTTCTTAAGATTATCGCCGATTCATGCCAGATAAAGACAAGCGTGGTCGAAGAAGATGAAAAAGAGGTGTATCTGCGCGCCATTTTAAACTACGGACACACGATAGGCCACGCCATTGAAACCCTTACAAATTATAACAAATACAGACATGGAGAGGCGATTGCCATTGGTATGCTTTATGCCACAAAAATTGCCATCGAAATTGGTCTAACAAACAACAAAGTGTACGAACGTCAGTTGTCCCTTATTAAAAGATTGGGATTGCCGCTTACAATAGACTTAAAACCTGGCGATATTGTAAAAACGCTATATACAGATAAAAAAGTTATTTCCGGCAAACTACGCTTTATTCTGCCCAAAAAAATTGGAGAGGTTATTATATCAGATGAGGTAACAGAAGAGATTTTATATAAAATATTAAATGCACCTCTTTAACAGAGATGTTGTAAAAGCTTTTATTGAAAAGAAGGTGTATCTGGAAACATTTTTTGAACTAGAGAATAAAGATTTGTATCATAAGGGGTATTATATTGACTGAATTTGAAGCCCTTTTGCGTCTGAGTTTGACAAGGGGGATTGGCGCAAGGACATACCTGGGTTTACTTGAGCATTTCAGCACGACAGAAGCCATACTCAACGCTAAAAAAGATGAACTTGAAGCAGTACCTGGTATAGGTCCAAAACTCGCCTGTGCAATTTCAGAAACAGCCAACAGCATTGATGTAACAACAGAAATTAAACTTGCAAGTGAAAAAAATGTACAAATAATCCCCTATACAAGCGAGCAATACCCAAAACATCTTAAAAATATTTACGACCCACCGCTTGTCCTTTACGTTAAGGGCAGTCTCCTTGAAACTGATATATTATCCATTGCAATAGTAGGCGCCAGACGCTGTACTTATTATGGACTCTCGCAGGCAGAACGATTCGCACGCCAGCTTGCGTCAAAAGGGCTCTGTATTATAAGCGGACTGGCAAGAGGTATAGACGCTGCCGCCCATCGTGGCGCTATCAGCGCTAAAGGACGCACTATTGCAGTACTCGGTTGCGGACTCGGCGTCGTTTATCCCAGAGAAAATCTAGCACTTGCAGAACAAATTTTACAACACGGCGCAATCGTATCCGAATTCCCCATGAAAACGCCGCCTGATTTCCGCAATTTTCCGCCAAGAAATAGGTTGATAAGCGGTTTATCGCTTGGCGTGCTTGTAGTTGAATCTTCACTTAAAAGCGGTTCGCTGATAACTGCACAATGGGCACTTGAGCAGGGAAAGGAGGTTTTTGCCATACCTGGCAATATTGACAGCATTTATAGCCACGGCACAAATAAATTGATAAAGGACGGTGCAAAATTGGTGGAAGATATTAACGATATCATACAGGAGCTGGGACCTGTAGCAGAATCTTTCAGCACCGATATCGAATCTAAATTTGACGACCCGAGAAGTCTATCTCTCAATTCTCAGGAGAAAAAGATATTTACACTACTCTCCAGCAGTCCAAAAGATATAGATGAAATAATCCAGGCTTCTAATTTGCCCGCATCTATTGTAACAAGCACCCTGATGATACTTGAAATAAAGAAGCTGGTAAAACAATTGTCCGGAAAGAGATTCGTCAAAGCATAAATAACCTTAATAAATTAATGCATCATTATTTTCGAATTTACACTTGGCATTCCTATTGCGTAATTATTTCGAGTAGAAAATTAGCCATTAATTATTGTTTTTAATTATTCGTTACATTATTTAGCTAAAATCTCGTTAAACTGGCTTAATTCAACGAGAAAATCATGTTATTCAAAATAATAAATAAGATTTCTTACTGATACGGAAATAAGAATTCAATCCAGTAAAATAGAACAGGCTGTCTAAAATTCTGGATAAATATACTTTATAACAATAAAACATTTAAGGAGGTGCTTAGAAATGGATTTAATTAAATGGGACCGGCCTGACCCGCTCGATAGCCTCACGCATATCCAGCGCGAAATGAGTGATTTATTAGATTTTTTAAGTTCAACGCCACCTAAAGGTACGTATATTAATACGGAATTTCCTCCGATTATTGTCTCAACTTCTGGTGATAATGTCATTGTTCGCGCAGAAATTCCGGGTATAAAAGTTAATGACCTGGATGTTCAGGTGGTAAATGATGTCTTAACCATCAAAGGCGAAAGGAAAACCAGTATTGAGGTATCAAAAATGACTTATTTGAGGAGAGAAAGGCCGTATGGTACATTCGCACGCGCTATCATTTTGCCAGAAAGGGTTGACGCCGAAAAGGTGACAGCGTCTTATAAAAACGGCGTCCTTGTAGTTACACTACCCAAGGCGCCGGAATCGAAACCAAAGCAGGTTATTATTAAAAAATCCTAATGGAAAAAGGAGATCTCTAATATGGAAAAAAAAGAACATCCAGCCGTTGAAAAAAAGAAAATTTCGTCTGATAGATGTACCGTAACTGGCAAGGGAAGGTGGTATTTCCCCCTCTCTGATATATATGAAACGCCCGATAATTTTGTCATATTAATTGATATGCCAGGCGTGGATACTGAAAACATAACCGTTGATATGCAAAGTAACGAATTAATTATCAATGGTGAGATTCCACAAACGACTTATAGTAATGAGAAAATAATTTACAGTGAATACGACACCGGACATTATCACAGACATTTTGTTATTTCAGACGCTGTTAACAGAAGCAAAATTGAAGCGAAGATGGCTGATGGTGCTTTGACCCTTATTCTGCCAAAGGCAGCATATGTAAAACCAAGAAAGATTGAAATAAAGACTGATTAGCGCATTTAATCAAATCGGGTGTCATGGAAAGGCAAACAAAATGATTGCTGTAGATAAACCGGAATGTGTCGGTTGCGAAGAATGTTTACATGTGTGTCCATTGGATGCCATTGCTATGAAAAACAACAAGGCAGAAATAATCCAAAATAAGTGCAATCAATGTGAACGCTGTATTCCAATATGCCCCGTAAAAGCAATAAAGGCAGTACCTATAGGTGTAAATAATTATCGAATTTAATTCTCATTAACTTTCTTTAAAAGGAGAATAAAAATGGCAGAGCCAAGTTTATTTTGTCAGATTAACACTTTAGCGTCGGGTCCGGCAGAAACCGCAAAGAAACACGTACCTGTAATTACCGTGCCGGCAACAGTAAAAGCAGGACAACCTTTTACGGTAACTATAAAAGTTGGGGAAGCCCCCCATGTAATGGAAAACGGCCATTTTATCCAGTTTGTTGACCTTTATAGTGGACACATTTACATCTCTCGGGTAGATTTTACGGCTGAACTCAACAAGCCTGAAGTGACATTATCCATCGTTCTCCCTCATGAGGGGATAAGAACGCTGCGGGCATTTAGCCGTTGTAATCTCCATGGTATATGGGAAGGAACTAAAGAGGTGAATGTTACTAAATAATTTTGTTTATTTATTTAAAGGAGCTATTTATGGTAAAAGTAAAAACCTTTAGTTCATCTCTTAAGATATTCCACGTTCATAACGAACTTGTGTCATTGGATAAGGAAGTGAATGATTTTTTGCAGGCAAATAAAATAAACAAAGTTGTTTCTGTTTCCGATAGCACCACAAATATCGATGGTGGTACGATGGGCATTATTCGTGTCCTCGCGTATGAAGAGTAAAATTTCAGATTTCACTTTTTTGAATATCGCAACAATAATACTTATCATTTTTATAAGGAGGGAAGAATATGTACAAGAAAGGTATCTTTGTAGCTACTTCATTTGCAGTTGTTACCGGCTTGGTTACCTTTTTTTCAGGAACTACCGCTTCGAAAGCGGCGGATATAGACGCAAACAAACTGTATCAAACGCACTGCAAAACATGCCACGGCGCTGACGGTAAAACTACGGAACTTGGAGCAGGACTGGGGGCGCGTGATTTTACAGACCCTAACTGGCAGGCAAAGGCAACAGACGAACAGATTATAAAACAAATTAATGACGGCACCCCGGAAAAGATGATGCCTTTTAAAGAAAAGCTGAGCCAGGATGAAATTAAAGCCTTGTTGCCGGTAGTCCGGGGCTTTGGGAAGAAATAAAGCTTTGTCTTCTTAAGATTCCATGATTAACTTACAACCCTCCCCTTAGTCTTCACCAAAGAAGACTAAGGGGAATTTAAATACGCAATATAATAAGTCCCGAAACACCGGTTTTTAATGATGCAAAACAATTATGTTGGTAAATTTGATACGTCTCAAAATTAATAACATTCAAGAAGGAGTGCGTGATATGAATATGCGGAAAAGTGCTTTGCTTTATCTAATATCTTTTTTCATTATCACATTAGTTTCATATACTGGTTGTCCATCTGTCTTTTGTCAGGAAGGCGAAGAAATTAATGCAAAAAGTTTATATATATACCACTGCACAACCTGTCATGGCGAGGATGGAAAAGGGACAAAGAGAGGGCATGAATTAAAAGCCCCTAACTTTGCAGACCCGAAATGGCAAGCCACCAAAAAAGATGAGGAGATATTAAACACCATTACCAGCGGCAAAAATAAGATGCCGAAATGGAGCGAGAAACTAAAACCAGAAGAAATACAGGCATTAGCTAAATACGTAAGAAAGCTGGCGCCCAAAAAGAGATAATAAAAATTATCCAGCTAGCCCAAAAATGCGAAATTACTCTATAACACCTTAATCGCTTCCATCTTCTAACCGGGCACGGGAAGGATGGCTAATATATTCGTAGCCTTATCGTGGGAATCGTATAAATGAAAACCGTAAACTTAATAAAAAGAATTGGTGTACTAACTGGCGGTGGCGATTGCCCCGGACTAAATGCCGTTATCCGTGCTGTCGTGAAATCGGCAACGATAAAGCATAATTATGAGGTAATTGGAATAGAAGATGGTTTTGACGGCCTTGTTTTACCCGATAAAACCCGGAACTTAACACTGTGGAATGTTCGCGGAATACTTCCTATCGGGGGCACGATTCTGGGTACATCCAACAGAGCGAATCCCTTTGAATATAAAGTCACTATAAACGGCAAGCCCGAAGCGAGAGATGTCTCTAAAGACGTAATCAAAAACGTTCAATCGCTGGGTCTTGATGCACTGGTTGTTATCGGGGGAGACGGTTCACTCAATATTGCGCATGAATTATTCAAAATGGGATGTCCCATTGTTGGAGTTCCAAAAACCATCGACAACGATATCCTAGCAACGGATGTTACTTTTGGATTTAACACTGCCGTGGAAACAGCTACAGAGGCGCTGGATCGACTACACACCACGGCCGAAAGCCACCACAGGGTCATGGTCGTAGAGGTAATGGGACGCTATGTAGGATGGATAGCATTGGAAACGGGAATCGGGGGAGGCGCTGACGTGATCCTCATCCCTGAAATCCCTTTTGATATAGGTAAGGTATGCCAGAAGATTATTAACCGTAAAAAAAGTGGCAACAAGGCAAGTATCGTGGTCGTATCCGAGGGTGCAAAACCGATAGGCGGTGAAGTGTCGATACTGTGCGCCCCACCAGAGGCTGGCGGGAGCGCTGAACGTCTTGGTGGTATCGGAAACAAGGTCGGGGCTGAAATCGGTAAGTGTACTGAGATGGAGGTCCGTGTCACCGTCCTCGGACATTTGCAGAGGGGAGGTTCCCCCTGTGCCTTTGACCGTATCCTTTCTACCCGTTTTGGTGTTGCGGCAGTTGATTTGATCGCCAATAAACGATTTGGCGAAATGGTCTGTTTAAAAGGGCAAAGGATTGAATCTGTCTCTTTGAATGATGTTGCCAAAGGTCAAAAAAGGGTGCCCACGGAAGAAGGTCTGGTAAAAACAGCGGAATCAATAGGAATTAGTTTTGGTCGATAAAGATAATGAAATAGGCGCTTAAATAAATTTTATCCTGTGAGAAATATCTTTTGAGCATGGATTACATTATCATTGGGAATGGTGTTGCAGGTACCGAGGCAGCAAAAGCCATTCGCAGAAACGATAATTTATCAGAAATAAAAATATTTTCACAAGACCACTATCTATTTTATTCACGACCAAGACTTCCCGAACTACTGGCAAAAGAGGTAAATGCAGAAGATATATTCGTTCACAATTACGAGTGGTACAACAAAAATAAAATCCAATTATTTCTTAATTGTACAGTTAAGCATGTTGACCCTAAAAACCAGAAAATTACACTTAAAGACACGTCTTGCTTTACTTACAGCAAATTACCGCTTGCCACAGGTAGTAGCAGCGCCCTTCCGCCTATAGACGGAATTAATACACCAGAAGGCGTTTTTACCTTGCGAACCGTTGAGGATGCATTAACAATCACAAAACATGCTTCATTAACAAGAACGGCAACCCTGATTGGCGGGGGACTGCTCGGACTTGAGGCAGGAAATGGTCTCAGAAAATTGGGGCTTTCAGTAACAGTTGTTGAAATTTTTGATCGGTTACTCCCAAGACAACTGGATTCGGAAGGCTCTGTAATTTTACAAAAGCAGATGGAAGAAATGGGTTTAAAATTTCTCCTCGGGGCTCAATCAAAATCGATAAAAGAATCCGGTCATACAAAAATTGTAGAACTAAAAGATGGTAGCATTGTCGAGAGCAATTTCATTCTTGTCTCGGCAGGGATTAAACCAAATATTACACTTGCGCGGGAAGCCGGAATAGCGGTAAACAAAGGTATTATTGTAAATGATCGCATGGAAACCGACCTTACCAACATATATGCAGCAGGAGACGCAGCGGAATATAACGGCAGGATGTACGGTATCTGGCCAGCAGCACAAAGGCAGGGGGTGATTACAGGTATAAATATGTCCGGCGGAAAAGAAGTCTATAAAGGTACCGTTCCATCCACAACGCTAAAGGTCGCAGGCATACATCTAACCTCAATGGGCGATATAGCGGCAGAAGATAAAACAATTGAACAAATAAAAGTAGCCGACCCCAGTAAAAATATATACAAAAAGTTATTTTTAAAAGACGGAAAAATAGTGGGCGCTATTCTCCTTGGCGAAACGAAAAACGCTGCAGAAATCACACAACTTATGGAAAACAAAACCGATGTGGGTAATTATAAAGAAAAAATACTGGACACAATGTTTGACTTTAGAAATTTATCAAAATAGTACAATCCATGCAGCCGATAACTAACTCTTTACTAGCATTTATCCTGCTTGCTGTTGGTATTATCGCTGTTACCCTTATTCTTATCTTTTTAGGCAGAAGGCGATCCCCAAAAAATCAGGAATTTTTCCTGTGGGCGCATCGTATTGCAGGATATATTTTTGTTGCCCTCTATTTATTCATATGTGCTTTCATGCTCAAAAAACTTACTTCAAGTTACACAACTTTGACGCCAGTAAATGCGATTCACGCCTATATTGGAATTACTATCTTCCCTCTGATAATTGCCAAGATATCTATTGTAAGGCTATTTAAACAATATTATCAACGCTTATCAATCTACGGAATAATTATAATAATACTTACTTATATGACAGTAACTTTAAGCGCAGGTTATTTCACACTTACTACAGTAGGAAGTCAATATACATTGCTTTACGATAAAGGAACCCCTGTAAAAGTTAATATAAACATGGGTCATAAAGTTATTCAGCAAAGATGCTCTACATGCCATTCCCTGGAAAGGGTCTATGCCTCTGTTAAAACGGAAAATGACTGGCGAAATTATATCACGCGTATCCGTACCAAAGAACCTGCAATCTTAAATGACCAGGAGGCATTGCAGGTACTGGGTTATCTGGTAAAAAATCTTGGCATTGACGATACAAAGATGGATGTACAAATAGGTATGAAAATTATTCTGGGAAAGTGTCATAGATGCCATACCATTGAACGTATATTTACATCCAAAAAGACCTCGGCAGATTGGATAAAAACAATTGAACTGATGAGGTCGTTTGATCCCAATTTATTGAACGATTCAGAGGCAAGGCAGGTTAATTATTATCTTGATAAAGTACTTGCAGGCAAGGGTACTGAAAAACGAAATCCATTAAATTAAAAACGCCGACCTTATGGAAATTAGCCTGACAAAATCGCTTTTGAAGAACAAAGACGTTAAAATAACCTATTAATAAACCAATCTATTTTAATATTTAGAATAAAAGACAGTCATTATGTGCATTGAATTGTTTAGCTTACGAGACACAGCTGCCATTGTAACAGGCGCTGGCAAGGGACTTGGTAAATCAATGACTATTGCAGACCTTTCCGGTGTTGTTGTCTTTCTGGCATCCAGCGCTTCTGACTATGTCACCGGACAGGTTATATGCGTGGATGGTAGTTTTTCTATTCAGTAGTAAAGAAATAGGCAGTGATTCATCGCTGTATTTTAAATTCGGTAACCTTTATCAATTTATTCGTTCATATGGAGGTTTATTACAATGAAAAAATTTATGAAATTCATTCTTTGCATTGTTCCTTCTCTGGTTTTAACTGTTCATGAAGCCCATAGCAACGATGCCATAAAGCATCCACCGCTTGGGTTGCTTCCGCCTGTTGTAATACCTGCAAACAACCCACAAACCCCTGCAAAAATTGAATTAGGCAAGAAGCTGTTTTTTGACCCGAGGCTTTCTGGAAATAATTGGATTAGTTGCGCTACATGCCATAATCCTACGCTTGGATTTGCTGACGGCTTACCAAGAATGCTGGGCGGTCCTGCCTCCAAAGAGGGCGGCAGAAATACCCCAACAATAATCAACTGCGCTTACAACGAACTTCAATTCTGGGATGGGCGCGCAGCCACTCTGGAAGAACAGGCACTTGGTCCTATTCAGAACCCAAACGAAATGAATGAAACACTTGATAGCATTGTGAAAAAATTAAATAGCATGCCTGAGTATGTCGGTGCATTTAAGGAGGTCTTTGGGACAGATGTTACTGCGAATGGCATAGCAAAGGCAATCGCCGCTTTTGAGCGTACGATTGTATTCGCCAATTCGCCCTTTGACAGATATATGATGGGTGACGAAAGCGCCCTGAGTGAGTCTGCCATGAGAGGTATGTACCTTTTTAACACCAAAGCAGAATGTATCAAATGCCATAGCGGACCCAATTTTACAGATAACAATTTTCATAATATCGGCGTTCCTGCTGATGGTCCACTAAAAGAAGATCTTGGACGATATGACGTCACAAAAAACGATGCCGACAAAGGTGCTTTTAAAACGCCTACATTACGCAATATCACAGAAACTACTCCTTACATGCACAATGGATTCTTTCCAACATTATTTGAAGTAGTCCAATTCTACAACGGTGGTGGCGGAAGAAGCGAAAACAAAAGTCCTGACATACACGGCTTGAATCTTACCGCCCAGGAAGTCAACGACCTGACTGAATTCTTGAAAGCACTAACAGGTGAACTTGTTCATGTCAAATATGAGCCAATGTCCTTGGGATATCCCAATTTACCCGACGGCTTCTAACTATGCTTAAAGAATATCTGGTCTTAAAATATTTTTTTCAAATACTTGTAAGAACGTTATCAAATGAATATAATTAATTAAATTCTGCGCTCCGTTCAGCATGGCAAAAGGCGAAAGATTCAGCATGATTAATTGTCATTCTGGGCAAAGCGAAGAAGCTAATTTTGTTTATTTAAATTTCATAAACATTAAAATATTCCCAAACTTAAAAATCATTTATGAGTATTCTGTTAAAGAAATTTATTGACAATCTCGAATCATTACCAGACAAGCCTTCAATGGATGAAATTAAAAACTGCGTACGTGAAACACACAAAGAACCATTCCTAATCCAGGAATATATCAGTTTTTC
>MHYY01000047.1 GCA_001830285.1 Planctomycetes bacterium RIFCSPLOWO2_12_38_17 | reverse complement strand
TTTAACCATATCTTTTTGTTTGTTATTTTTAAACAATAGCTTAAAATCATGTATTAAAATTAGTTTTAAAAATGACGAGTTTATTAATAACTGCTCTAATCTCTACTTTTTGCTAAAGATAAGCTAAATACTGTGAAATTAAGCCTAATTGCTAATTTTTAAAAAGTTTACAGCATAACTATTTTGTTGTCAATTAGAATTCATGTATTATTTTCAAACACGCATAAGACTGGCCAAAAACAACACAAAGACAAATTTTGTCCAGCCCTCTTACCGTGAGAATTCAGTTTGTTGGATTATAAAAATCATATCGGGGGAATGATTACCTACTTTATTAACTAATTTTTATAAACATGGATTTCGATGCGCTACAGATAGGGCATTTATCTGGCGCTGCATTTTCAACTGTATTACCGCAAATCTGGCATACATAATAATCTACTGATTCGTTCTTGCCTAAATTGTTTAATGCCTTCTGATAAAGGTCTGCGTGTGTTTTTTCTACTTTATTAGCAAATCCAAAGCTTTGCAATGCCTGTTTGTGATCCTCTTTCTTTGCCTCCTCAATCATCTGCGGATACATATTTTTAAACTCGTGCGTTTCACCGTTAATAGCCTCCTGAATATTTTCTTTAGTACTGCGGATACCGCCGATTACCCTCAGGTGATTATGTGCATGTACCGTTTCGGCCTCGGCTGCAGCGCGGAATAATTTTGCTACCTGCTTAAAACCTTCTTCTTCTGCCTTCTTTGCAAAGGCGAGATACTTTCTGTTTGCCTGCGATTCTCCTGCAAATGCATTTTTCAAATTATCAATTGATGACATATTTCCCCCTTTTTTTATTAAAAATTGACTCAACCTTTTAAATCCTGTTTAGGTTTATAAAATTCAAATATATATTTTAACATTTCATCCTCGTTTTGAAAGACTTTTCTAAGATAAGGAATAGATTCCTCGATATTTCCTTTTTCCAGAAATATCAAACCGATATTTCCGTAAGCAGCCGTAAGGTGTGTATCCAGCTGGGTTGATTTTTTATATTCTTCAATGGCGAGGTCATAATCCCCTTTTCTATAATAGACTGTTCCCAGATTATTATGCAATGCAGCGTTATCGGGATTGTTATTAATCAGAATTTTATATTCTGTAATAGAGCGATTATAATCGCCCTTTGTTTTATAGGCTAACGCAAGCATCGCACGAATTTCATTATTTGAAGAACCTTCGTTAAGTGCCTGATTATATATTGAAATAGCTTTATCGTATTCTATTAAATCCATAAATCTGTTCCCTCTCAATAACAGGCGTGTGTCATGGGGCGTGTTAGTAATCCAGCACCAGGCAAGCGTACACAATGTTACCAAAGACACTATCAAAAACTTTTCTCTATATAAAGTAATCTCTTTTAGAGATATACTCTTACTTTCCAATAACCTTATTATTAACATACCAAAACACAGTCCCCACGCAGCGCCAAGAAACGTTTGGAAACTCCCCAGCCACATTTGAGTAAAATATGCAACAATTAAGCCGCAAAATATAAGTATTAATTCATAATACCAACAATAATTACTTTTCTTCGGGATTAGCCATTTAATTTTACGTATGATAGAAATTACATTCGAGCCCCATTTGTAACCAAGTGTACCATTTGGACACGCACCTTTACAGGTAAGGCAGCGAATACAATTCGTGTCAACAACTGCGCCATATTGAGCGATCTCGCTGTGTACCTGTATTCCCATAGTGCAATTTCTGGTACAGGTCATACAGCCTTTACATTCACCTATTTTTCTAATACGTAACGGGCTTATATTATCAAATAAGGCAAGTATGGGCGCCCAAGGACACACATATCTACAAAATGCCCTTGACCCCAAAAGATAAATAAATAGAAATGCATCAAATAAGATGAATAAAGTAATGATAATGGGACTTCTTGGGAGGTCAACGGTCATTACTTGGGTGTCGCCAAAACTGACGTGAAATTGTGGGAGACCGTATATAAGCCAAAATTCATAAACTGCTGTTAATGTTTTTAAAAGGAAAACGTATTGAATGATGTTTGCCTTTGAGTGAATAATTTGTGGATTTATTCTGAATTTGTTCAGAATTTTTAAGGCAAATTCCTGAAAGAAGGCGAAGTGACATCCCCACCCGCAAAATAATCTGCCCGAAAAGATTGTAATTAAGACAACGAGTATAAAGAATGCGGCGGCAGAGTTTAACAAGCCGATACCAAAAAGGCTTACTATCCCATTTAAACTAAAAGTTCCAACTTTCTGATAATTGAGCCTGTACCACAGGATAATATGAATAGCAATAAGGATATTTAGTAAAAATAAGACCAAAAGTCTTTTCTTATTGACATGCATAACTCAACAAATCTGGTATAAACGTAAATAAAAAGTACGTTGTATACTATCCAAAGATATTTATGAAAACTTTGAAGGGCGTTTTAAGTAATTTGTATTTAAAAACACCAAATTTAAAATTATTCTTCAGTAAGAAGCATCCTTATTTTCGAACTCCCACCACCCCGTATACTTCCTTTAAATGTATAAAAACCTGGTCTACTGAAAATGTCTTCTATATATGCATAGTATGTTGTATTTGCCGGAACTGTAATTTCTTGCTTTTCTCTTATATTTACGGGTCCTGAAATATCGAAAACAACCTCAACATCCCTATCCTTATCATCGCTGTTTATGATGACAACCCCCATATAAAGTGTTTGAAATGTAACAAATTCAAAACTTAGGGGTATTGGTTGTGATGACGGCGCATCTGAGGTTGCAAATGCACCCATTAATTCAACATTTTTCGTGCCGGTTTTCTCTACCGCATTTTCGTTCCATACGGCAAACCCCTGAATCCTATCTGTGGTTTCTCTTTCTGCACAGAATACACAAGGTTGAATAAAACACGAAATTAATGTTGAGATAAAAAATAAAAACACTACATATATTATGCACCTTAATTTTACAATCTCTTTGCGCATACACATCTCCTTTTACATTAGCATTTATAACGCCATTCGACCCAAATGGATAGCTTTTAAGAAATTAATAACAACAAAAGTTTCTATTATAAAAACGAGTTGATAGTTTACTATATTTAACTTTGGTATGTACCCCCAAGGGGATTTGAACCCCTGTCTCCAGACTGAGAATCTGGCATCCTGGGCCTCTAGACGATGGGGGCATTTAAATGCAAGAGAGTTATAAATGACCTGTAACTTTTTTTGTAATAGTACGAATAAAAATACTATATTATTTATATATTCGTGTCAATAAAATTAAGTTCATTCTATTGTACTAACAATAGGCTCTTTTCCCATTTTTCAATATTAACGTTTTACCGAAGTCTTTCATATTACTTAACTCATTACTTGGAAAGACAGGACCATCAATACATATTCTCTGTCCGCTACAGTCACATTGACCACATACACCAAAACCACATTTAATATATCTGTCAAGAGACACCTCGCATTCAATGTAGCGGCTATTACACAATTCAAATATCCTGTACATCATCTTTTCAGGACCGCACGCATAAACTCTCTGAAAGGATTGCTTTTTTAACAGTTCCGCAAATAAATCAACAGTCGTTCCCTTAAATCCAATAGACCCATCCTCCGTACATATATTCATATTTTTAAAACGTTCTCTGTATATAATCTCTGAGGCAGTCTTTGTACCCTGTACAATAGTCACATTGCCCAATCTTTCTGTAAGGGTTGCAAGAGACGCCATGCCGATTCCCCCTCCAACAACGCAGGAATTTAAGGTTTTTGGTATGCTAAATCCTCTGCCATAAGGGCCGCGTATACCAAGCTTGTCACCCTTTTTCATATTATGCAATGCGTTCGTAAATAAACCCTTTTTTAAAACAGATATACCAGCAAGTTCTTCTTGAAAATAAGATATAGTAAATGGTTTTTCGTCAAGTAATGGTATCCAGACCATGATAAATTGACCGGGTTCAAAGTTCAGTTTTGATTTAAAAAAAAGCGTCTTTACACCGGGAGACTCTTTAGTGATATCAAAAATTCTCACCATTATTGGTTGTTCAATCATGCGCAATACCTACAATAGAATTAATACTGTAAAAACCATTCTCCTGCATCCACTGTGTCATTTCTTCACATACCTTCTTAAACACGTCAATACCGCGATAATAAATGCCTGTTCCTATCCCAATTGCTGAAGCACCTGCCATTATCATCTCAATAGCGTGTCGTCCTGTAGAAATTCCCCCCACACCAATAATGGGAATCTTCACAGCTTTGTATATATCATAAACACATCTGATGGCAATGGGTCTCAAGGCATCTCCGGTAACACCACCCACCTTGAAACTTAAAACAGGTTTTTGTGCCTCGATATTAATAACCATCCCAGGTCCCATTGAATTAACTGCTGTAATAGCATCTGCGCCTGCATCTTCCGCAGCCTTTGCAACAGTGCAAATTTCTGGAATATTAGGTGATATTTTAACGAATAGAGGTAACTTAGTTACTTTCCTTACAGCCGATGTTATATCAAAAGTGGCTTGCGGTGTTCCCTGTTCAGCAAGCATGCCAAATCCAGGGGTATGCGGACAGGAAAGGGGAATCTCTATTGCTGAAAATTTTGATTTAGAAAGCCTGTTAATCACTTGTACGAAATCCTCTTTCTGCGTACCAATTACACTTGCAATTACAGGCGCTCCAACATCTTCTATGCTGGCAAATTCTATAGCCGCTGCATCAACTCCTGGATTTGAATACCCCACCGCATTAAGCATTCCACCTTCAAAAGTAATAACAGTGGGATTCTTATGTCCCTCACGTGGTTCGGTGCTAACAGATTTTATAGTTACTGCACCCACGCCATTTTCCACTACTCGTTTTAATAATGCCTTTGTAGTACCGAGTATGCCTGATGCCAGGATTGTCGGATTAGCGAGTTTTATGTTGCATAAATTTATAGATAAATCTATCTTTGGCATATGTAATAACTATAGTAATCACATTGCATACAAATGTAAAAATAATTTTATA
Organism: Planctomycetes bacterium RIFCSPLOWO2_12_38_17; assembly: GCA_001830285.1. GTDB lineage: Bacteria > Planctomycetota > Brocadiia > Brocadiales > Brocadiaceae > PLOWO2-12-38-17. Next base: position 1,980 of record MHYY01000047.1, on the reverse strand, counting down.
ACTGATTTATTAGACTTTACTATTGACAATTTCAAAAACAAGTATAAATATACTGTCCAGAGTCATTATATAAAAAAGACATTATTCACATAATTATGAAAATTCTTGGAATAGATCCTGGTACTCAGGTAGCTGGTTACGGTTTGATAGAAAAAACTGGTTCAAAGATAAGAGCCATAGAGTATGGTTCAATTAAAACAAAAAGAAATCAAGATTTTCCACAGAGATTAAAAACAATTTATTTGAAAATAATGGATATTATTTCTAATCACCAGCCGGACCAGATAGCGATTGAAGAGGTTTTTTATGGTAAAAATATAAAAGCAGCTATAAAGATTGGAGAAGGCAGAGGCATTGTTTTCTTGTGCGCTGCAACAGCAAATATACCCATTACAGAATATGCAGCAACTGTTATTAAAAAGGCGGTTGTGGGAAACGGTGGTGCCCACAAAAGTCAGGTTCGGGAAATGGTGAAAATCATACTCGGACTAACAGAAAATCCAGAACCAGAGGACGCCTCAGATGCGCTTGCAATCGCAATTTGTCATAGCCATAATATTACATAATTATAAATTTAATAAATTCGCATAAGTTTTCACAACTAAACTTGACTTGACATTCTCTTATGTTATAATTTTTTCTCATTTTTATAACATTTTATTGATAATAATTAGATATTAAGAATAATGGAAAATGCCATTCAGAAGGCGAATATACTTATAGAAGCTATTCCTTATATACGTTCTTTTAAAAACAAAATTGTCGTTATCAAATTCGGCGGCGGGGCAATGGCTAACGATAATGTGCTTACTAATGTACTCCAGGACATTGTATTCATGAAAACTGTTGGCATGCTGCCCATACTGGTTCACGGTGGAGGTCCTCATATTAGTCAGGAGATGGGGAAAAGAGGAATGACGCCAAAATTTATTGAAGGACATCGTATAACGGATAGCGAGACCCTTGAGATTGCAAGAGACATTTTAATTAATCGGATAAGCGCTTCAATTGTAAAAAAGATCCTTGAATTAGGAAGCGATGCTGCATGTATCTGGGAAGATGGCTACTGTCCTTTAAAGGCTGAAAAGCATTATGTTGAAACAAAAACAGATGATGGTAAAGCGAAGAAATTAGACATCGGCTTTGTAGGTAAGGTAACTTCTATTGATAAAGAAAAATTTTTAAATTTATGCAATGCATGTACTATCCCTGTAGTCCCTCCCATAGCAAAAGGGAACAATGGAGACGTTTATAACGTCAATGCAGACAATGTAGCGGCATTTATTGCAACGGCGCTATGTGCAGAGAAACTAGTTTTTCTTTCAAACACAAATGGCATAATGACCGAACCAAATGATGAAACATCAATTGCTTCTACATTGCACGAAGATGAAGTTCATACACTAATTCAAAAAAAGATAATTGGCGGTGGAATGCTACCCAAGGCATTGGCTTGCATTCAAGCGCTTAAAGGTGGGGTAAAGAAGGCACATATTATAAATGGATTAATTCCACATGCGCTATTACTAGAAATTTTTACAGAAAAAGGCGTTGGAACACAAATTATCATATAGATTCTTTTCATATAGATGACATTGGCAATCTGCAATTTTAGAGGCACTAAGAAATCAAGGAATCAAGTAATTCTCATGATTTCTCTCAAATTGTAATTTTTCATACATAACTTTTTACATTTTAAATTTTATTCAAATTGTTGAAGTTTGTTGTATATAGTAAACAAATTTGTATAATTCAAATAATTTAATTGAACCATTGGCTAAATTCCTTTTTTACCTTTAAAGAAAATAAAATATTAAAGCATGAACACGAAAGAAATTATTGAAATTTACAATCGCTATGTCATACCTAATTACACCAGAAACCCTATTTTACTGACTAAGGGACATGGTGTAGATGTTTGGGATGCAGAGGGCAAGCGGTATCTCGACCTCTTTTCTGGTTGGGCTGTAAGTTTATTAG
>MHYY01000046.1 GCA_001830285.1 Planctomycetes bacterium RIFCSPLOWO2_12_38_17 | reverse complement strand
TTTAAAACTAATTTTAATACATGATTTTAAGCTATTGTTTAAAAATAACAAACAAAAAGATATGGTTAAAAAGGCTTATACAGATTTTTTCAATAAACACCTGTTCTCCTTCCTTATTGCGGCATCCCTGGCTATACATGGGATCATTTTCTTACTATCACCTCAGGCAAGTCAGATTCTAAGTCTGGGTGCACTTCGAGAGAGATTTGTTCGTGAACCTAGTGAATATGCAGTTACTTTAGAGTTCGAAGATACGGACATTTCTACTGAAAGTGCAAAAAATATTGATACAGAAGAAAAAGAAGCAGAGCCAGAGAAAAAAGAAGATAAAGAAAAGAAGAATAAGGTATTTGTGGATACTTCCGATAACGCTGAGGAAGAGGAACCGGATGCTGACACGGATAAAATTGGAGAAAAAGGTTCCTTTGCCAAAGATAATTTCCCCGATAATGGTAATCCAATAAACAATGAACCTCACGCTGAAGGACATTCTAAGGCGCCGTTGTTAGGCAAAGGACTCACAAATAAACCGGTTGATAGCCAACAACCACAGGGACAGGTTGAGGTGTCTGTTTCCGCTGCTGGTGTTGAAAAGGATTCTTTATTGACACATGCAGACTTACCACAGGGGTTAGAAAAACAGGCTGAAAACAAATCACAGCAGGTACAACAACCTCGTTTAATATCTGAGGCGGGTAGTAAAATAAATGATATAAAATTAGTCAATTTTGATGATCCGACACATAAAGAAGTTTTAGAGACGCCAAAGAAAGAAAGGCTTTCATCAGGACGTGGTACAGAGCAGGAAGATGCAACCGAACCTTTACCACAAACTGAAGGGGTATTATTTACAGATAAACAGGATACTGTAAATAAACCATCTGAAAATGAGAAGGAATCACTGATAACACCCCAGGAACAGAAAGTTGCTGAAAATAATAATATAGAACCCGAGAAGCCGGATGAAAAAAAGGATGCTGAGACACATGAACAAGAATTGCCTGAAAATCAGGTGACATCGCCAGATGTAGAATCATTACGAAGATTAGGTAGAGGGTTAGGTGAGCAAGAAAACCTGGGTGGCGATAATAAAAGTAAAGTATCTTTTAATATTAATACAAAGAAAGACGGGGCGAGCAATGACCCTGTAATATACGAAGATACACTATCAAATGCGGCAATTTCAGGTGCTCCATCTTTTAACGTAAAGCAGCATGAATATGCGACATATTTTAAACATATTAGAGATAGAATATCTCTATACTGGTTTCTTGGATATGGGACACGTGCGGAAATAAAACTCGAAACTAAAGATGATAAGCCAATAATTATCGAATTTAAGGTTTTGCCTGACGGTTCTATTGGCGATGTTGCAATCGTAGATGATGCTGGAAATTTCAACCTTGCCTCAAGGTTGATCTCTTCAGTAAAAAATGCGGCACCGTTGAACCCTTTCCCAGATAATATAAAAGAACCATCAATTGACGTGAGATTTAACTTTTACTTTTTTTAATTTTATTTTTAAAAATAGGAGGGATAAAACATTTTAGGATGGCTGATAGGCGGTGGTCCCATAATGATACCGCTGTTAATTTGTTCTGTTTTAGCTCTTGCCGTAATCATTGAGAGGGCTATTAATCTGCGCAGAGATAAGATACTAAGACCCGAGATAATAAAGACTATTGAGACTATTAGAGGGCCAGAAGATATACCTTATGCAATTTCTAAGTGCGAAGTAATTCCAGGCCCATTCTCAAATTTGTTAAGAAGAATTCTTGTAAACAATCATCTTACCAGAGAAGAAAAGTTTATTGATATTCAGGCAGCAGGAAGACAGGAAACTAAGGCTTTGGAAAAAAGATTACTGGTATTAGAGATCATTACTGCAGTCGCCCCCCTGCTTGGTCTGCTTGGGACAGTTTTGGGTCTGGAAAATATCTTTGGGATTATATCAGAACTTGGATTGGGGCAGGCAAGGGCGTTCTCCGGAGGACTTGCAGAGGCAATTCGAACCACCGTGTTCGGTCTTTTTATTGCAATTCCATCACTTGTTGCATATAGTTATTTCGATAAAAAAGTAGATACTTTTGTTCTTGAGATGGAGGAGTATTCAACATACATCCTGAACAAGCTTTATCCATTCCGTGATGCGAATAAAAAATAGAGGTAAAGACTATGCGTTTCAGAGAAAGGCGAATCACGAAATCTATTATAAACCTGACTCCTATGGTAGATATGCTGTTCCTGATACTTCTGTTTTTTCTTGTTACTTCGAGTTTTATTGAACAGCCTAATATTAAACTGGAACTCCCATCCTCTAAATATGCCGCCACAAGCAAGCTAGAAGAGAAGGTTTTAACTATTTCACAAGATGGTAAGTTGTTTTTTCAAAACAAGCCGGTTGAAAGGACAGACCTAATACCTGTGTTAAAAAATGCATTCTCAGGGCAAAGCGATAAAACACTTGTTATGAGAGCGGATAAGAACGTATCGTACGGTGTGATTGTTTATGTTATGGATGCCGCTAAAGGAGCAGGTTTAAAAAAAATTATTGCGCCTACCGTTCTTGAATCTAAAGAACATCACTAATCTAATAACTACCTTTAAGCTTTTTTATTTGAGACTTTTAAATTTATATAATAAAATAAATACGTTTACTTTAGGTTTGTGTCATCTTCGGGTAATAGTTTACCATTATGAAATTAGTATAATGTGGTGCATATAACTTCAATAAAAAGCTAAAGCCTGTCAACGGTTCAAAGGAGTATTATTAAATGCTAAAAAAGAAATTTGTAAAAGAAAAATGTGTTACCTGTAAACAGTGTATGATAGAGTGCGCCGTTCGGCATTCGGCATCAAGAAATTTATATGAAGCATTTTCAGAAATGCCCAAAGCACGTTACCGGTTACAAGTGTCCATAAAAAAAGACAAACCTCATATGACGGTATGTCAGAATTGCGCAAAACCGAAGTGTATGGAGTCCTGTGAATACGGTGCCATTACAAAATATGCAGATGGTAATGTAGTCATTGATACAAAAAGATGTGTCGGATGCTGGGCATGTATAACTGCTTGTCCTTTTGGGGCAATTAGCAAGGAGACAGAACTCAATTTTGCCTTTAATTGTGATGATTGCAAGGGATTCGAAACAATGGCTTGCGTTGAAACCTGTAAGACAGAGGCACTTATATATACTGATAAACATCCAGTCTATGCCAAGAAACAATTAGTTCATGCGTAAATACCTTATATAACTATCAATATTATAAATAATCTCGAAATTAACATAGGGTGAAATGTGTGAAAATTTAAATTCTATAATTAATTTTCACACTGATTATTGATGATCATTGAAATCATCAGCCACAATATCCGCCATAGATTGGTAAGTTTTGCAGGTAAAGATTATTTGTACCATCGGTTAGAGATATTGGGATTTACTAGAAAGCGAGCGGTCTTCTTTAACATTATTTATTATGGCAAGTATTGGTTTAGGTGCCATTGTGTTAAGAAATGAGAATACCTTCGATGCCCTTCTACTCTTATTGTAAGCTACCGTAATTTATCTTGTAATTGCGATTTTGATAATAAGGGAAAAACGCAAACAACCAAGAAGACTCTCCTGCTGGTAATAAGTAGTTTTGCTATTTTATCACAATATTTATAAGTTTTTTCGGAACTATAATAGTATTAACAATTTTCTTACCATCTATAAGTGCAATAACACGTTCATCGCTTAGTATACGTTTTTTCAATTCATCGTTACTTATGTTTGTGGTTACTGTTATATGGCTTCGTACCTTACTGTTAATCTGAATAACAATTTCCACGACGTCTTCCTGAATGGCGTTTTCATCATATTTAGGCCATGATTGCTGAAAAATGCCTGGTTTGTGTCCCATAATTTCCCATAGTTCTTCGCAAATATGAGGAATTAAAGGAGCCATCAGCAAGAGAATATTTTCCATTGTATATCGAAAGACATTGAAATCAAGTTCTTCCGCATAATTATGTGGAATTTTAACGTTAAATGAATCTACGGAGTTTAACAATTCCATTACAGAAGCAATTGCTGTATTGAAATGCCAGTAAGTCTCGATATCTTCAGTAATCTTTTTAATTGTCTGGTTTGTCTGGCGATAGAGCGCCTTTGCCGCTTCTGAAAGATTTTTAATATTAATCTTTTTATATGGTACTCTGGTGTATACTTCCTCGTAATCAGTAACCTTCTGCCAGAGGCGATTTAGAAACCTGTGAGCGCCAAGAACTCCTCGGTCATTCCATTCAGCATCTTTTTGTGGAGGCCCTATAAAAAGGATGTAGAGCCGTTGAGTGTCTGCACCGTATTTGTCTATAAGTATATCAGGGCTTACCACATTTCCTCTGGATTTAGACATCTTTGCCCCATTTTTAATAATCATTCCCTGCGTAAAAAGGTGTCTAAACGGTTCATTAAAGTTAATGTACCCTATATCATAAAGTACCTTAGTAATAAAGCGGGCATAAAGTAAGTGTAAAATAGCATGTTCTACACCGCCGATATATTGATCTACAGGTAACCATTTATTAACTTTATCTGAAATAAATGGCTTGGTATCATCCTTAGGTGAAAGGTATCTCAAAAAATACCAGCTCGAGTCAACAAATGTATCCATTGTATCAATCTCTCGCCGCGCCGTTCCAGAGCATTTAGGACAGCGTGTGTTTATAAAAGAATCAACTTGTGAAAGCGGACTCATGCCGTGCGGCTTGAATTCAACCTTTTCAGGTAATTCGACAGGAAGCTGAGTTTCAGGTACTGGCACTGTTCCACATTTTTCGCAATAAATAATGGGAATCGGCGCGCCCCAGTAACGCTGTCTTGAAATAAGCCAGTCTCTTAACCTATAAGTTACAGTTTTTGTGCCCAGTCCTTTTGATTCAAGAAATTCTGGAATACGTTTCATTGCCTCTGTATTAAATATCCCGCTGAAAATACCTGAATTAACCTGAATACCATTTTCAATATATGCTTCTTTCATTGTATTCGCATTAAGTTCTTTACCCTCTGGTTGAATAACAATCTTAATTGGAAGATTGTATTTTCTGACAAATAAAAAATCTCTCTGGTCATGAGCGGGCACACACATTACAGCCCCTGTTCCGTATTCCATGAGCACATAATTAGCTGTCCATACGGGTACTCTCTCGTTATTAATTGGATTGATAACGTATTTACCAGTAAATATGCCTTCTTTTTCAGTTCCTTCGGCAGTTCGTTCCACCACACCTTGGTTTCGTGCTCTTTCAACGAAGCTCATTACAGCATTCTCTTTAGGAGTTCCTGAGATTAATTTGCTGATTATTGGGTGTTCCGGTGCAAGTGAAACAAAAGTTACTCCATAAAGAGTATCGGGGCGTGTTGTAAAACAGGATAGTGTTTCATTGGAATTTTCCAGATTAAAGTCAATTCGAACGCCCTCATTCCTACCAATCCAGTTGGCTTGCATGGTTTTTACTCGCTCTGGCCAGCCTTCTAACAGAGGAATATCATCAAGCAACTTTTGTGCATATTTACTAATGCGAAAGAACCACTGTTCAAGGTCACGCTGTCGCACTGGTGTTTCGCATCGTTCACAGCATCCTTCTATGACTTGTTCATTGGCAAGGACAGTAGCACAGGAAGGACACCAATTTACGGCAGCCTTTTTTTTGTATGCGAGGTTATTTTCGTAAAGTTTTAAAAATATCCATTGAGTCCATTTATAATAATTTGGATTACAGGAGGTTATTTCTCTATCCCAATCATAACCGACTCCCCAGCGGTGTAGCTGGTGTTTCATTGCTTTTATATTATTTTTTGTCCATAAAGCAGGGTGTGAGCCTCCTTTAATTGCCGCATTTTCAGCAGGGAGACCAAAGGCATCCCATCCTATAGTTGAAAGGACGTTGTAGCCCTTCATAATCTTATAACGCGAAACAACATCGCCAATGATATAGTTTCTACCATGCCCCACATGTAGGGTGCCTGAAGGGTATGGAAACATAACCAAACAGTAAAATTTCTCCTTTGTACTGTTTTCGTCAATACGAAATAATCCACAACCCTCCCAGAATCCCTGCCATTTTGCCTCAATTTCTGTAAAGTTATATTCCCTTTTTGCCATCAAAAGCTCCTTGAATACCCTTTTGCACTTAAATTATTTGTATTAAACGGAAGACTTTGTGTGTATTAAAAAGAATTTCTAAATTTTGATTATTTAAATTTACAGTGAAAGAAAATTCTATCAAAAATCCGCCCTTAATCAATCTAAATTCATCTTGAAAAGCCTTGACAATATTGAATTACCGTGTTATTTTTAAACTTAGAAATCTCAAATGATCGCAGAAAAAAGGAGAAAAATTTCTATGCTCTCTGTGGTTAAGAACATTTAGGTGGGGCTGTAGCGCAGTTGGGAGCGCGTTTGAATGGCATTCAAAAGGTCACGGGTTCGAATCCCGTCAGCTCCACCAATAAATTCAAGACTATTTCCTGAAGAACTTATAAAATATATTATTATTTAGCATTGTTTTAATAAATAATATATGTTATTATTATTAATAGTGGTTGACATTCGGCTGTATTATATATCTGATGTGATAATAAGGCTACAAAGGTAACAACTATTGTAGCCTTTTTTGTTTTCTAACTTTTTAATGCGAAAGGAGGTGATTGAAAATGGCAAATGGAACAGTAAAATGGTTTAATGACAAGAAGGGTTTTGGTTTTATTACTCAGGACAACGGAAATGATGTTTTTGTACATCAAACCGAGATCCAAGGTAATGGTTTTAGAACCCTCGCCGAAGGAGATAAGGTTGAATTCGAAGTCATTAAAGACCAAAAGGGTTACAAGGCAGCAAAAGTTGTTAAATTATAATTTATTTTAAAGCGTACTCTTATTTTAAAGTATAACTAACTAGGCATTGTATATAAAGAATACGGAGTAAACGACTCAATATAGTTATAATAGCAATATAAAGAATCCCAATATTTGTAAAAGGATATTGGGATTTTTTATTTATTTTCTAAAGACTTTGAAGTAATAGTTTATCAAGCTGTTTAAATGCCATTCGTTAATCTGTTGAAGTCGGTCACAGTTTGGTCACAGTAGTGAAAAACCAAATTGTGTCGAATGCCCAAAACCCTTGATTTTATTGGTCGGGGTGGCGGGATTTGAACCCACGACCTCTTGAACCCCATTCAAGCGCGCTAGCCAAGCTGCGCTACACCCCGACGATTTGATATTATATTATCTTTCAAACTATTATCAACGTAAATCTCCTCCAGGGTATGATAATGAATTAATTTTTGACAATAGCCATACTTTCTAATATAATTCTCGGTTGTAAATAATATTATTTCATTATTTTTAAACTTAAGTATTTTTCTGTAAATGGCTAGAAAAAATAAAGTAAAAACTAAAACAAAGAAAACACCCTTCACATTTCTATACATATTGCTATTCATTATGGCTGTATACTTTGCTCAGATGTTTTTAGCCAGCAGAGCTGAGGAAATATCATACAG
>MHYY01000045.1 GCA_001830285.1 Planctomycetes bacterium RIFCSPLOWO2_12_38_17 | reverse complement strand
AGAAACTCGAAAAAAAGGTATTTGATAAACTAGGTTTTTTAGAAAAAATAAGAGCACACGCAACAAGTTCATTTACAAATATAGGAATTGTAACGGCAATACTAGCCCCAATTATTTTCTTAGCTTGCTACTTTCAACAATATTTCAGAAATCGTGTTATGTGGGCAGTAGTCGTTGACATCAGAAATAAAGTCTGTGACCACCTCCTGCCCCAGCCGCTGAGTTTTTTTGAAAATAGAAAAAGCGGAGATTTGCTATCAAGGTTAACAAACGACATTGCAGTTACACAGTCGGGTATAACAATTCTATTTGATGAGATATTGCTTCAGCCCATGCGTCTAATCTGCGGATTAGCGCTGGCATTTTATTTCAGTTGGAAATTATCCTTACTTGTCCTGATTGCCTTCCCTGTCATATTTTTCCCGGTACTTATACTAGGTAAAAAAATCAAGAAACACGGGAAGGGGAGCCTGATACATCTCTCCGACCTTACAGATGCCATACGCGAGATGTTTTCCGGTATCAGGATTGTAAAGGCATTTAAGATGGAGGCGGAAGAAAGCCGTGAAATTCACGATATTAGCAAAAGATTCCTTTCAAAAAGACTAAAGATGGTTAAGGCAAAGGCGCTTAATACCAGTACCAGTGAATTTATTTACACCCTTGGAATGGCTGCAATGGTTATTCTCGGCGGCTATGTGGTTATGTCAGGTAAAATTACGCCGGGAGATCTCGCTGGATTTATCACGGCAACCGGTTTTATGGTAATTACTTCTATAAAAAAATTAGCAAAGAGCTATGCAAGTTTACAGGAATCCTTATCAGGTGTGGACAGGGTATTTGAACTGTTCACCATTGAACCAACCATAAAAGACCATCCTGAGGCAATCACAATTGAAAAAATTGAAAAGGATATTTCATTCAAAAACGTAAGCTTTTCTTATGACGGCAGCAATAGATTTGTGATAAAGGATATAAGCTTCGACGTCCATAAAGGCGAAGTCCTGGCTATTGTAGGTGAAAGCGGCGCAGGAAAATCAACGATTATAAATCTCATAATGCGATTTTATGACCCTGTAAACGGCAATATAGAAATTGACGGAACAGATATTAGAAGAATTAGGCGTGAATCGCTTCTCGAACACGCAGCGATTGTCACACAGCAAACCTTCCTGTTTAACCGCAGTTTTTATGAAAACATACTTTACGGCAGAAAAAATGCCACTATGGAAGAGGTAATATCTGCCGCCAAAGCAGCTTATATTCACGATTTTATAATGAGACTTCCGAAAGGTTACGATACCGTTGTAGGTGAACTTGGCGTAAAACTATCCGGAGGACAACGTCAGAGGATAGCCATTGCCCGTGCTATATTGAAAAATGCTCCCATCCTGCTTCTCGACGAGGCAACTTCATCTCTGGATTACGAATCAGAAAAGCTGGTACAGGAGGCATTAAACAATCTTCTCGCCGGAAAGACAACTATCATTGTTGCCCACCGCCTGTCTACCATACAGCATTGCGACAGGATTATTGTAATGAAGAAGGGACGTATTGTAGAAATTGGTAATCACGAGTCGCTCATGTCAACTGAGGGAGAATATAAACGAGTTTACCAGATGCATCACGATACGATTGGCACATGAAAATACTTGTTATAGGCTCCAACGGCATGCTTGGCAGAGACGTGGTTAATCGGCTCAAAAATCCCTCCGATCCCTGGAATACATATAACGAAGTTGCTGGCGTAGATCGCGAGCATGTTGATATTGCAAGCTATTCAAGCATATTGATGGTTGTCGGGCAGTTTGCACCAGATATAATTATTAACTGCGCTGCATTTACTGATGTGGATGCATGCGAAACTCAAGTCTCAGAAGCCTTTGCCGTAAACGCCGCAGGCGCAAGAAACGTTGCACAGGCAGGGAAAGCTGCCGGGGCAAAGATTATTCATATCAGCACTGATTATGTATTCGACGGCACCAAGAACAAGCCTTATGTCGAAACGGACAAACCTAACCCTGTCTCAATTTACGGTAAATCAAAACTTGAAGGTGAACTGGCTATACAGGAATTAACGAATAATTATGCTATCATAAGAACAGCATGGCTTTTTGGTTCGCATAGAGATAACTTTGTGACCACCATGGTGGCGCTTGGGGGAAAAAATAAAACCTTATCTGTCGTCACAGACCAAATTGGGTCTCCAACTTATACTATTGACCTGTCGGATGCACTAAGGACTGTCATCAAGCACAATCTTCAAGGAATATACCATATTACAAATACTGGAAGTTGTTCTCGCTACGAGTGGGTAAGAAAGATCTTTGAACTAACAGGTGATTGCGTTTCGGTACTACCCATAAAAAGCAGTAATTATAAACGGCCTGCCCCAGTGCCACAAAACGCTTCTTTAGATTGCACAAAATATGCACTCGCTAGCGGACAAAAAATGAGACAGTGGGACGAGGCATTAAAAGAGTATTTAAATAAAATAACTATTTTAAAAAATAATTGAGATAAAACATGGGATTTAAAATAGAAAAATTTGAACAACAGATGGCAAAATTAAAATTATGGAAAATCAGCCATCAGAAGATAAAATTATAAACCCGTGCATTTAACCTTTTGAAAGATTAATTTTAATAAGTCTATAATTTCGCCAGACATTTTTTATTGCATTATGTTTAAACTTTATCAAATCATATTCACAATATATTCATGGACATTATTTGTTTCTCTTTGGATGTTCTCTACCTTTACCGCATTAATATTAAGCTTTGATACAAAAAATAAGGAAAGGGTATTTAACACAATAGAACGGTTCTTCAGTCGTATCGTATTCAGACTTCTAGGAATGAAAGTTGAAATCCATGGGCTCGAGAACATACCAAGGAACGAAACTGTTATTTTTACGTCAAATCATCAAAGTATGCTTGATATAAAACTATCTCTTGCATATATACCTATAAACTTTAGTTTTATTTCAAAAGATTCGGTATTTCATATTCCAATATTAGGTGCATATATGAAGTCCTCTGGACATATTCCAATCCAAAGAGGAGAAGACAGAAAGGCATATGCTACACTTTTAAAAGCCATCAAGCAACTAACTGCCAAAGGGAAATCACTTGTTGTATTCCCGGAAGGCACAAGGAGCGAAGACGGCAGGCTCGGCGAATTTAAAAGAGGCATTTCCTTGATTATTTTAAAATCGGGCAAAAGGGTGGTACCAATGGCTATTTACGGTAGTAATCAATTTATGCCCAAACACAGCCTGTTGTCACATCCTGGAAAAAGATTTATCAGGATATCCTTCGGCAAAGCCCTGGATTTTGACTATTCCAGAACTGACCGTGAATACACTATTTATGTAACTGATAAAATAAAAAGTGCGGTATCAAATTTACTACAGCTTTAGTAACTAAAGAGTTGTCATTTTTATTTCTATGTGATAATAAAACAGACAAGCAACTTTTGAATTGACTTTAATATCAATTCCATATAAATTAATGGACATAATAATACATTTTAAGGTAACTTGTAATTATATCGGTTATCTCAAGCACACCTTATTTAAGGTCAAAAAAAATGACAAAAACACAAAAACATATTAAAAAGGTATTGTTGTGTGTATGCCTCGCTTTATTTGTATTCGGATGCTCATCTGCAACAAAAAAGGCAAAAAATAAAGATGCGCGAAACCAATATCAACTTGCAATGGAGTTCAACAACCTCGGTGCAAGATATTTTAGTAAGGACATGATTGACGAAGCCGTTATAAAATTTCAGAGGTCTTTGAAGGCTAATCCTGATTTTGCAGAGGCTCATAATAATCTTGGAGTTGCCTATTGCAGGCAAAAAAGGATTGATGAGGCAATTGGAGAATTTAAACTGGCAATTAAAATTAATCCAGATTATTCCAAGGCACACGATAATCTTGGGTTTGCATACAGAAACAAGAATATGTTCGATGCGGCAATCGCAGAACATAATCTTGCCTTAAAAATAAACCCCAAAGACATGGAGGCAGTGAAAAACTTAGAACTTGCCAAGGAAGAAAAAAAGTTATACGAAAAAAGCCAGGCATATCAAACTGCAAATAAGGGAATAGCCCCTGAAAGTATCATTGGTTACAATCAGTATATAAGAGGGCTTTTAGACGAGGCTATTATATCTTTTAAAAAGGTTATGTCAGAAAATCCTGACGATATGATAGCCTCTGGTTATCTCGGACAAACATATACCATGAAGGGGATGCTGGACGAGGCAATAAACATATACAAAGATATTATCGCAAAAGACCCTTCCAACGTATTAGCCCGATTAAACCTTGGTGAATTATATTTTGAAAAAGGATTGAGCGACGAAGCCATTCTGGAATATGAAACCATTGTAAAAACCAATCCAAACAATATCCGTGCACTTTATAATCTTGGCGATGTTTATGCAGATAACGGTTCTCTCGATAAAGCCATTATCATGTATAATAAAGTTGTTACAACAAACCCTGATTTCCCAGAAGTTTACAATAAGCTGGGCAGCGTTTACTTACAAAAGAGTCTGTATGATGACGCAATTGTTTCATGGAAAAAGATGCTGGAATTAAATCCCAATTCAGCAAAAGCGCATTACAGTCTTGGATTAGCATACACAGATAAAAATATGCTAGAAGATGCTATAAATGAATTCAGGCTTACTTTAAATACAAACCCGGAGAATATTGACGCGCATTATAACCTCGCTTATGCTTACGAAAAGAAAGACATGATAGATGAGGCAATACTAGAATATAAAAATGCAATTGATGTAAATTTAAGAAGACACGGCAAATCTAACGCTGAAACAGTACAAACACAAAAAGAAGAAGAGGATGTAATTGTTACATCCGAAAAACATGAAAATTGAAAAATAAAGTTATGAAACAAAAATTAAAGGTAATTATTGTAATTACCATGGCAATAATTATTTCAATGATTGCCGTTTACACTTTTACACGTGTTTCCATTGCAATCGAACACGTGCAGGGCTCTGAGTTAATATGGAAATGCTTTGCATTTTGGATCAAAAGTATCGTATTGACACAGGCTGTACTGGTTGTAGGAGGTTTGTTTTTATTTATGTTAAGGAAGCCCAAGGGTACAGTATAGTTCATGACGCGCCTCCTTGTAATTCTAATCGCTGTCTATGTAATCTATTATCTGATTAAAAGTAGTTTAAAGAGTAAAAAGCTAAATTCAATAAAAGCGGAAAACACTTCACAAAGCCGCACACAAAAAAAATATCAAGAAGAAAAAGAAGGCGAATTTGATTCATACCAGAAGGAAATAGCTTATATCATTTATTCATCAACAAAAGACGACGATACTTGCAAGGTATGTCTGTCTCTGGATGGGAAATATTTACTTCCTGATAATAGAATATTGAACGACATAAGACCTCCTAATTCTGGTTGTAAAAATACAAACGGATGCCGTTGCAAACTAATGTACGTGACAAAAGATGAAGAAGGCAGTGAAAAAATTGAATCTTTTTTAAAAAAGCATGGAGGCTTGTGCGATAAACAAGCACTTGAGAAAGAAGTGTTAAACTTATAATCATGTCAAAAGCAATTGTAATATTTTCAACAACAAACTCTTTAAATGAAGCAAAGAAAATAGGACAAACTCTTGTAGAAGAAGGTTCTGTCTCATGCTGTAATATTATCAATACAGTTGAGTCTATATTTAAATGGCAGGGGAAATTAAATATTGAACGCGAAATACTGATGATATTCAAGACAAGAGAGGAATTATTCGATATCGTTGAGAAACGTATCAAACAGTTACACAGTTATGAAGTGCCGGAAATTATTGCAGTCCCTGTCTCAAGTTGTTCAAAAAGTTATCTTGACTGGATAATAAAAGAAACCCGCATTACTAAATAAGTCTATAAATACCATATTAAATTGTTTCAACACCCTTTCATAAGCCCAGTTACCTTTTCATCCAAACCTTCTCTATTATTATAATCAACCGTTAATATATTGACGTCATTACGTTTTTTAATCCTGTCTGTAAAAACATCTCTGTTTTCCATTATTACACAGATGAGTAATTTCCCGCTATCAAGGATATTATTAATTAGTTCCTTAAATTTATCCGAGAATAGTTCCATTTTCCCAATTTCATCAACGATAATAATAGACTTTTCTTTCAACGCCTTTTCTAAGGCGGGAATGGCAACTCTATTAAAAGAATCAACATCCACCCGATACTTACCGACTTTATAATTACTATTACAATCTACATGGGCAAGGATACCTTCCTCACCATCCAGAGTAACAACCCTGAATCCCATACGTCTGCCCATAATACGAATCTCTTCTGTGAAAAAGCCTCCTGCATCCGAACTCAATTTCAATGCAATCTTTTTAATTACAGACGTCTTGCCAATACCGGGTTTGCCAGTAAGCAGTATGTGCTTCTTCATGTTTTCATCCGGATACTATTATTTAACTTATGCATTTTCCTGCCCCAACTATAATTATTGGCCAAGCGCCTTTAAAATTGTTTCACCGAATTTTTGCGCCACGGCTGGACCGCTGGCTGTTATAATATTCCCATCTTTTTCAACATCTGCGCCTGTATATTTTGCACCAGCAGATTTCAAATCATTCACTGTGGAAGAATAAGTGGTTGCTTTTTTATCTTTCAGTAACCCTGCCTTTGCTAAGGTTACAGGTGCGATACAGATGGCACCGACAATCTTTTTGGCACTACATGCATCTTTTGCAATCTTATGGGCAGTGGGGTTATCCCAGTATTCAGTGGCACCAGAACCACCAACAAAAATAACTGCATTATAATCTGCTACATTTATATTAATAAATAAAATATCCGGCTTTACTTTTGCCCCTAACATACCTGTTGATTCTTTCAACGAAGAAGAAGCAACTGTTACCGCAACACCATTTCTTTCTAAAACCTCCTTAGGTTTCAGTAATTCCTCATCCCTGAAATTATTACTGGCAATAATCATCACGACCTTTTTACTTTTTATAGATTGCATATCGCTTCCTCCCT
>MHYY01000044.1:5034-7080 GCA_001830285.1 Planctomycetes bacterium RIFCSPLOWO2_12_38_17 | reverse complement strand
CATCTTCAAATAGCATCCTGCTGAAATCTCTGGCAACCTTTGTGTCACCAAGTATAATTGGTGTTATAGGCGTTTTTGTATTACCAATGTTGAATCCAGCGTATTTTATTTTCTCCTGAAAAAATTCAGTATTTTGCCAGAGTTGTTTGACGAGGGCATCTGAAGCACTGAGGGTATCCACTGCTGTGATACAAGCCGCCACGTCGGCGGCTGTTACAGCACTGGAAAAAAGGAATGGACGTCCCTTTTGTGCCAGATAATCCGTTAATTTTTTACTCCCTGCTATGTAGCCACCCACAACGCCGAATGCCTTTGACATCGTACCAACCTCGATATCAACCCTGCCGTGCTGATTGAAGTGGTCTACAATGCCCCTGCCGCCCCGCCCCAACACACCCTCTCCATGCGCATCATCAACCATCGTAATTGCCCCGAATTCATCGGCAATCTTTACAATCTCCGGCAACGGCGCAATATCTCCCTCCATACTAAAAACACCGTCGGTGATAATAAGCCTACGCCTGGCATTCTTTTCTTCGGAAATCTTCGCTTCAAGGTCTTTGGGGTTACAGTGCCCATAGCGGACAATCTTTGCCTTAGAAAGACGACCGCCATCAATAATGCTTGCATGGTTTAGTTCGTCAGAGAAGACAACATCCCCTTCACCAACGATTGCGGGAATAACGGCGAGATTTGCGCAGAATCCCGATTGAAATGTTATCGTGCTTTCAACTCCCTTAAAGAGTGCAAGTTTTCGTTCGAGTTCCTTGTGGAGTGTTGTTGTTCCGGCAATAGTCCGTACCGCAGCAGGACCCACACCATACGTTTCAATAGCCTTTTGTGCAGAAGACTTTAACTGCTGTTCGTTGGCAAATCCGAGATAGTTGTTCGAGCAGAGATTTAAGACCTTCTTTCCATCCACCGTAATCCATGCCCCCTGTGGCCCTTCGATCGTGCGGATATTAATAAAGAGTCCAGTCTCCTTCAGTTTCTCTAATTCTTCTGTGATAAAATCTAATTTGTTCATATAAATCAACGAACTATGATTATCTAGCCTCTATTTTTGCTAAACTGCTTTTGTACTCGTAATCCCTTATAGACAACTGTTGCCTGATATATAGACTGCAATTGCTTTGTTGGATTCAAACAGTAATTGATAAATTGCTCCTTATTGAGCAAGTGTAAATCCGGAAATAATAGTTTCAGATACTATAGGGAGTTTTTGATCCCTTCGGCCTCAAGAAATTTCCAGAGACCCGTTAAAGCCTTTTCCTTATTTCTGTAAAATGCACTGCCACTGATACGCCAGAACTTCAAGCCTGCACGGCGTAATTGACCTTCACGTTGTTGGTCATATTCCCATTTCTCAATGCCATGCCAACGGTCTCCATCACATTCAACCGCAACACGGTTTTTATCTCCCTGTATAACGAGATCAATCCTATAGTTGAAGTCACTTGGGAATGGGCGGTACTGTGGAATCACAGTATAACCTCTTTTTATAATCCTTTCTCCTACTTCAATTTCAAAAGGACTTTCTGCCTTTTGTTTTAAAATCTCGATTCCTGCCTCCATTTTCGCAATTGGTGGATTAAGGTACCAACTAAGGAGTTTGTACCTCATACATTCATCATTCCTGATGTCTTCCAATCTCACAGAATGAAACAGAAATACCTGGTCTCTGGCGCGGCTTGTAGCAACATTAAATCTTTGTCGGTCAGACTCTTTAGTTAATGCTGTAAACGGGGCATTTGGAGCAATCACTAACGAGAGAAACATAACATCCCTTTCGTCTCCCTGAAAGGCATAGGCATCACCACATATAATCCTTCGTTCTTCCCTCTCGGTCTCATTAATCTGCTGAGCAATTAACTCAGAAATATATTTTGCCTGTTTTTCACCTAATAGTGATACAACACCCATAGTCCGCTTGCGGTTGTTTTTCCCACCACTTGCATAACGTTCATCTTTACAGCACTCAACGAGCGTCTTAACCAATCTTTCTGCTTCTGGTTCGTTGATTTCGTTATCATTTTTAAAACCGCT
>MHYY01000044.1:0-5005 GCA_001830285.1 Planctomycetes bacterium RIFCSPLOWO2_12_38_17 | reverse complement strand
CTAACCTCTCGTGTGGGTTTGGCTGACGAAGGGGTTCGAGCCTGCCTCCATAGCTGGGACATAGATGGTTATTGAATTCTATGATTTCAGGGACACATCGGAAGTGTTCTGTCAGGAGGGTTCTATCCATGCGAGGAATAGATTGAGTGATATTATAAAGGCTATTATCTATAGTAAATGTTACTTCAGCATGCGGTATGTCTGAAAGAAATTGTCTCATTAACTCAAATACCTTTTCCCTCTTTATCCCAATGTATGATGGGCTAATTTGTTCGGGGTCTCCAACCACCAGAACCTTCTTTCCTCTATAAAGTACCGGCAATGAACGCAGGTCACATTGACTCGCCTCGTCTGTTATAATTACATCAAAAATACCAGGTTCAGCTTGAAATGATTGTACAACGCGGTGTAATGGCATAATCCATACCGGCACAGCCCCAACGGCATCAACCATGGCTTTGACTGCGGCTTTTAAATAACGATGAGCATTTTTGCCTTTGCCTTTCCCATACAGATCCATTGCACGCTTCCATGCAGTTAATGCGCTGTAATGATGGTCTTCCACATTGACTAACTGTCTTTTCCATGTTAATGTTGCAACCGATTCTGTAATGAGTTCGCGTTCTTTTCTTCTCGCACGTTCAAGACGATCTTGAAGAGTATCAACGCTTTCCCGATTATGGAGACTACACAGCCATGTGTTTAGACGTTGCCATCGCCATGCAATTGCCCAATCCCTCGACAATGCCTGAGTTCCGATTTTCTGCGCTTCTTTTTCGAGTTTATTAAACCAATTAGGAGCAATGACTTTGAGTTTACGAGCCAGGCACTCAAGCCTTTGAACCTTGCCTTCTAACTGTAACAGGCGTAAATTTTCATTATAAAGTTGCTCATAACCATCAATAGAGCGAAATTTAACAGCCTCAGCAAGTTTTTTCCAGATATCATGCGCATTCTCTTTCTTAGATTCTGAAACAAGACGGTTAACATATTCATCAAATTGTCGATCTATGTTTTGTTTCTCAATTAATGCAGACTGACCTTGTAAAATCTTGAGATATTTCTCGATATCAGATTGCGTATGAATACTTTGATCAGGACAGCCAAGAGGTAAAATAGAGTCTTTTATTTTCTTAAAATAATTATCTTTCCACTCTATCACACAACAGAATTGTTTAATCAAATCATCTATATGAGCAAGGGGCATTGATGACTCAATATCCAGATCAGGTCCATTTATAATTGTCGTGATAGTCAGGTTCCAAGTAACACGAATTTTCTTGAGAAGTCTTACATAAGAAAGATAAGATTGAGCCACGGTAATTCTTTCTTCTATAGTAAGACAATGACCGTCAACTTTTATTATATCAAAAATGAATTTGGCCGATTTTGACAATCCCATTCTTGTCATCCAATTTGCTGGATTTTTCCCCTTTTTAACAACCTTTCGTAATTCTTCAAATGATGCATCAATATCCAATTCGGTTGGTAATAATTTGATACTAAAAGTTATTTCGCATCCGTGCATTAATTTGTAGGCATTCCTGGCTGCATCCCTGTAAGATACGCATTTATTAAAAGAATCTCGCCAGAAGGTATCCTGAAATTCTTCTACCACCATCAAATCTAGTATTTTAGCTTGCCAGTCAACAAGTTTTAGTAAATCTGATAATGCCTTTTCAAATATTTCTATTGCCTTAGTAATATCATTTAGTTGTGCCTGACTGAGACGGCATCCCCACTCCAGACGTAAATTTTCCGTTTCGGCAGCCAATGACACAAGCGATTTTAATTCAAAAACCTTTTTAGAAAAAACTTCGGGAGGTAACAAGTTCTCTTTGGGTGGAAGATATTGAAGGCAGGATTCTCTATCCGATGGTGAAATTGTCTGGATGAGTGCGCATAATTCCAACAATTCGTCCTGAATTAATGGCGGCGCTATATCATGGGAAATCTTGTCAGGAAACCATGAGTGATTTGCTTCATTTTCAGAACATTCCTTTGCGGCGCGATGTGCGCTAATGGTTTCACTGTCAATCGTAATAGGTTTTGAATCTATTTCAGCCCAATCCCTGATTTGATTGCGAAGTATTGATTCTGCCTCACGTATAGCTTTCAGTTCTTTTCGTAAATGCTGAATTTTTTGTTCAATTGATAGACTATTCCTTTCGGCAAGGCGTTTACCTATAAAAACAACCGCCTCGTTTAATTGCTCTTTTGACTTTGTATCATTACCCAATTGACTTACACAAAGGCTTCTAATAGACGCAGGAATAGAATCGCGCAGTACTTTTAACGCATTTTCGGTCTGACTTGTAACAAGCACTCTTTTCCCGCGCGCAAGCAACGAGCTTACTATATTTGCTATAGTGTGACTCTTGCCTGTACCGGGCGGCCCCTGCACAAGCACCCCGAAATGGTTTTTTAATTTTTCTGCAATCTCTTTTTGTTGGTCATTATATTCGAGTGGAAGTAAATTTTCTCCTTCGTCTTCGTCAATCCTGTCAGAATCAATATAATCCTCTGGATTTGGTAATTCATTTGTGTGTGAATCTGCAACAAGGGCACGTATAAAAGGAGGAATTTCGATTCCTTTATAAATAGATTCCGCAACTTTTCTAGCGTCGTCTACCCATAAACGACGCGTTATCTTTCGCACAAAGATTACAGGGGCATTAGAAATTACAGGATATGAAGCCATAGATGGCTGAGAAATCGGGTTTTCAGTATAAAGATTTGTTTTCTCAAGAGTTTCTTTGCAGAGATATCCTGTAATTGTAGATGCTAATCCGCGCATCTGATTATGACTCCATACGTCAGGAGGTGATTCAGAATTATTTACGATTCTGGCATATTTTAACAGTTCATCCTTAAGGAGATAATCAAGATTGAGTAAACAGTCCAAATCGAATTTTGTGGGAGTTGTTTGGCTTGGAGATAATGTGATATTTCGCCTCTCAGTGGTATATGTAAGATTTATAGGTGTTAGCATAAGTGGGTGATAAATAACAGTTCCAGAACTATGTTCCCATGCAAGAAAAAGATGTCCCCAAACAATTTCTATACGATCACCCTCTACGCTAAGTCTTTGATGTAAGGATAATAACTGGTCGTAAAGCATATTTGCTTTAAATAAAGGCAATACCCTTTCAGACCACGATTTCCACTGTCCTTCCACGTAGTCCTTAAATACAGACAACCGAGTTTTATCATCTTCAAAACTTTCTTCAAGTTCGCGTTTAGCAATAAAAACAGGCGGTTTATCTTCTGGTTGCGTCTTATCAATCCAATCAGAAAGAATTTCTGGTATTACAGGCGCTTTTTCATTATTTCCCTTTGATATTTCCCATAATTTGACATAATCTTCAAATGCCTTTACACGCTTTTTGTTGTCTTCAAAGTTAACCGTTTTCAGAATTGAGGGTTTTGGTGAAGGAGATTTTGTAGGGTTTGTAGAGAGGTCAATCCAGTCTTTTAACACAAAGGGTAATTCTGGAGGATCATCATAATTACGTTTGATTACAGAAAGCCAAACATCTTCTTCCACCGTCTCCTTTTGATCGTTTATGTCTGTATTGTTACTTCCAGAATTGAATTCTTTAATTTTGCATTGGGAAGACGGTGTAATACCTGCTTGCCACCAGAGTTCTGCATCATATCTTGTCACATCACGGTCAACCGGAAGGTCAATGGAGTAAACATGACTTATGTATTCAAATAAACGATATGCTTTATCTTTTAAGGACATAAATATTCTATGTATATTACCACTTATCCTTTATGCGAAATAAAAAATTATAAGATGAATTTATTAAAAAGTCTGGCTTACCGGGCAATGTTTTGTCATAAAGTTTATATCTGAAATCATTCCCAAAGAGAAATTTTCTGACAATGATTTCCAGCTTTGTGTCCTTGCTCCTGATCATTGACATATTATAACTTCTGGTTTTCTTGTTATGAACATCTGCCATTAATTTATTCCCGAATAATCAGGCATTTCCTTTATTCCGGTTTCTTTTATGATTTTTAAAGCCCTAAAGCTGCAACCAAAAGGATTTTAACCACAAAGAAACGAAGGGCACAAAGAAAAAGTTTTAAATCTTTCATTAACCGCTCAATCCCGGCAAGAAGGTTTTCTTTGGTTAGATTGTTATCTTTTTTCGTGGTCATCGTCCTTGCCCCAATCATGCTATTGCTTTGTTTTTCTATGCCTTGATGTCCTGTATTTTACGCCTCTTTCTCTTACACGAAACCCGATTTTCTTTTCCTTTGGTTCTGGCGGCGCCATTAGCTGACGGATGGCGTCAAAAATGACTTTTATTTCCTCATTGTGTCTTTCTATTTTTCTTTCAAGCTCTGCTAATTTATGAGCAAGTTCTTTGTTGATGGAGAGGATTTCCCTGAGCTTGACAAAAGCACGCATAATAGCAATATTGACCTGCACAGCTCTTTCACTATTCAAAACAGTAGCAAGCATTGCAACTCCTTGTTCAGTGAAAACATAAGGCTGATATCCTCCAAGGTATTTACGCGATGGTATCGCATTTTGCGATACCATGCTGTCGATCTCCTTTTCATTCAATTGGAACATAAAATCATCTGGAAAACGTCTTATATTCCGTTTAACTTGTTCTCTTAATCGTATCGGTTTTACACAATAAAGAATGGCAAGATCCTTATCCAGCATGACCTTCTGTCCCCGTATCAAATATATTTTTCTCTCAATCACTTCCACCGGCACAAGAGCTTTCATATATGCCTCCGATCTAGAATCACAATTTGTGATACCAAATTTATCCCAATAATCCTTTCTCCTTTGTTTTTAAATCAGGTCTTTGCTTTTTAATCAGTCCCTTCGCCAAATAGTCTTCTGTAAATTTCTTATAGGTCATCTTCGCTGCCCACGATAAATATCTTAGGGTTTTCAAGAAGGTCAATTATAAACGAATCTTTTTCTTTGGCTTTCTTTTTAAACTCTGCTCTTTCAAATACGCTGTAATTTATT
>MHYY01000043.1:41911-62630 GCA_001830285.1 Planctomycetes bacterium RIFCSPLOWO2_12_38_17 | reverse complement strand
GGCAATATAGATACGAAAAGGGATAACCCTCCTGCAACACCTGCTAGAACAGTATATAATATTTTTTGTGAATCAACATGATGATTTAAAACAAGAAAATAAAACGACGTAAATATTAAAAAAGTGGCGTAAATATCATGATGAGCTACACCACTGTATGGAAATACTATTGTTCCCAGTCCATAGAATACTGATATCAAAACACTGTATCTACGATCCACTGTAAATAAAAAAGAAAGCTTGAAGAGCATTAACACAATTAATGAGGTCATCAGCCCAGAGGTAAGCCATGTTACAAGCGAGGAGGCAAGTAAATAATTATCTTTATAAGTTGTCCCAACGAGCTGTAAGAAAAAATAAACAATAGCCCCTATGAAAAACTGTCCGGGTTGTTTGGCTGCGTAAAGATGGCCCTTATGACTAAAGACATCCGCTACCTGTTTTAATTGTGGTGTGGAACTCCCGTCTACATATAAAGTACCTCTTTCAACGATTGCCTCGATTCCTGCGTGCTGTAAAGTGTAAGCGTTCTGGTTATTACTATTGACAAATATCCCGTAAATAAAGAAAATACAAAGAAACAATAAAGTAATTCCATTGATATTTCCGATATAGAATTTTCTTGTGAAGGATTTTAATGAATTCACCATATCTTAAAAGGCTTTATAACCTATTTCGTTATACTAAACCATTTTTATTTCGTACATTTTAAGGCTATAAGAAATTAACATAAAATATTATTGATTTTAAATACAATTATTTGTATACATATTGAAAACATGCAAAGAACTTGTCATGGGTTAAGAAGTAAATCGGGGAGACACGATATACCGTTAAACAAAAGCAAACACCTTAATTATATAGGAGCAATTTATGGGAGATGGAAAAAACACACCATCAGAGGGGAATTCATTAAAGAAATATGTATCCCCTCAAAAATCTTCTGAAAAAAAGGCTCAAAAAGAACAACTAAAATCAGAAGTTCAAATAAAGTCTACTGCCGTCACAGAGGCTGCATTATCGCTCACAAAGAAAATTAGTGAACTTCTGGGTGAGATAGAAAGTAAGCCTTTAAAGTCACTGGAGAAAAAAGATAAAGAAAAGATCACACAATCTTATGAAAAATTAGTGCTTAGAATAGTAAAAGAAATCAATAACTCCAGAAGATAATTCCGGCACTATTTTCTTAAATCTACAACATGATTCTTAATAAAGTTTACTATCTTCCTTGCGGCATCATTAACAGACATATTATCTGTATTTAACACAAAATCAGCTGCTTTATCATAAAGAGGCTTTCTATACTCTAGAAGATATTCAATCTCCTGATAACCATTTCTGTCTGTCAGGCTTGGCCTTCTCTGCTGTGTAAATTTATCCCTATAAATTCGTTTGCAAATTGTATCAACATCCGCTGTCAACAAGATTAATACTCCATTCTTCTTGAGTTTCTTTACATTCTCTTCCCTGAGAATGACACCGCCACCGGTCGCTATAATCTTATTATCCAGAAGGCATAACTCAGCAATAACCCTTGACTCCATTTCCCGAAATAATTTCTCTCCGCCTTCGTCAAAAATGTCTTTTACAGTCTTTCTTTCCTTTTGCTCTAAATATTCATCGGCGTCAATGAATTCTCTATCAAGCATTCGAGAAATTATTTTTCCAATAGTGGTTTTACCCGTGCCACGAAAACCAATTAAGAAAATATTCAAATCTGAAATAAGTGAACTACGTCACCCTCCCTTTATAAATTCAAATTACCCTGAGATAATTGAATTTGCGAATCAATAAGAAATTACAATACTTACAGACTAAAAGCACAATTTCTCAACTTTTTTCATGTAAATTTTATATTAAAAAAATACAGCAGATAACAACTATTTGCTGACAAGCCTTTCATAAGCAATTTTTTCAATCTTTTCAACAGGTGGCATTTGGCCTGTCCACAATTTAAATTGTGCTGCTGCCTGATAGGCAAACATTGGCAGCCCTCCCACTGTCTTACAGCCCATAGCCTTTGCCTCACGCAAAAATCTTGTTTCTACTGGGTTATAAATAGTATCAAAAACAATCATATTGGGTCTTAGCATTTTCGCTGGAACTGGGGTTTCATTAACTGCCGGATACATCCCTACAGGAGTAGCATTAACCAATATATCTGTTTCATTCTTCAGGATGTAATCGAATTCTCCATAAGAACAACCTACATCCCTTGCGAGCAACCGCGCCCGTTCAATATTTCTATTCAGAATTGTTATGTTTGCATCGTACTCCTTAAGCCCAAAGGCAATTGCGCGCGCAGCGCCTCCTGCACCCAATAATGTAACTTTTTTACCCTTTAAATGATTGTTTCTCCCAGATACTTCAATTACACTACCTAGCGCTTTAATAGCAGCCTCGCAGTCGGTATTATATCCAATAAAACGACCGTTGTTATTTACAATAGTATTCACTGCTCCAATCTTCCCGGCAAGTGGAGCTATTTCGTCAAGTGAATTTATTACAGACTCTTTATGAGGAATCGTTACACTATAACCTTTTACATCCAGTAATTTGAAATTTTTTATAAAATTATCAACATTATTAACCTTAAAAGGAACATAGATGTTATTAAAACCCATCTGCTTAAAGAGCGCATTATGAATAACCGGGCCTATGCTATGTGAGACTGGATTCCCTATTAATCCGTATATTGCTGTTTGCTTATCCTGTTCCCGTATTCTATAAGTACTAAAAAGCTCGCTGATGGCAATCTGCCCCGGTGCAGATTCCACGCCCTTCTGCAAAGAAGCAAATGTCAAATAACTGCCAAATTCCTTATACAAAATACGGCTAATCAAGCCGTACTCCCCCATACAAAATGAGATTAACGGCTTACTTGTTTGTTGTAACAAACGATAT
Organism: Planctomycetes bacterium RIFCSPLOWO2_12_38_17; assembly: GCA_001830285.1. Classification (GTDB taxonomy): domain Bacteria; phylum Planctomycetota; class Brocadiia; order Brocadiales; family Brocadiaceae; genus PLOWO2-12-38-17. The sequence goes on along the minus strand of MHYY01000043.1, from coordinate 59,726 downwards.
ATTTTTACATTGTCTGTAATATCATTCGCATAAGTTACAATTTTTACTATATCGGTGCCAGTTAATGAAAGTTTCTTATATACATCCAACAGGTTATCTGGCGTCTCACGAAAATTGTGATAGGATACTATTATCTTTGTTTTATTCCTTGAAATATAAGCCGATTCCTTACCTATATTTTGAATAGTATCATGCTCGATATCTACAAAATCAGCGCCAAGCCTGATGGCAAGTTTTAAAACTGCAACTCTATCTTCTTCATTTCCTTTATACTTACCACCTTCACGGAATGGTCTATAAGTAATGATAACAGGCTTATTACGATTCTCCAACAAACGATTGAGATTGAGATTTTTCATATAATCAAGACGCAATTCAACAACATCAGCAACCTTAGATGCTTCTGTCATATCCCTAATTGCATTATCAACATTGTCTGCTATGATTGGTATACAAATCATAAATTAATCTTCAACCCCACTTAACACAATAGGGACGCATTAAACGTCCCCTTGCAAATATTAAACTATTTGTGACATTAAATCTCTTTAAAGCTTCATGCTTGATTTCTTAACTACCACAGGCGCATACTCTATATTCTTAGAAGCCACCTTGTTGATGGCATTCAAATAAGCCTTTGCGCTTGCCTCAATAATATCTGTACTTACAGCACGACCCCCATAAATCTTTCCGTTAATTTCAACATTAACAAATACCTCTCCCATAGCATCCTTTCCGCCGGTAACGGAACGAATGTTATAGTCCTGCAACTTTCCAGAAATACCGGTAGAAAGATCGATTGCTTTAAAAAGCGCATCAATAGGACCATCTCCGTTAGTAGTGTTATTCACAATTTTATCACCCTTTAATCTGATTCTTACGCCAGCAGTTGGCACAGTATTTGGCCCACAGCTAATACTCAGACTTTCCAATTGAAATATAGCAGGAACATCCATTTTCTCTATACCAATAATGGCTTCAATATCTTCATCAAATATCTCTTTCTTCCTGTCTGCCACATGTTTAAATTCTTCGAAGGCGCGCGCAACCTCTTCCTCGGATAATTCATATCCCAGTTCCTTGATTCGTTCCTTGAAGGCGTGCCTTCCTGACAATTTCCCAAGTACAAGCCTGGTCTTTAAATGTCCAACATCTTCAGGTTTCATAATTTCATATGTTGTGCGTTCCTTGATTATTCCATCCTGATGCACACCTGATTGGTGCGCAAAAGCATTTTCACCAACAATCGCCTTATTCCTCTGTACACGTAACCCTGTAAGAGTACTCACTAACTTACTTGTCGCAATAAGTTCCTTTGTAACTATGCGTGTTGAGTATTTGTAAAAATCATGCCGCGTCTTTAGCGCCATAACTACCTCTTCTAATGCCGCATTTCCAGCCCGTTCTCCAATACCATTTATGGTACACTCAACCTGTTGCGCACCGGCTTTTACTGCGGCAAGAGAATTTGCAACTGCAAGCCCTAAATCATTATGACAGTGTACACTAATTACCGCTTTATTAATATTTCCCACCCTTTCACGCAAACCTCGAATAATAGCCGCATAATGATCAGGTACCGCATATCCCACAGTATCGGGAATATTAACGGTCTTTGCACCCGCATCTATAACCGCCTCCACAACCTGAACAAGAAATTCAAGTTCAGTACGGGAGGCATCTTCGGGAGAAAACTCCACATCATCCACATATTTAAGCGCATATCCAACGCCTTTAACCGCAAGGTTGATAATCTCTTCCTTTGCCTTAAATAGCTTATATTTCCTGTGTATTTCTGAAGTCGCAAGGAACACATGAATCCTTGGCTTTTCAGCCTTTTCAAGCGCCTTTGCTGCTGCGTCAATATCTTTTTCAACTGCACGCGCAAGACCGGCTACAGAAACGCCGCGTACCTCCTGTGCTATTCGTCTGACAGACTCAAAATCACCCTGCGATGACACAGGGAACCCAGCCTCAATTACATCTACATTCAGCAGTGCCAGTTGCTTAGCAATCTGTACCTTCTCATGTATATCCAGACTGGCGCCCGGCGACTGTTCTCCGTCACGTAAGGTTGTATCAAAAATTATTATATTGTTAGTCATTACTCTTTTTGCACCTTATTATTTGCCCAAATCATATTAAACGTAACTTTAAACAAAATTTTACTATACGCTATAATCACATTCAATAACTATTTGACTTTAGGATACAGCTTTGATAGATTAAAAACCTTAGCCATTAGTGACTTGAGTTTCCATATAGATAGTGCCTATCAATAAAGATTCGGAATCTAAACTATGGCAATCTAAAGCTAAGGCTTTAAGCATACATTATAATAGATATAATTAATTCAATACATTTCTCTTTAAATTATAAATCAACAAACGTGAACACAAGAAAGCAACGCTGGATACTTTTACCACTGATTCTTTTCCCTGTGGCATGCCAAACACCTAAGTATTCCAGAATAAAAGAAAAACCAATAATTGAAAACCCCGATGCCTTTAGCAATAAAACTTCTGCCACTAAACCTGAACAACACAAGTCGCTTGGCACTTCATATTTTAAAAAAGGGATGTTTGACGAAGCGCTTGAAGAACTGGAACTGGCTTCCGAGAGAATGAAAGAAGACGGAGAATTGCATCATTATCTGGGCAAGGCGTATTTCGAAAATGATAAACTGGACAAATCAATTACCGAATTACTCGCCGCCATATCTTACTACAAACCAGGTCAGATTATTGAGAAAGCGGATGCATATAATGACCTTGGGCTTGCATACAAGGGGAAAAAGGTTTTTAATGACTCTATTTCTGCATTTAAAAAAAGCATTGAGCTGAATCCGTCTGTTGCAAATACAAATTACAATCTTGGACTTCTGTATTATGATGGAAACAACCTCGATGAATCCATTACCTATTTAAAAAAGTCCATCAAACTCGAGCCCAGAGAAGCGGATGCACATTTTGCTCTCGGTTTAGCTTATCACACCAAAAAATTAAACGAGAAGGCTATTGGTGAATTCAAGCGTGCTATTGAATTGAATCCAAAAGATGCAGAAGCTCACAATTATCTTGGTCTGTTATACTTCGAAAGTGGAGATATTGAAGGGGCTTCAGCTAAATTTAAATCAGCAATCCAATTAAATAGAAATTATCCAGAGGCATACAATAATCTGGGCATTGCGCTATATACAAAAAATAATACTAAAGAAGCAGAAAATAGTTTCAAGAAAGCACTTGATCTGGAACCTAAATTTGCCGAAGCGTATTACAATCTTGGTCTGATATACAGCGATAAAGGTACGTATGAAGAAGCAATTGATTCATTCGAAAACGCAATTGAACTCAATCCAAAAATTGCCGAAGCGCACTTCAAACTCGGTGAAATATATACTGAAAAAGATATGATAAACGAGGCAATCTCAGAATACGAAAAGGCAATTGACACCAGACCTGCATACCCTGAGGCATACTACAATTATGGAGAACTATGCGCCGCCAGTGGCAATCAGGATAAATCCATCTCTGCATGGAAAAAGACCATAGAATTGAACTCAAAAAATACAGACGCCTATTTTAATCTGGGCATTGCATACTATAATCAGGGGAAGGCAGATAAAGCCATTTCCATGTGGAATAAAGTTATTGAAATTAATCCAGAAGACCGCGATGCGCTTGTCAACCTTGCTGACGCATATAATGCAAAAGGTTTAACAGACCAGGCAATACAGACATTGGAAAAATTTATAGACATTTATTCAGACGATGCAAATGTCTTCCATAAACTCGGTAATGCCTATGCCAGAAAAAACATGCATAACACGGCAATTCAACAATGGGAAAAGGCAGTAGAAATTGACCCCAACATGGCAAATACTTATTATAATCTCGGTATTACTTATCAGAAGGTAGGCAGGAATGATGACGCTATTGAGGCATTGAAAAAATTCCTGGATATTAATCCGGAAGACCCCATTGCTCATAAGAATCTGGGAATACTATATAAAGAAAAGGGGATGAACGTGGAGGCTGAGGCAGAATTTGCCATCTATAAGAAGTTGAAATCCAGCCAACCACAAACCAATACTGACGAAAGAGAAAACCTATAAATGCATGTAAACGAAATCCTAGAAAAACTCAACCCTGCTTTGAAAAAAGAGAAGATAGTTCATTTTTCATTACAAACAGATATTTGAATCCTACCAGTCAAAATTAAAGTCACTTACCCGTTTATGCCGTAAGCCAGTATTTGAGTTTGGTTTTGCCTTGCAATACAAATCATATATTCTAAAGCACATATACATATTCTGTGTTCAGTTTTAACTATATTCCAAATTCTATTACAATCCTATTAATACTGAACGATAATTTTCATGCTAATTTTTTATGATACATCTATAATAAAAGTAAAAGCAAACATAGCAAAAATTATTGTTATGTTTGAACAAAAATATTTTAATTAATAAAATCTTAATTCGTAAACCATCAGGATATTCTTTATGAGTCTAATTCTTGAATTTCTTCATTTTATTACAATCAGAACATAACAAAACTATCGGAGATAATGTATGATTAAAATTAAAATAATTATTATCCCCATCTTTATCCTATCCTTTTTAAGTATCGCTAATGGTGCAACTACAGGTGAAACATTCCACGAAGAAACAAAGCTCACATGGACACAGATTCTTAAAGATTTGATAATACCAAACCCGGCAAAACCACCTCAATTCAAAGAATATAATGATAAACCCAAAATAGTCATGCCAGCGCCTGAATATAAGGGGATAAGCCTCGAAGACGCCTTAACAAAAAGACGCTCAATCAGGGAATATTCAAAAAACCCTCTCACACTGCCAGAGGTTTCACAACTCCTCTTTTCTGCACAGGGAATAACTGGCAAACAATTCGGTACACTTTTAAGAACCGCACCATCAGCAGGTGCACTCTACCCATTTGAAATTTATATAATCGTAAACGATGTTGAAACACTTAAAAAAGGTATATATCATTATTCCGTAAGGGATCATACGATTATATTGATTAAGGAAGGCGATTTCAGAAAGGATGTAATGCATGCCGCCCTTGACCAGGAGATGATGAAGGATGCAGGGGTTGTATTTGTACTCTCAGCCATATTCGACAGGGTAAGATCAAAGTATGGGGAGAGGGGATACAGATACACATACATGGAGGCTGGTCATATAAGTCAAAATATATACTTACAGGCAACATCGCTAGGACTGGGCTCTGTTGTAATAGGCGCTTTTATTGATAATGACATAAACGAATTGGTTGGAGTTGACGGCAAAAAAGAGGCCGTTATTGCACTACATGCAGTCGGGAAGATATAAGACGATGAAACGACATATTGATAATTGGGCAAGTATTGTCCTCATATTATCTATAATCATTACAGGCACTACTGGTTACTTACAGTCTGAACTGGAACTAAGAAGGTTTGTCCCCCACAAGTATTTTGCGTACACGACACTGGCACTCGCCTTTACCCACCTGCTTTTTAAATGGAAGAAGATTGTAAATTATTTCAAACCTCGCACAAGACAGTAAATAATAGGTACATTCTTATTTAACAATATGATAATATTTGTAAAAATTTATATAATTTATTCATAAATATGAGCTTTATAACCTTATAATTGATGCGTTCACTTTCCAGGTAAAAAACCTTGACCACAAAACAAACATATTTAAAATACATTCTACCCCTTATTATTTCTATTTCTGTAATTCTATATATCAATACGCTGCATCACACATTTGTCTATGATGATTCACACATAATTACCGAGAATTACTTAATAAAGACGCTTAAAAACCTCCCCAAACTTTTTACAAAGGATTATCTACCACTTTCCGCAGAACTGAGCTACCGTCCTACTGTAACTTTAACTTACTTTATTGACTACGCCATCTGGATACTGAATCCAATCGGTTACCACCTGACAAACGTCGTATTACATACCATCAATGTATTTTATTCTATGTCTTTATAAAAGGCATCTTAAGAAAGCTTACCCCTACCTTGATTGCAACCCTGCTGTTCCTATCGCATCCGCTCCTTACAGAAACCGTCAATGCCGTCTGTTACAGGGAAGACATACTGGTATCTGTCTTCTTTCTCCTGTCTTTCATATACTTTGCTAAAATACGTGCTCAAAAACAAACTAATGCACGTTTTATTATCTATTACACCATCTCCTGCATAGCTTACTGCTTTGCCCTTTTTTCTAAAGAAATGGCAATTACACTCCCCCTGTTGCTAATGTTGTTTGACCTATTCTGTGCTTCCCATAACACCATCAAATCACCATCTGAAATATCCATATCCGCAAAAGTAAGAAGATGGATACTGCCTTATGTAGGTTATGCCTTTATTGCTGGCTTTTATCTCCTGATTAGATTCATCATATTCAAAAATACCTTTAAAATAATAGAGACCTATCCCGGCAATGCGTTCACCATGACAAAGATAGTTGCATCGTACCTGAAACTCCTCTTCATACCATTGAATCTAAATGCAGATTATTATATATCTGAAACAAGGGTAGTCAGCATCCCTTTTATTTTGTCAGTCTTATTGATTGTGCTTACAATTTTTATAATCGTACGATTTTATAAGAAGAACAGTCAAATTACCTTCTTCAGCCTTTGGTTTTTCATCGCCCTGCTTCCTGTACTCGACATTATCCCAATTGGGAATATTATGGCTGAAAGATATTTATATCTACCCATTATTGGTTTATGCGGCGCTATAGGCAGTTTGTTTTCAACTTACACATTCAGGAAAAGAGCGCTGGTTATCGCCGGAGTAATTCTCTTCAGTATGCAGATTGGCGTAGTTTACAGAAACGGCGTATGGCGTGACGATACATCTTTGTGGCTTCATACTTTTAAAAGGGAACCAAACAGCGCCCGCTCATACGGGAATTTAGGCAATGTTTTTTTCAGAAATAAACAGTACGAAGAAGCTATTCAGATGTATAAAAAGTCACTCACATTCAAATACAGCTACCCATTTATTTACTATAACCTGGGTGTTGCCTATGAAAAACTGGGAATGACTGACAAGGCAATAGAAGCTTATCGTGCCTCAATTTCAAGACTCAATGAAAACACACTCGCATTTAACAATCTGGGCACCATTTATCACAACCAGGGTCTGTACAATCAGGCAATCGAGGCATACAAACAGGCGTTATTAACTAATCCATATTACCCCATTACACACCACAATCTGGGAAACACATATGAAAAGATAGGAGATATTGAAAAGGCATTAGCTGAATATGCAGAAGCACTAAAAATAGATAATACCTATGCGGATGTGCACAATAATATCGGAGTAATATACTTGAAAAGAGGGCATACAGACGAGGCAATTGAAGCATTTAGGAAAGCCATCCAATCGAAGCCAGACCATAAAGACGCTCATTACAATCTTGGAATTACTTATGCAGAAAAGGGGCTTTATGAAGAATCGTTGAAAGAATTCAACCTCGCCATAAAATACAATCCTGAAGACTTTGCGGCGCTTAGGGACTTGGGAATTCTTTATTTTAAATATAAAAAAGATATCACAAAATCCTTGTATTACTTAAATGAATCGCTCAAATTAGCGAATGACCCCGTTGAAATAAACAAATTAAAAGAATTTATAAATGCTGAACTTAATTCCGGAAAATAAACCAAAACAGCATAGTACGTCTCAATTTACATTACAAAATTACCATATTATCCCTATGGATAACCTCGTCGTATAATTTATATCCCAATACGTTAATAATCTCAGACGTACTGCACCCTCTAATCTTTTCTATCTCTTCATATGAATAATTTGTTAAACCCTTTGCAAAGATTACCTTATCTTCTTTACTTGAGATTGAGATAATGTCACCCTTGTTAAAATCACCCTCCACAGAAACAATGCCTGAGGCAAGTAAACTCTTGCCTTTTTCTGACAAGGCACACACAGCGCCAGTATCAACATAAATAGTCCCTTTGGATTTCATGGTGTACCCTATCCACTTCTTTCTGCTTGTAAGTTTTTCTTCGTTCGGTAAAAAAAATGTGCCAATATTCTCTCCCTGCATTACTCTTTTTAACACATTATCAGCTCGACCATTTGCAATAACCGCAGCTTCGCCTGCCTTTGTCACAACTGATGCGGCATCCAGCTTGGTTTGCATACCTCCAACTCCCATAAGTGTCTTTGTGTTAAATGCAAGGTTCTTTATATCGTCCGAAACATTCTCAACAATTGGTATAACAGTCGCTTTACTTTTAGCAGTTGGACATCTATCGTACAATCCATCAACTGAGGAAAGAATAATAAGCAGTTCTGCATTTAGTAGGTTTGTCACAAACGCCGAAAGCGCATCATTATCACCGAATGCAATCTCATCCACAGAAATCGTGTCATTCTCGTTTACTACAGGAATAGCGTTCAACTGAAACAATGTATGGATGGTATTGCAGGCATTCAAGTATCTCTGCCTGTTTTCAAAATCCTCTCTTGTAAGCAGTATCTGCGCTGCATGGAAACCGTGCAATTTAAAACACTCATCGTACATACTTATCAATTTGCTCTGCCCAATTGAGGCAACTGCCTGTAATTCAGGCAATGTGGTTGGTCTTTTTTCTATACCCAACTCTCCCATACCTGAACCAATTGCGCCGGAGCTTACAACAACCACCCTGTATCCCATCTTCTTTAATTCAACGACCTGCCCCGCAAGTCGCTTTACCTGGTTCTTGTCCAAGCATCCATCGTTAGTGGTCAAAACGCCCGTTCCGATTTTGACAACAATCTTTTTAACCTTTGATAGGATTTGCCTTCGTAAATCATTCTTTAATTTCATGTTATACACCATTTAAACAAATTTGAACGCATATCACCATAACTTATTTTATCCTTGATTTAATTAATCAAACAATTAGAATAAGTCAATAAGAAATCCCCAAAAAGTCAAGAAATATTGTGATACACAAATTTTTTTCTGTGTTTCCCAATTATTAAAGAATTGTTTTTGTATAATTATAAGTTAGGCATGCAATCATCGGAAACGTGAACATGAACAAGACTGGCGCCGATAAACGCCGCGTGTGCCAAATCTGCGGCAGTGATCGACCTTCTGACCTGCGCCGGGGAATTCTCGCGGGCCCCGCAGTTGCTGAGCTCATTCAAAGAACAACCGGAAGTTGGTCCGATGAGGGTTGGATCTGCACAGACGATCTTCACAGGTATCGCCACGAGTATGTAAAATCGCTTCTTGAGGCGGAACGGGGAGAACTGACCGCTCTTGACAACGAGGTGCTTGAAAGTCTGAGGCAGCAGGAGATTCTATCTCGGAATCCCGAGGAGGAACTGCAGGCCGGCTTAACAGCAGGGCAGCGTCTGGCGGACCGTGTGGCGGCTTTTGGCGGCAGTTGGAGATTCCTCATCTTGTTTGCAGTCGTTGTGGTCCTGTGGATTGCTGTCAATTCAGTCGTCTTGATCATTCGACCTTTTGATCCCTTCCCGTTTATCTTCTTGAATCTCGTCTTGTCTTGTCTGGCGGCGATCCAAGCTCCTGTGATCATGATGAGCCAGATCCGCCAAGAAGCCCGAGACCGCCTGCACGCTATGCACGACTACCAGGTGAACCTCAAAGCCGAACTCGAGATCCGTCATCTTCACCATAAGATCGATCATCTTCTGTCTCGCCAGTGGGAAAGATTGGTAGAGATTCAGGAAATCCAGATGGAGTTGATCAACGAAACGCGAGGCCGCAGATAAGCACGTTGATAATGCCTAACGAAGCGCTGCATCGGACGCGCGTGGCCGCGCCGCTGATTTTTGACGTTGGATGTAGAGAATGACAAAAAGGTTTAAACCTAAAGAGGCAAATCAACATTATGATTCTCTTCAAGAATATTTGCATTCTCGTTCGAAAGAAACTTCCTCAATGCTACAGCCATTCATCCCCAAGCTTAAAAGCTCGGGGTTTTCTAGCTGTTTTTTATAAACTAATAAGAAATCCCGCAAAAGTCAAAAATAATGTTATATACAGATTTTTTTCTGTGTTTCTCAATTATTATAGAACTATTTCTGTATAATTATAAGTTGTGTCACTAAGCCATTAACTATGAAAACGGTCTTCACGGTAGGGGTTGATCTCCCTGGGCACGTCGGCGAGTATGTCCGGTTTAATTCGGATACATCCTTGCTCGATGCCGATATCGTCGTGTTCCGACCTGATATGTCGGACGTTTACGACTACAGTGGCGAATCCTACAAAGGCAAGCGATGCTACGGGGAGTATGCGTCATTCGAACTGAAGGAGCGGATAGCCCACTGGCGTCGAGAACTTCAGAGTTCCGTGCATTCCGGCAAGACGGTCTTTATCCTATTAGCTGACAAAGACGAGGTGTTTGTCGACTCTGGACAACGTACATACTCCGGCACTGGACGGAACGCGCGCACGACTCGCCACGTTGAGCCCTGTTGTAACTACAATGTTCTGCCATTCGGTATAGAGATCACCACAGCGTCTGGCCGCGTAATGACTCTATCGGACAAGGCCACAATCCTGCGAGACTACTGGAATGCATTCGGCGAACTGTCTGTCTACAAGGGGATGATTACCGGAACCGTTACCACACCCCTTGTCCTCTCGAAGGACCGCAAATACGTATTCGGTGCGATTGTCCAACTCAAAGGATCTACGGGAAATTTCGTGCTCCTGCCAGACATTCCGTTCGCGAAGATCCCCGGTCTATTGACCGACAAGGACGACAAGTCCTATTGGACAAAGAAGGCCACTGCTCTTGGTCAACAATTCCTTGAAGCCATCTGCGGAATTGACGAGCTGCTTCATTCGCAGTCGGCACGAACACCACAGCCCGCCTGGGCAAAGGACAGGGTGTTTGATCTACCTGCTGAGCGCATGATTAATGAGGAGTTACTGCGTCTCGAGCAGCGGAAGCTTGTCTTGCAGAAGGAGGAGGACGACCTTAAACAGCGACTTAATGAGGAGGCACTTCTTAAGGGGTTGCTCTATGAACAGGGGCACATCTTAGAGACTGCGATTATTCGAGCGCTTGTCTTGCTTGGCTTTACAGCGTCGCGATTCCGAGAGAGCGACAGCGAGTTTGACGTTGTCTTTGAATCCGCTGAGGGAAGATTCATCGGTGAAGCAGAGGGGAAGGACAATAAACCGATCAATATTGACAAGCTCCGACAACTCGAAATGAACATCCACGAAGACTTTGCGCGGGATGGCGTCAAAGATATGGCGAAACCCGTTCTCTTTGGCAATGCCGCGCGTCTGAATGCTCCGGCGGAGCGCAAGGAGTTCTTTACGAACAAATGCATGACGGCTGCCAAGCGGATAGGATGTGCGCTTGTGCGGACCCCCGACCTGTTTCAAGTGTCGCGGCATCTATCTAGCTCTCCTAATTCGGATTTCGCGCGGCTATGTCGTGAGGCAATCCTGTCTGCGAGTGGAGATGTCGTCACCTTCCCGCATGTGCCTACGCCTGAAGGGGAAGAGCAAATAGGCACAACAACGGGGTCGAGTGTACCGTGAGCCCGCGGATGGCTTCACGTCCACTTACCCCGAGCGTTAGCTGTCGAAGTGACACCTCCAATACCGGTAGCAAGTGAAGCCGCAAGCAAGAAGGGCATAGGGACAAGTCTTTACTCTTGCCTTTGCTTTTACACTAGACAGAAACCTTTCTTACCGTCTCCCATATACCATGCAGATTGCAGCGAGCCATGATTCGTAATGTGGCTGACTCTTTGACAACCATAGGCACAGTTACCCTTGCCTGCGGGCAGAGCGGTGAGAATTCTATCCTTGAAATGAGTTCGATTCCATTATAGACCTCAATCCACTGTATATAATGACCTGCAGTCATGGGATGAAGGGTCTCTCCAATTTGAATGTCCATGTTAAATGGTTCGCCGTTCTTTATGTTTATGGGCCACTGGACCACCGGGGCATGACCTTCCTCCTTTGGGGTTTTATTGAGAGGGTCTTTTACGCGATTAACGTTCTGAAACCAATCCACCTCGTCAGCGCTGACACTTTTTAAAGCACCCGTAGCAGTGGCCAATCCCACGGTAACAGTCGAAACCCCAATGGTTTTTAAAAATCTCCTTCTATCAAAACCTTGCATAACATTTCCTCCCAGTAAAAAATAAGAACTTTAGGTTAAATTACAGTGCATAAAAAGTAAAGTTACATACTACAAATATATACAACGGTGTCAAGTCTAATTATACATGCCTCAAATAATTTATCAGATAAGGCTTGACAGTGGGAGGATAAAAAATATAATGGTGAACACATGTTCACCTTACAATTATGGATACTAAACTAACTAAAAAGCAGGCAGGATTTTTATCCTTTCTAAAGGAATACCTTCAGGAAAAGGGATACCCACCCACATTGCGCGAGGTTATGGATGGGCTTGGACTTTCCAGCACCAACATTGTAAAAAAATACCTCGATATCTTGGAACGTAAGGGTTATATAAGAAAACAGTTTAATAGCCCAAGGGCTGTTGAGATTGTTGATGTATCTGCAAGAAATCGGGAATTAATAACTGTTCCAATTGTGGGAAGAATCAGGGCAGGCTCACCGCACCCTCTAATAGAGGATATCGAAGGGTACTTCTCTGTGGATAAGGCGATATGCCGTAGCAATAATGCCTTTTTCCTGCGGGTAGTGGGAGACAGCATGATAGGCGCAAATATTGTGGAAGGCGACCTTGTGCTTGTCAAACCGCAGCCTGTAGCTAATAACGGTGAGATTGTGGTTGCCCTTGTAAACAATGAAGCGACGGTAAAGAGATTCTACAAAAAAGGGAATATAATCCAGCTAAAACCTGAACATCCTGATATGAAGCCGATTACCGTAAAAAATGAACAGGATGAGATACATATTATCGGCAAGGTCACTGCAGTAATAAGACAATTAGAAAAATAATTTTTTCAGAAAACCATGATTACGGAAATTAATGAAATGATTCAGGTAGGCGCCATATTTGGCGATAATAAAAAGAAACTCAAACCAGTGTGGTTTATATGGAATGGTAGAAAATACAACATACAGGAGATTACATACATATGGACGGAACGAATAGGAAAGGCAAACATCCATCATTTTGCAGTTACAGACAGCAATAGCCTTTTCTCATTATCATATAATACTGATACACTGGTATGGACGCTTCATTCTGTAGAAACCGCAGGTTAATTCTGTTTTTCACATCACTACAAATTATAACATGACCGTAATGAACAAAAAAACTATTATACACATTGACATGAACGCCTTCTTCGCCTCTGTGGAACAGCAAACCAATCCGTCTCTCAGGGGAAGACCAGTTGCGGTTATTGGCTCGAACGAGAGGACTGTTGTTACTACAGCTTCCTATGAAGCTCGGGCTTATGGAGTCAAGACTGGCATGACCAAATATGAAGCGAAACGGTTGTGCCCGCACATTATCCTCGTTCCCGGCGATACGAGTCGTTATACGAATACCTGTTGCCGGCTTGTTGAGATATATCGGCAATATACCCCTATTGTGGAGGTCTACTCCATAGACGAGGCATTTCTGGACATTACAGGTTCTGTTTCACTCTTTGGCAGCGCTGAATTAATTGCCAAGAAAATTAAAATAGATATTCACAAAGAATTTGAAAGATTAACCTGCTCTATTGGCATCGCCCCAAATAAACTCATGGCGAAACTTGCTAGCGACATGAAAAAACCGGATGGATTTGTTGTCATTCAACAAGAAGATGTCAAAAAAATACTAGAAGACCTGCCCGTAAAGGAACTCTGCGGCATAGGTAAACATATAGAAAAATATTTAGCTGACATGGGAATTAAGACGTGTGGTGAACTGAGACGAGCCTCTATAAGACTGTTGAAAAACAAATTCGGCATAATTGGAGAACGATTAAAGCTTATGGCGCAGGGCATAGACTACAGTCCGGTAATACCACTGGAACAAGAACCAGACGCCAAGTCGGTTGGCCACAGTATGAAACTTGACAGGGATGTAAGCGATATTGAAACACTGGAACGATATATACTTCAATTATCGGAGATGGTAGGCCGCCGCTTGCGCCGCGGAGGCTACACTGGCAGGACAATAGCCCTCACCCTCCGTTATCCAGACTTCTATACATTCACCAAACGCAGCACAGAAAAAATACATACAAGCAACAGTATTGATATCCACATTATCGCTAAAAACATTTTAAACACAGTACAATTACAACAACCTGTGAGATTAATAGGCGTCAGCATTAGCAATCTTGTTAAAAATATGATTCAAATACCACTCTTCAGAACGGATAAGACCAGGCAGGCTGCCACACAAGCAATGGACATGATAAACGACCGATACGGAGATTTTCACATTACATGGGGTACACTATTAAAACGCTACCATCACAAGGGCGTCATTTCTCCATCCTGGCGACCTGAAAACATCAAATGCATTAACCTCTCTGTACAGAATAAAAAGATAAAAAGACAACCGAAAAGGGGTAATAGTAGCACTTAACAAGGTAATTATGGCTATTAAATAGGCATAATAAAGGTGGTACGTATCCGCACAAATTCTTAACTTTTATTCACCACCTTGATTCAAATTCATGCGCACGGTGGGTAGAGTCCTTACTCATTCCATGCTCAATGAGTTTCCAGTAGTTCTGTTCTTTTTCGTAAGTAATCTTATACGAATAATCAATCATCCTCCACCGCCAGAAAAAGAAATGTGATATGCCTGTTACATAGATATCGAGGCGTCTAGCCTTTGGGTCCACATCTTCAAACATCGCAACACAATTCTTGATTACCTTTGGAGCCAGTTCTCCTTTTGCAATTGCAGCATACGAATACTTCTTACCCATATAATCGGCATCCAGCTTCGCCACATGTTCCATAATTTCCGGATAATAGGTATCGAGATGTTTCTCACCTGTATCGGTCGCAAGGAAGACTTCGATCGGAACTAATATAGGCTTATCGGTTGTATTGCCAAGGTTGTAGAACCATATAATGTATGTAACTTCACCGCCGGTGCCTTCATTATGGATGTATGTATTGGGAGCACTCCATGAAAAATCAAGCTGTGAAGCGCTTGCCGCCCTGAATAACCCAGTCACAAGTATAAATCCAAAAACTAAACTCAGCAATTTTGTCAGAAAATCTATCCGACTGATTTTTACTAAACGGGAAATATATGAATTTATTTTCATCTTCTCTTCTAATGTAACATGAGATACCACGCTCATTGAAATTACTTCTTTTTAATAGGTTGTACCTGTGGCTTTGGCGTCTTCTTTGATTCCACAACTATCAGCCTGGTTGCCTTATATACATAATCACCCATTGATGTTTCATCATTATTCGCCTCGACCCCCATCGCATAAAACTTCACAGGATTAGCCACCCAGAAACCGGCAGGGGGTGCCTGCCATTTAACATGCCAGAATTTTTGGCCAGTTCCTCTCTTGGTATGGCTTGCAAAACGTCCTCCGGCCTCAATCTGTGTATCCTCATCATCACCAACATTAATAAACGTACCTATTAATCTGTTAAAATAATTATCCTGTGCTGCAATTTGAAAACCGTGAAACTCCGTATCAGTTTTTTCAAATGTTACGAGGATATCAACAGTTTCTCCGGGTTTACATTTATCTAATACGTACAGTCTGAATTTACCTTTACCTGAATTAACCGTATATTGATAATGACAACCCAAAACAGCGCAGGTATATGAACTGGGGGCTGCGTACATTACATTAAATTTATCAACCCCACCGCCGAGACAATACAAGGGTGGGACGTCCGAGTGCGCGAATAATATATTACAAAACATAATTACTGCAATGGAAAACAAAACAATTTGAGTAACCAATCCAAACTTTCCATTACAAGAAAATAATTTGATGAATCCTAAAATCAGTTTTTTTCTCATCAATCCAGATTGTCTTAAAACATAGCCAAAACAATTCATTTCTCAATTCCTTTATTCAACGTCACAGAATTAATGACTTCTGCACCATATTTAATTGGAACTCCAAAATTAGAACCTCTAAACCCCGGGAAGACCCCATAATTAATGCCTATTACCTTACCATTGTTATTGAAAATAGGTCCCCCGCTCCCACCAGATGTTGTTTGGGCATCATAAACAATTCTGTTGTGCATTACATCGCTTAAATGCCCCTGAGTTGAAAGTGGTCTGATCAAACCCCAGTTTGAGAGTTCCTGTACCAGAGGAACAAATGGTATATTAAAAAGTTGTTTTACAATCTCCGGGTCTGTTTTGGCAAAAATAGCATTGACACCTGCTGGATATCCCAACAAGATTATGGGTTCGCCGACCACGGCTCCACCTACGCTAATATCCAATTCCAGAACGGGTATATTTATATCTTTCTTCTCGATTTTGAGCAACGCTACGTCAACATCTTCTGAAATCTTCACTACAGACAGGTTAAAAGGTTCCTTAATACCAGGGAAAAAAGCCCTGAACAATTCAAACATCGGTTTAATTGACGGTCCAAGTTGAATGTAAGGAGATGTCTGCATCTCCCACCACGGCTCTGCAATATGGCGATTAGTAAGTACTAGACCATCTTTACTAACCAGAAACCCGCTGCCTGTATATTCATTAATTCCCCGAGAACCCCTTCCCATCATAGGCAGTGGTTCGCCTGTAGCTTCATCTATAAAATAAAATGTCCCCTGAATGAGGCAAATTCCACCGCTGTACTCTTTGATTATATTCTCTGCAACAGACCGCTCAATCTCAAGGATTCGTACCTTTTCTACAATCTTAGATAATCCCTTATACTGAAAGTAAAAATACGTTACAACACCGCTAAAAACGATTATTAAAAAAGTAATAATACCGAATTTAACAGGTCTTGAAGATTGAGTAAACGCCTCCCAGAGAAGTTGTCTTAAAAATATCGTTGCAGTATTAAGACGCCCTTTTTGGGTTGAACGCGCTATACCCAGTGAATCTTCCAATACCTCTGTCCATGGTTTACATACGTCAGCCTCATCTGTCTTTACCCTAAATCTGACCTTTGGACCACCAGCGCCGAATTCTATTAAATCACCATCTTTTAATACTATTTCACTGACCGGTCTGTTGTTTACAAGCGTTCCATTCTCACTCCCTTTATCCTGCAATACATAATCACATTCTTTTAATACTATTTCGGCATGATATGCTGATGTTTTATTATCAATATCCGGGTTAAAACGAAGTACATTTGAACTATTAGTACCAATTGTTATCTTATTAATCGCTAATAGTTCTGTACTCCCGCGTCGGCTTCCAGATAAATGTACGAAAACGGCTTTCAAATAACGTTATCCTCTTTATAGTTAACGACTACAAATACTAAACCATTATTAAAAGAAAATTGAATCTGGAAATCGGTGAAATCGTTGACTATAGTTTCCCAAATTACATCAGGCATTACGACGGTAACATTCATCCTTTAGTATTGCAATAAATGGTAGATTCCTATACTTGTTGTTATAATCCAGCCCATACCCCACTACAAATTCATTCCCAATATCAAAACAGCAATAATCAGGCTTAATATTATATCGCCTCCTTCCGATACGGCTTAAAAGAACGCAACTCTTAAGACTCCTGGGGTTGTATCTTTTTATATCTTCAAGGACTCTCTTCATGGTGCTACCGGTATCAATAATATCGTCCATAACCAATACATGTTTATCTTCAATATCTATTTTAAA
>MHYY01000043.1:11623-41905 GCA_001830285.1 Planctomycetes bacterium RIFCSPLOWO2_12_38_17 | reverse complement strand
AATACATGTTTATCTTCAATATCTATTTTAAACTGACGGATAATCTTGGGGTCTTCTTTAGGAAAAGTGGATTCACCATATGCGGTTGCATCAACAGTATCCAACCTTACAGGGAAGGGAATCAGACGTATCAAATCCGCAAGAAATACAAGGCTCCCATTTAGAATGGCAATAATTGTACAGTCTTTTTCTTTATAGTCATTAATCAGCGTCTTAGACAATTCAAGCAGTTTGCCTCTAATCTGTCCTTCGTTAATTACAATTTTAGCAATATCCTTTTCCACTATTATTCCCCTCCTACTGGTTCAAGTTTATTAAACTATTTTGATTTATTTTTAGTGTGTTTTTTTATTAATTGTCTAGCGCGAAAAGTCAGATACCAACTTATTGCAAAAGCAATCGGTACAAATATAGCTTTCACGGTTGCGACAGGTATACGAATGACATGGCTTACCTCCAGACTTTCAAAAATAAACCCTGCCAGATGTATTATATAATAGGAAAGAACTATTACCGACAGACCTTCTACCGTACGCTGCATTATCATCTGAGTCTTTGTTGTTTCGTCTACGCTCCGTTGAAGCTCCAGGCTCTGTTCCTGTAAGAAGAGGTCTATTTTGGTGCGTAACATTGTAATCAAGTCAGTCATCTCCCTGCGTATGCTATCAATGCGTGTAAAAAGGCGTTGATACTGCTCACTAAGACCCTCTACTTTATCCAAAAAGAATTTTGACACCAATGGATAACCTTGAAGCTTGCTATTTTCTCCCCAATCCTTAAGAATCTTTCGAATTGCATCTCTCTTTAAGATTGTATAGTTCATTCTTTGTCGGGCTTCTTCAGTAATACCTGAAATCTCACCAAAGTTGTTACTTAACTCATGTAACCATGCTTTTAATGTTTCTGGCTGCGACTTCGGCAAGCTCATACTGATTGTCCCCATTTTAGACACAACCTTAGACTCCAGGACATCCAGTTTGTCCATTGATAAAATATACCTTTGTTTCTCTATACCAAGGAGATTATAATCTGTTTCAAGCATAACAATATCTTCTACAATCTTGTCAAACATATAATCTCCGGGATCAACAGAACCTATTAAAAATGTATCCTTATCAGCATCTTCTGCCTCAAACCATGCAGAAATATTAATTGGATTTGGAAATCCACCAGTAATAAACTTGAGTTCACTACTATATTTCTTTTTGTAAGACATAAATTGTGGCAGAACCTCTTTTTCATCACCATCAAATAGAGTTTTATGCCTTATAACTATATAACACTCAAAGAGTTTATTTTTATGCCCCGTGAAATCTATCCTTCGAAATATTTTTTCGCCGATTGTCCCTTTTCCTTTAATACCACTACAGGCTATAATATAAACATACGAATCGGCATCCTGTTTTAGTTTTATGTCAACCTTTGTGTCTTCTATTGTCGTACTAACATGGGATGTATCTTCACTCCACTGAACGGATGAACTGGATATATCCAAACCATTAACTATTTTCTCATAGATTATCTTGGCTTTATTTCTATCAGCTGAATCCTGCAAAAAACCTACCACTTTTGTATGTACTTTATAATACGGTGTGTCAACAATTGATGCTTCTTCCTCTTTTCTAACATCTTTTGCTACTTTTTCTCTTATATCGTCACGTTCTCTTGAGTCAGGCACATACTGTGGCAAAGAAGGGTCTCCTGCAATATAACGATCCGATACGAAAAGTGTGCAATAACACCTACCATTTTTCTCCACATCCAGAAAACAATAAGAACACGGACAAATAATGTCGCAATCCAGCTGGTACTTTCCTGTAGCCAAGCGACAGGGACATGCCTTGTATCCATATCTCTTTTCGTTTCTTGCAAGCCCTATAATAATTTCTTCAATCACATTCTTATCCGGATTAATATTATAACCATGACTTATCGCCTCACGTTCCAGCCATTGGCGCAGTTCTTCAATGGTCTTTCTATATTCCACACCATCTAGAGTAAGACGAGAAATTTCCACAGCACTTTTAATTTTACTTTCTTTATCTTCATCTTCTCCGGCATGTAATTTTAAAATGCTTCTTATTTTTGATTCATGAAATCCTATTATACATGCACCATCAATGTAGGTTACTGGAAATGAACGTTGCTTGCTGAGATGGTAAGCCTCAGCAATAGCTCTTTCTTGCTCTTCCCCTTCCATCAAATCTATTACGATTGATTTGAAGCCTACATTATATCTTTTTAGGAGAGACTCTACCTTATCACACCAGTGGCAGGTAGAGATTCGATAAACCCTTATATCCATATTTAAAATATTTTAGTTAACATCAAAATATTATAATGCTATAAAACTTATTATACTCTTCTAATATCGTAATCTCCGCCAATTTCAATTAATTCGAATATAACGCCGCACATGCGGCACCGCGCATGGTCTCCGACTTTTGGTTTTTTCTCAAAATTAACTGTCCAGCCGCAAACAGGACAATAAAATTTTACTTCGTGTTCGCCGTCTCTGATACGCTGCATCAACTTTTGAAGACCGTTAACATGCCCTGTTTCAGCCTTTGCAAAATTGATAAACATTTCTTTAATTTTTGGGTCGTGAACCTTCTCTGCGAATTCAGTATATATGTTCACTGCATCCTTCTCAAATTCGAGATCGATTTCAACCATCTTTATAACAGACAAATAGCCGTGACCTATCATCTTATTTACTACTTTTCAAATGGTTAATATCCTTAGGAAATTTTATTAAGACATTACTGAAAAATATCACTAACAATCCCCATTTCATCATCATACTTTGTCAATACCACTCCCAATTAATCGTGCTATGTGATCACGAATAATCCTTTCATGGTCAATTTCATTTCTATGCAAGCCTTCTAACAATGTATGAATTTCCGGGTCTTTAACAACATCGTGTTGCTCGTGATACTTTCTTGTCGCTTCTATTTCTAATGTAAGGGCTTGTTCAAGTATTTTCAAATCACGTTCTTTGTTGCTGTCGGTTATATTATCTTTCACCTCTGACTCCTTACTGACGCTATTTGCTTAAGTACACGGTCTTCCTCTATTGCTTCTTCAGTCCTTCCAAGTTTATCGTAAATTGTAAAAAGAATGCTATGTGCCTTTTCTGATTTGGGGTTTAACTGAGTTGCTTTCTTAAGTTCGGCAATAGCCTCGTCATGCATATTCTTTTTATAATAACATACCCCCAGAAAATAGTGTCCGTCTTCTAAATCGGGGGAGATTTCTATTGCTTTTTTACATGCATTAAACGCCTCATCATGTTTTTCTACTAAACTATATGCAACTGCCATATAAAGATAACCTTCCGCTTCTTTTTTATCCTTTCTTTTTGCATATAGCTCTATAGCCTTTTGATATTCAAGAATTGCCTCATTAACCCGTTCTTTATACACATAAGCAAATGCAATATTATAATGTGCCTTTGGCTCGTCTGGATTTATGTCAATTGCTTTTCTAAGTTCTGTTATTGACTCGTCAATCATACCTTTTGCATAGTATGAAATTCCCAGATGATAATGGGCGTCGTAATATTCTGGACTATAATCTAATGCCTTTTTAAATTCAGTAATCGCATCATCATATTTTCTCTGGTTATAAAGATAAAGGCCCTCCTCATTATGATATTCTGCCTTACTACCGCAGCCGGATAATATACAAAATACAAATAACAACACCCATTTTATGTATGAATTAATTCTGTATACATTCATATGATAGTTTACGGTATCAGAAATAAAAAATATATTTCATTATGTTAAGACTTGTATCATGGGCATAACCTATATAAGAAACTTCGTCACTTACATCGCTATCAAGGTCTTGATTGTTACCAAAGGTATTTCCTGAAATTCGTAAGTGATTTTCTAAGGAAAGTTTCAAATCAGGAGACAAATTATAAATAGTTTCTGGGAAAGCAACAGATGGTAATAAAAACAATAGAATAAACAGGCAACCTTTTTTCATCATATTATCTTTTAGATAATGATGTATATTTCTTGTAAAATCCTATGTTTTTATATACAAGGTTTGCCGCTAAGAAATTGGGAGATTCATCTCCTGGGTTTGGTTTTAATTCTACCACATCAAAACCAACTACCTTCCTGACCCTATACACCTTACGTAAGAAATCTATTGTCCTGTACCACCCCAAACCGCCCGGAACAGGGGTACCAGTAGCAGGCATTATAGAAGGGTCTAGACCATCAACATCTAGTGTAATATACACAAAATCTTCTAAAGTTTCTATAGCCTCGTCATGCCAGTCATCATTATTATGTATTTCTCTGGCGTAAAACACCGAAACAGAAGTTTTATTTTTTTTTACAAATTCGCACTCTTCCCTGGAAACCACCCTGACACCAAAACTTGTTACTTTACACTTCAAGTCTTCTACGACCCGCCTCGAAACACTTGCATGACTAAATCGCGTGCCACCAAATTGTCCTATTAAATCAAGATGTGCATCTAATTGGAGCACAGATAATTTTTTATATTTTTCTTTGTAGGCTTTAATTACTCCTTGTGAAATTGAATGTTCTCCACCTAACGTTACTAAAAATTTACCATCTTTCACAACCTCTCTACTAGCAAAATAAACAGCATCAATCACTTCCTTTGGTTCTGTGTGTATTTCTTCAATATTAATTGTACCTATAGTATAAATTCCAACTTTATAAATTTCACCTAATTCTTCATCGTAAGGTTCCAGATTCACAGATGCATTTAACATCGCATTGGGACCAAACTTAGTACCAGACTGATAAGTTGCAGTCCCATCAAATGGTACACCCATAATCACAATACTTGATTTACGGTATGCATCTTCTTCATTCTTGAAATTATATGGAAATGCACCAAACTGTATAGAACTTAAAACGCTTTTTCTCAGACGATCTAACATAAATATCTCCACTATTCACAGAAGAAATGGGCTTTCTATAAACAAAAAAAGAAGACATCCTTTAAAAGATGCCTTCTTTTCTTATTGAAAAAACCAATTTCTTAAAATTATTTTAGCGTTTATTTTCACGCCTCTTTTTCCATATTGCAGCTCCAAACATCAGAACAGCGACTATACCTATAATTGTACCTACCATGCCAGCAACATTTTTCCTACTCTTTGTATCCAAAAGTTTGCGTACTTCCTTTGCCTGCTTAAGCAACGTTGCCTGACTTTCAAGCCTATTAATTTCTTGATATACCTTCGCAGCGCCATACCACCATGCAATATCTTGCTGACCATGAGCAACACCTTTATACCCGTGCAGTTTATCACCAAACCACATACGAGCATAATTTATCTCAAGCTCTGATGGATTGTGTTTACCTGTAAAGAACACGCCGTACAATCCAAGTATAGGCCCAATTACAGGAACCTTTCCACCAGTAGTTTTGAATGCATTGTAAACTGCATCACCCAATAATCCTGGTCCAAGGGCATCGGCAAGTATATCACCGAGAGGAAAAATATCTCTTTCCTTAATGGGTACTTCAAAGGCATCCAATGCCGCAATCTCATCTACGATTGCCTGAGCCCTATCCTGATGCTTCCACATCTCAAACATGAAATCATTTAAATTCTCACGATATAACCTTGCAAATCTTGGACTATGGCACTTGCTGCATACTGCTACCCATTGATCCGACCTCTTTTTATTATCTGGTGAATACACATCTAGTTTATAATTTAGAGGAGGCAAATTTATACCATAAGGATAGTCTTTGAGTGACGATTTAAAATCAACTCCGGTTGGTGGAACCGTGCCCATTCTCCACACACCTTTAGTCACAGGGTTATGAGCAAACTTTCCATCCCCCTGATCAAAATGACAAAATTGGCAAGTTGGTGTTCTGTAGTCTTTACCGGGAACAACCTCTGCAAGTGGCTTCTCCCAATCCCAGTGTTCTCCTTCTAAATGATATATATAACCCATCTTTGATTCACCATAAGTTTCAGCGTCTGGGTGGTCAAAACCCATATGACAGCTCATACAAGCCTCAGGTCTTCTGCCCTCGGCTGCTGAAAATTTATGTCTCGTATGACAAATATTGCATCTGTCTGTCGCATGACATAGGTCACAACCAAACTGCCCCGCCGGGAATCCCCTACGAGCCATCTCTGGATACCATGGTGGGATTACATTTGCTGCAAGACCTTCAATGTGATTGGGGCGCCCACGAACAGCCTCACTCATAAATTCTGTTGTTTGTTGAGGGTGACATTCGCCGCAAGTCTGCGGAGTAGCCATGTGCAATTCCTTATGGTCTTTACCATGACAATCACTACAGGTCACTTCCTTAAGTTCTCTACCTATAAGTTTCTCAATCTGCTGTGTTTTTTCAGCAATCCTAGGATTTTTCCTAGGGTTTGCATGTGTTGAATCTTTCCAATCATGTACAAAACCGGGTGTAACCTCTTCATGACATTTCACACAGTCAGTTGGTTTGTATTTTTCCAATAGCTGATCATAGTATGTCCCATCAGGCTTTACATAATGTCTCACTGGAAACCAGTACATTTGCAAAGGTACCGGTTTGTATATATTTTGCCACGGTCCAGCACCTTTCTCCAATCCGACATTCGTTGTAAACCAATCTTTCAGCGTATCATTGGGATACAAGATATCGTAATAGCTCATAGCCTTCTTTTGCATTTCCTTCAGTTCTGTTTCAGTCTGAGCTTGCAAACCTCCAGACTGCAACATCCATACTATAGGAGCGATAAGAAAAATCGCCCCTAATTTAAAAAATTTCATTTTAGTCTCCTTACCTTTTAACCGCAAACGTTATATAAAAATAAATCATCTTATTATTTTTAAATAAAATCAGTAAATTTTTGGCAACGATTTTGAAGCATCACCTTTTTCAGTTAAACCTGTCTTATATGGAGTCGTATGCTGAGGGAAAAACCATTCGTCATCGCCACCTCTTTCCTGAAAAAATTTGAGGCGCATCTCATGGTTACGAGTATGGTGACATGGACCACAAATATTATAAGGTGTCCCGAATGTCCCCAATTTTGCTAGCTTTTGGCCTTCCATCGCCTTGCCTATATCCATAAAGTAACTAAATACTTCACCTGCTCCATGACATCCCTCACAAGTTACACCTTCTTCTGAATATCTACCAGTAGTTTCATCATAACCTGTAGTATGGCATTTCAAACATTTTTTTCTATATTCTTCATTACCAGCAATGTAATCAGGCGCTTCCTTAACATGCTCAAAGGTCTTAAATTTAATTCTCTTCCATCTCTCCACATGAGGAGAAGTTAAACCTGTATGGCACTTGAGGCATTTTTGACTACCAACATATATAGCCTTTTCACCTGTAATAAAATACTTTTTAAAATCTCCCATATCTGTTCTCAGATTTGGATCGGTCTCTTCCGGGGTTAATATAGCTAACTCATCCCAGAATTTAAACAGCGGATCAGCACTGGTCATTCGTTGTATCATTTGTCGTTTGTGATAATACATTCCTTCGTGTGCCATTTCTTCATCCAGTGCCCTGCCAATACCACCGTGGCAAACAGAACATCCATATATATCAAACGGAAAATCTTTTACCATCGGATGGGAATGTTTTAGCGCTTCTTCATCAATATGACAGGTCATACACCTGTCAACTTTATCGCCATTCTGTTGCTTAGACCAACTATAATCACCCTTTAGTAGGACCTGCTTAACCGCATAGACAGGTCTTCTCAACGAGGCCAATTTCTTACTCAACAATTCTTTTTCTTTAACAGAAATTGCCGCTTCATACTCTTTTTCAGCTTTTACCAACTGCACTTCATAATATTCCTTCTGATATTTTTCCCATTTTGGATCAAATTCCTCTTTAAGCCATAAAGACGAACTTATAAAAAATAATCCACTCAAAATGAAAAAAATTAATCTTTGTATGCTCATAATTCACCCAATATGGAGTTGTTTAAAAATGAGATATTAAAAAAAATCAAATATTTATCCACGGTGTTGCGATTATATACTTAATGCTAAATTCCAACCTCAGAACCATTTTAATAACCGTCCCAATCATTGTAAGAAGAAGCCCCATTGTAAGCACATATCTAATGAATCCCCACTTATACAGAATGTCTCTTTTAAAAAACACAGGAAGAACTAAACCAGCAAAATAAAATCCCATCATGAGAATAATCCCTAGCGGTAATGGCATATCATGCAATGGTGGTGGCGTGGGGAAATCATGCGTCCACTGCTCCCAGGGCCAGAAAAATGCCCAGAATGGGCCTCTAAGTGCTGTACCTATATAGATCAGGATATACCAGAATATATATCCGAAAATAAAAACCGTTACGGCAAATTTCCTTTCCTTAACCGTATAATAACCATTTCCCTTGGGATTATTATCCAAATAAGGAACAAGAATTAGTCCTATAATAATAATTGTTGGAAGTACAACACCAGCGTACCATGGATCAAAATAAACCAGTGCCTCTTGTAAACCTAAAAAGTACCATGGTGCCTTCGCTGGATTTTCTGCCTGCCCTGGGTTTGACAGTTCTCTAAGTGGTGCATCTACAATATATGAATAAAAAAGCAACCCCACTGTTACAAAGATAGCCGCCAGGAACTCTTTTGCAACCAGATTAGGCCACGCAAACACCTTATCGTCTTTAACTTCTACTATCTCCTTTTTTTCTCTAACTTCCATGGAACCACTCCTATGAAATCTTACTAATAAAATTCAAATTAGCTTCAAATTCCTTATAAAGGACCTGAAATACCACCATCTTTACGTATACGCCAGAAATGAGCCATCATCAATGCAGAAGCTATCACTGGTATCGCTATGCAATGCCATACATACGCCCTCAACAAAGCTGGCGCCTCAATCAGAGTACCACCCAACAAAGCGAATCGGATATCGTTATCTGGTTTCATACCTAAAATATAAGCAAAAGGGCCTTCGTGACCCAGTAATGGCGTTGCACGAGCCATGTTTGTACCAACTGTAATAGCCCAATATCCCAGCTGGTCCCAAGGCAACAAATATCCGGTAAAACTTAACAAGAGCGTAAGAACTAACAAAACTACGCCAAGAACCCAATTAAATTGCCGCGGTGGTTTATACGAACCTGTTAAAAATACACGTAGCATGTGTACACTCACAGTAATTACCATTGCATGGGCACCCCAGCGATGTGAATTCCTCAAAAGCCTACCAAACGGTACCACATACATCAAATCAACCATATCCGCATATGCCCTATTTACATCGGGCACATAATAAAACATCAAAAGAATCCCTGTTATTGTTTCAAATAAAAACAAAAAAAAGGTAATCCCACCCATACACCATGTAAAACGTATTTTTGTACCGTGTTCCCTCACCTTTGCAGGGTGTAAGTGCAGCCATACGTTACTTATGATTTGAAGAACTCTGTTCCTTGATGTATCGGCGTATCCATGGCGAAATACAGATTTCCAAATTTCGCTTTCGGTTATTTTCTTTATTAAATTAGGAAATATCTTCATCTGAACATCCCCTTCCGCATATTACTTTTTTCCCAAATCCCCCTCCTCATTTTAGTAACTTCCCTCCTCTTATTCCTCCACTTCCACTACCACTTTATTAATCTCTTCGTTTGGCTTCCAAAGCACACGCTTTAAGGATATTACACTTACAGGACAATCTTTACAATTTCCACAGCGAATACATTTATCTGTGTATTTTATAACAATACCATCTTCACTAATATATGGCCTGTATTCTTTCCTCTCATCATATAAATTTACTTGTCTCAATGCTCCAACCGGACATACCATACTACACCTACCGCACAGAACACATTCATTTGTTTCAACACTAATACTAAGATCACATTTTAGGCATCGTTCTGCTTCTTCCTGCGCCTGTGATTCTGTTAAGCCAAGTTCAACTAAATCGAATGTTCCTTGTCTGTCAGTTACAGGTAACATATCCATCTGTTGCCGTGGCGTTGCATCATAATTTTCTTCTCTAAGTATGAATTCGCCATCCAGAAGCGTTACCCATGCCTTCTTTTTTGGCTCATTCATATCAACTCCTCTGATGTACCTATCAATAGACCTTGCAGCTAAATGCCCCTGTGCAATACATTCAATTATTGTACTTGGACCTAAAGTTACATCGCCACCGGCAAAAATCCCTTTTTTGCTAGTCATAAGATTATCATCAACTGCAACTGTGCCCAATTTGGTAACATTTACACCATGGTTGTTACCGAGGAACTTTAAATCAGGCTCCTGGCTAATAGCACTTATAATACAATCAGTCTCAATTGTAAATTCAGAATTAGGAATTGGCTCGGGTCTTCTCCTCCTACTTTCGTCAGGCTTACCCAACTTCATCTTAATACATTCCAGAGCCTTTACTTTCCCATCTTCGGTCAATATTTTAGTTGGTGCAGCAAGAAAGTGAAACTTGACGCCTTCATGTTCCGCCTCTTCTACTTCCCACGACAGGGCGGGCATTTCTTCTCTTGTTCTTCTGTAAACAATATATACTTCAGGACTCAAGCGCATAGCCGTCCTTGCAGTATCTATGGCTGAATTACCACCACCAATTACAGCTACTTTTTTACCTGGACTCCTAGTGTCACCGGCATTTACATTCTTTAAGAATTCCAGGCAATCTATAACACCTTCAGTTCCTTCTTCTCCAGGTATTTCAAGCCTCTTTCCCTTCTGAGCTCCTACAGCAACAAACATAGCTTTATATCCCTTTGCATATAAATCTGATATTGTCTTGCCAGGTCCACCAATGGGAGTATTTGTTTTTAGTTCAACACCACGTGCAAGTATATGGCCAACATCAAACATTATTTGTTCTCGTGGTAATCTATAGGATGGGATTGCCCACATCATCATGCCGCCAACCTGTGATTCCTTTTCAAAAACAGTAACCTTATAGCCCATCCCTGCGAGATCGTTTGCGGCAGTTAATCCCGCTGGACCAGCGCCTATTATTGCAACCTTTTCACCTCTCAAATCAACCTTTGGCGGTGCAATCTTTATTTTATTTTTATAAACATAGTCCGTAACAAATCTTTTTAAGGCATCAATAGCTACAGGCCTGTCAAAGTCTCCTCGTTTACATTTCGTTTCACAGGGGTGAGGACAAACATATCCACAAACGGCGGGGAAAGGATTGGTTTCTTTCATTAATTTATATGACTCAACGTATTTACCCTGACTAATCAAACGTATATAGCCAGGCACATCCATATGGGCGGGACATCGGTGTTGACAACGAATATTTTGTTGTAACCAGTCTAAATCCAGAAGCGCCCTTATTCCTTTTTTTGATTTAGGTATAGTTGCTTCTTTCATAGTACATTGACTTTCTATTTAAAAATCCCATGAATTATACAATTAACTCGCTTTCAAGAGGCACAACCTTACTTGTATCTACAACTAATTTACCACTATCGTCCAAAAATATCTCAAAGTGATTCAGCGGTCTAGGGGCAGGACCGGCAAAGTTTACACCATTTCTATAATATTTGCTACCATGACATGGACATTCAAAAATATCTTTTTCTTTTGAAAATTCTACAGCACATCCAAGATGCTGACATACCACTGAAATAGCCTTGATGCTATTACCATCGCGCACAACGAATATCTTTCTTGCCCTCAGGGTTGTAACAGAATTTTCAGAAAAGCTCTTGGGTTCGCCAACTGTGAATTTTGGTGAGGGTTCAAAAAGTACTTTTGGATAGAAAAAACCTTTATAACCGAAAAGCTCCGCTAAATAAGCGCCCATTGTCGCAAAAAACAGGCCCCATCCTGCTAGGGTTAAAAAATTTCGACGTGAAAAATTAAACCAGATTCTGCCTTCAGTTTCTGACGTAAAAGACTTATCTTCTTCCTTCGTCTCCATAATTCGTACCTCCAATTAGACATTTTTATTTAATACAAAATATTTTTTTTATTCCCAGAATATTATATTTCTCAATAAAAAAAGTCAAGCATATTTTATCAGAAAACAACATATTTTTATGCTTTCTTTATTAATAGACGATATGCCCCTTCTATATTCTCCACTTTAACAACCTTGTGACCTTCTTCTTTTATGCTTCTGGGAACACTCCTTATGGGCTCACCATCATCCAGTATAACTTCTAAAATCTGTCCGGAATCCATCATTTCCAATTTTAATTTTGTTTTTACAAAATTAATTGGGCACAGGACGCCTCTTAAGTCAATTTTTCCGTCGGGAACTGTTTCTTTGTCTGCCATTTTATACTCCATACATATTTTTTTTTAGTCTTTACAGCTTATCTCTTCTTCGTCAAACTGCTTTCTTTCTTCGTTAAAAACCCATGACCTAATATCAATCTTTTCTCCATTCTCGATTGCAGCAATCATATAAGAATATCCAGCCCAAGCATGTTCTGTATCATAAGCTGATGGAAGCGGAGGATGGTCTGGATGAGAATGAAATATACCTATAATACTAAAACCCTTTTTATTTGATTCCTTGTCTATTTTAACAAAATCCTTACCGTCTATTTCATATCTGTCGTGAGTTCTTTCCTTATTCTTGTTTTCAACAGGTCTGACTTCTATTACCTTTTTCTCGGATAAGTTTGTACCAATTAAAAGACCGCAACATTCATATGGGTAATTCTTCTTAACCAGATCCTTAATTTCACGAAGCCTGACACTATTGATATACAACAAATAATTATCCCCCCAACATCTTCAAAAAGATTATTACGCCCAGAAACTGGTACTAAGATAGCGATCTCCTCTATCGGGAAAAATGGTAACAATCAAACCATGCTCTATTTCATTTGCTATTTTTAATGATGCTGAAAGGGCTGCCCCAGAAGAATATCCAACAAAGAAACCTTCTTCATAGGCAAGCCTTTTGACAATCGAATAAGCATCTTCCGTTTCAATAAATACCTTTCTGTCAGGAAAAAGCTCAGCGTATATACCGGGAACAATCGAAGTTGCCATATGTTTCATACCTTCTAACCCATGAATGTCTGTAGTCGGTTCGACTGATATCACATGGATATCGGAATTGTATTCCTTCAGTCGCCGGCCTGTACCCATAAGTGTACCACTTGTACCCAGACAAGCCACAAAGTGAGTTATTCTGCCGGCTGTTTGCTTCCATATCTCCACGCCCGTTGTTTCATAGTGTGCCTTCCAATTTGCAGGATTATTGTACTGGTCGGCATAAAAATATTTCGAGGGTTCATTTTGAACAATTTTTTTTGCCTCAACCATGGCGCCATCCGAACCGAGCAGAGGGTCAGTAAATACAATATCGGCACCAAAAGCGCGCACAATCCTCTTTCTCTCCTCGCTTACATTTAACGGCATTACCAGAGTTACTTTGTATCCTTTTGAAGCGCCTATTAGGGCATATGCAATACCGGTATTTCCCGATGTTGAATCTATAATAATCTTATCGGAGGTTAATTTACCTGATTTTTCAGCCTCCTCTATAATGCGCAAAGCCGGGCGGTCTTTAACAGAACCCCCGGGGTTAAACCACTCTGCCTTGGCATAAATTTCTACATCCCTGTCTTTCAATTCTTTTGCAATTTTTGAAATTCTTAATAAGGGGGTATTCCCTATCCTGTCCAGAATTGAACTATTTGGGATTTGCTTTGGTACATACTTAATTTCTTTTGCTGTTGTGCTAGTCACGCCAATTACTTTCTATTAAATAAATAGCTGTGTTTCGGCCCCATCAGCTATTTCCAATAATGCAGGCAAACCAAGTATATCATCCACCTTTGATTTAACTAAAGATTCTTCCAATTCCATAATCTTAACAGCGGCTGTACATGCATAAATCTTCAAATTCCCCATGCTCCTGACCTCTTGAAGTATTTCTTTGAGTGAGATGGGATTTATT
The DNA here is from genome assembly GCA_001830285.1 of Planctomycetes bacterium RIFCSPLOWO2_12_38_17. GTDB lineage: Bacteria > Planctomycetota > Brocadiia > Brocadiales > Brocadiaceae > PLOWO2-12-38-17. The sequence goes on along the minus strand of MHYY01000043.1, from coordinate 27,979 downwards.
TCTTGCATTCTCTTTGCTAAGCGTTCACCTTCACTACCAAATTCAGAAGACAACCTTTTTAAATCAAATTCCTCATTAACAAATCTCCTCAATGCCCAGAAAAACAGGAATATATAAGTTTCTCGTCCCATTGAGGCAGCAGTAATAGCAAGTGTAACAATCTGATAAAGCTTGTCGTATGTACCGCTATGGGCAAAGATAACAAATTTCTTTTTGTTTTTCATTGAAAATCATCGCTATGATTTCAGCATTGGATTAACAACTTCTTTTTTAAATTTATCCAATCCTACACGTTCTATAGAAATACCTATTCTTTCCCTGGGCTTCCCATTTTCTTTATACCATTTCAGCGTTGCAGAAATAAAGTCATTTACCTTATTATCGGGTAGAAAATTTGCAACATGGTCTGCCTCACGAGGATGTCTGCCATGTTTTCCGCCAACGCGTACCAGCCAGCCCTTCTTCTTGCCCTTCCACGCATCCGTTGGACATGCCCTTATACAATCACCACAGTATAAACACTTTGATAGATCAAATATAGGCCTGCCTTCTTTATCTGAAACAATTGCACCCTCAAGACATGCCTTTGCACACAAGGTACACCCAGTACACAAATCTTTACCCCACTCTGGATAAACAACACCCTGAAATCCCAGGTCCATTTCCCGTGTTCTTGTACAATCAATTGGACAGCCAGAAAATCCAATCTTAAACTTATGATGGCAAGGTATACCAAAAAATTTCTCATCAACCTCTAATGCCTTCGACTGTGTATCCATAATGCCATTTGGATTATACTCACAACCTCCACATGCAGTAGGCACCCTTACCCTTGGACCGCAAGATGCAATTTTTTGGCCTACAGTTGATAATTCTTTTATCACATTATCAAAGTCGTCAATATGAACACCAATAATTTCCACTGATTGACGGAAGCTAAGGTGACAGTAACCCAACCTGCTATATTTTTTGGCAACTTCTGCTATCTTCAGCATCTTTTCGGGTGTAATTCTTCCACCCGGCACCTTCAACCTAACTGTAAAAAGGTCCTTTTGTGTTTGTTTTATAAAACCACCTGATTTTAATTCATTAATATCTATTCTCTGCGTAGTAGTTCGCTCACTCATTCATACTCCTGCCTTTATCATGTAAGTCACCATCTTTACATAAATTAAATTATTCATAAACACTAAAGTTTTTAAATTACCCCATCATAAAAAATATTAGCACTTCACAAAAAATCTTGCAAGAAAAAACAAATTTCCACAACAAGCTTCCTTAACCATTTAAAATTTTTTCTGAAATTAGCGCCAGCATCTTTCTTTTAGCCTCAGATATACCGTCTTTTCTTATTATCTCAAGAAAGTCCAGCCCTGCAATGCGTTGTAAGATTGCACGCCTGATAGATTCGTCCTCTATCTCAGAAATCACTTTCCGCCTCATCTCAGATAAAAGTTTTACAAATTTCTCATACTCATCCCCAAATTGTTTTTCCAGATACGCCCTTATGTTGCTGGCAAGGGCAGGACTTGCCCCACTTGTTGAAATACTTATACATAAATCACCACGCGTAAAAGATGAAGGCACAATAAAAGAACAATACTCAGGTTTATCAACTACATTTACCGGAATGCCCAGATTAACGGCGTCATAATAAACTTTTTTATTTACTTCCTGATCATCGGTAGAAGCAACTACAATCACAGCACCTCCAAGTAATTCCTCGCTATACTTCTGCCTGATTTTTTCGATTCCAGTTTCTTTTTCAAGTTCAGAACAAAATTCGGGTGATACAACTGTTACCATTGCGCCAGCTTCCATCAGGCTACATACTTTGCGCCACGCAACACTTCCACCGCCAATTACCACACATTTTTTACCAACAATATTCAAAAAAATAGGATAATATTTCGCCATAAAGCATTAACACTTCGTAAATTCTTCGCCCCTTATTAAATCTTCGTAAGTCTCCCGCTTTCTAATAATACAATACTTTTTACCATCAACCAATACCTCACACGCACGCGGTCTGGAATTATAACTGGAACTCATCGTAAAACCATATGCACCCGCACTAAATATTGCCAGAAGGTCTCCCTCTTTTAGTTTAGGCAATGCCCTTCCAAATGCGAAAACATCGCTACTTTCACAAACAGGACCTACAATATCTACCAGTTCCATTCCTTTTTTTATTACTGACCTCTTTGGATTTTCCACCGCCGGCAATTTGATATTCGTATTTACAGGCCATATCCTGTGAAAGGCATCGTATAATGCCGGGCGTATCAAATCGTTCATTGCCGCATCGCAGATAATAAACTTCTTCCCGTGCACAGTTTCTTTTCTGTAAATAACATTTGTGACCAGTATCCCGGAATTCCCCATAATATAACGTCCCGGTTCAAGAATCAGCTTGCATTGCATCTCTTTTATAATCGGAAGCATCTTTATAGCATAAGCCTCCGATCTTATCACCTTCTCGCCGGTGTAAGAGATACAATAACCACCTCCGACATTCACATATTCTATGTCCACCCCTGTACTTCTACATCTTTCAATAAACACCAGCACCTTCTTAAGCGCATGCACATAAGGGTCAACTGTATAAATGGGCGAACCAAGATGCACATGTAATCCACTCAGACTGACATTCGAATATTTTGAAGATTTTCTGATAATCTTCTCTGCTGTGCTAAAATCAATACCAAACTTATTTTCCTTTTTCCCTGTTGTGGTCTTTATATGTGTTTTTGCGTCTATATCGGGATTAATTCTTAAGGCTACATGCGCCCTTTTATCAAGCCCCCCGGCTAATCTACTAATATGTTCAAGTTCCGATATTGATTCTACATTGAACATAAAAACATTATTTTCAAGGGCATATTTTATTTCTTTGTCTGTTTTCCCAACCCCTGCAAATACAATCTTTGACGGACTACCGCCTGCATTAATGGCACGGAATAATTCTCCACCAGAAACCACATCAAAACCAGACCCCTCTTGTGCAAGGCATCTGCAAATTGACAGGTTGGAATTAGATTTAACTGAAAAGCAGATCAGTGTGTCTACATCACTAAATGCAGTTTTTAACTCACTATATCGCGCCAGAATTGCATTCTTACTATAAATATAGGTAGGCGTACCAACATCACCAATTATATCTTCTATTTTTACATCCTCACAAAAGAGCGTCTTACCTCTGTATTCAAAAGCATCCATTGATTATTCACCCTTAAAAATAACAAGTAACTACTCAGGTGTTTAGGCTGAAGGCTGAAGTTTATAAATTATCTCGCAAGGCACGAATCAAACCATTCAAAACCTTCTCGGTTTCTGCGACCTTTGGTTCAAGCAGAGATGAATCCTCGTTGGGCAAGAAGCCCAAACGCTTCGACAAATTTAGTTGATAATGCAGTTCCCTCAATGACCCGAAGGCTATATTGAGAAATCTGAGATAATCTGCCTCGCTGTCACGAGCGCAACCCTCCACGATATTAGAAGGAACTGAAACTGCTGCCCGCCGGATTTGAGAAGTCAGTCCAAACAACTCTTCTTTCGGAAACCCTGCGGTTACCCGATAAACCAACATTGCTACTTCATCAGCCAACTCAAATGCCCGAAGTTTTGTGTGATCACGCATGATTTACCCCTAAAAACCTTCAGTCTTCAGTCTATCTACCTGAGTAGTTACAATAATAATGCACCACGGATTTTCACGGAATTACACTGAACCTTTCAAAATCTGTCTGCATCGTGCTAGTCTGTGTTCTTTCGTGGTGAACTGTTGTTCAGTTTCTTTTCCCAATAAGCTATTCGTTTTTTAACAAACCCCGGTGCTGTAGAACCGTAACTCCTGTAGTTCTTAATGCAGTTTTTTACACCAAGCACATTAAAAACATCCTTTTCTATAACAGAAGAAAACGCCTTGAATCCTTCGAGCTTTAAATCCATTAATCGGCAATTGACCTTGATACATTCCCGCACAATACTTCCAACTATTTCGTGGGCTTTACGGAAAGGGACTCCTTTTTTAACTAAATATTCAGCCAGTGCAGTCGCATCAATAAATCCCTTTTCACACGCCTCCAACATACTCTCCTCGTTAAAACTCATATTCATAACAAGCTCTGCTAGAATTGATAATGAGCCCTGTACTGTGTCTGTTGCATCAAATACAGCTTCCTTATCTTCCTGCATATCGCGGTTGTAACTCAATGGCAATCCCTTCAGTAATGTCAATAGAGACATCAAATGTCCAAATACACGGCCACACTTGCCGCGTATCAGTTCCAGCACGTCAGGATTCTTTTTCTGAGGCATAATACTTGAACCTGTGCAATATGCATCGCTAATTTCAACAAATTTGAACTCGTCGTTACACCATATAATCCACTCTTCGCACAATCGCGAAAGATGCATGGCTATTGTCGAAAGGCAAAATACATATTCAACACAAAAATCCCTGTCACTTACAGCATCCATACTATTTTCACAAACCCCGCTAAAACCAAGTTGTTTTGCTGTATATGCAGGGTCAATCGGAAGTGTTGTGCCTGCAATGGCACAGGCGCCGAGTGGTGATTTGTTGAGTCTGTGCAGACAATCCTGAAGACGCATTTTATCACGCTCAAACATCTCCGCATAAGCAAGCAAATAATGCGACAAAAGCACAGGCTGTGCATGTTGAAGATGGGTAAAGCCAGGCATTATCAGGTTAAAATGTCTTTTACCTTTCTTTACTAACTCAACCTGCAATGACGTGACAAGGTTAATTGTATTTCGCAACTGCTCTCGTATCCAGAGCCTGAGGTCAAGGGCAACCTGGTCGTTCCTGCTCCGCGCAGTATGCAGCTTTTTACCAGCCTCTCCCACACGCCCAATCAATGCGGATTCAACATTCATGTGAATATCTTCGAGAGACTTTTTAAATTCAAATTTACCCGTGGAAATATCAGACAGAATCCTCTTCAGACCCTTAACGATTTTATCCCTCTCTTCGTCTGTAATTAACTTACACCGGGCTAGCATAGTAGCATGTGCGATGCTTCCTTCAATGTCGTATTTATATAACCGCCAGTCGAATGAAATTGATTCAGTAAAGGATTCTACCGAGTCTGCCGTCTGCTTTGTAAAACGTCCGCCCCAGGGTTTTTTTTGTTTCATATTAACCAAACTTTCTGCTTCAATCAGAATTTTGCATTTTTTATTATGCCGCTTCGTTTCCAGCCTCCAACCTCCAGCCTTCAACCTCTGGCAATCTGGTCGAGGACAGGTTGCTTCACCCAACCTGCTAACATTGTGCCTTAGTGTCTTTGTGGCAAATAAATACACTCAAAAAACAGGGGATTTAATATAGCTAAATACCTATGTGTAGTCAATTCAATTCAACGAACCGTCTTTCCGTAAAACAATAACATTTTCCCTTTGTAAATACGACCGTGTTTCCTGTAGGCGGGTGAAGTAAGCGCAACAATTATATCTCCCTCTATATGAAAAGGAAAGGGGCGTCACACCTCCCGGCATGACGCCCCTTTCCTTAAATTAACTACTTAACCAATATAATGATTCAGCAATTATTTTACTTCGTTACATCTACCGTTGTCTTTGTCTTCAGGTTTGCTGTGGTCTCCTTGAAGGTTACCTTTGCAGAACCCTTTGCGTTACCTGTAATCGTGAATGTTGCCTGACCATTAGCATCTGTCGTCACCTTAGACGGTGAAACAGTGGCTATACCTGTGTTATTAGAAGTTGCCTTCACCGTATCATTTGCTACCCTGCAACCATCTTCACCTGTTACCGTCACAGTGACTGTCGTGCTGTCGCCCTTCATTACTGTAACCGAAGCTGGTGCAGATATTGCTGTTGCAGTATCGCATGTGGGCGGTGGTGCAATTGGCGTTAGGCTAAAGTCAGCCTCTGTTGTCTGACCATCAACCACCGCAATCGGTGCTACTACATTATCCGCTATTGACCGTGAATAACCAGTTGCGTCTGCCGCAACAACATAGTCGCCGCAATTAACACCCTGGAATGCATAAGCACCCTGAGCGTTCGTCGTTATACTATCAATTGGCGTACTGCCCTGTACAAGCGCTACCGTAGCGCCAGCAATCGGATCGCCTGTTACTGCATCCGTCACCTGACCAGTAATATTACCTACGCAATCTGGCGTTGGCGTTGGTGTTGGCGTCACCGTTGGTGATGGTGACGGTGACGGTGTGGGTGGTGGCGTAGGTGTAGGAGACGGTGTGGGTATTGGCGTTACTTCTTCCGTTACCAAAGCCGTATCCGTCACCGTCCTTGAAGACCCTGTCGTATTTGTCGCATCAACATAAGTACTCGTCAAAGTATCGCCTTCTGCCGCTTGGATCTGGCTGAACTCCGTGGTACCGCCACTGGAAGCAACCCTTATTGACCCCAAGAATGTCCCGGTATCAGCACCCGATTCAACCATCCTTACCTTGGTGCTATTAACTGAGCTTGTCTGGATAAACACGTCACTCAGGAGAGACTCAGCCGATGTAGAATTTGTGTTTCTCTCTGCATCAGCCATAGTAATGATAGCATACTGACCAAGCTCACAATAATCTTTGTCGAATGCTATTGACGCATCAAAACTGCTAAAGGTTACTTGTTCTGTCAAAGTAGTGCTTGCGTAAGTCGTTGTATCATTATAAATCACATTGGCAGTCCCGGACTGTATTGTCTTTATAGTACCTTCATTATCAGGATGTGTAGCTCCTTGCTGGTCGGCGCCACCTTGAGTAATTGCACCTGTCCTTATTGTTGCAAGGAATGAACCTGAGTTTACATTTGTTTCTTTTAGATCAAGCATAAGGTCTGTTCCTACGCTATAATTTTTGCCTGTTACTCTGAGGGCCGTAGTCAATACATCAGCATAATTGACATTTACATTTTTATCCCCATCAACAACTGTTGCTACAATCGTATCACCTGACAAGTATGCAGTATTTTTACTCAAACTCAACGGACCAGAAGTAGGTGTTGGCGTTGGTGTGGGTAATACTGAAATTGTCGTAAAGCTCCAGGTGTAGTCAGCAGCCATTGCATTGCCGGCTAAATCCCTCACCCCTGTAGTAATCCGTGCAGTATATATTGTATTGAAATCTAGATTTGCAGATGGGGTAAATGTGGCTGTCGCACCACTGTAAGAAACTGTCCCGCCGATATTACCACTACTATCGCTTACAGTAAATGTATTTGTATTAATAGTAGAAGACTGCATCGCCTCGCTAAATGTGGCGTAAATGGTTTTGTTGACTGCCACGCTAGTAGCACCGCTTGCTGGATTTGTTGAACTAACAGTAGGTGGTGTGGTATCTATAATTGTAAAGGCTTCGGTAAACAAAAGTTGATCATTTCGATAAACTTTTACTTCCCACTCACCTGGTATTGATGCAGCTCCACCATTCTTTATATATATATAATTAATCCAACAACCATTAGTATACGTATTTGTAGCATTAGATTGAGTGTACAATACACCGCTAGGTTCATACCACTCCCATTTAAAGACATCTCCGGATGTAGAATTCTCAAAACTAAACCATACTGTTGCCTGTGAATCAGTATCAAGAAAAGTAGTTTTTTCAGGTGGCAAGGCACAATCGTCGTATTCATTGTGAAATTCATCCCTTGTTATACCTGTCATTCGGCTCTCTATAACAACAAAATTTCCAACCAATGTTGGCGTCGGTGTTGGCGTTGCCGTAGGTGTTGGCGTTGGTGTAGGCGTAAGTGTTGGTGTCGGCGTTGGTGTCGGCGTAGGTGTTGGGGTTGGGGTTGGTGTTGGGGTTGGGGTTGGGGTTGGCGTTGGTGTTGCGGTTGGTGTAGGTGTTGGTGTAGGTGTAACTCCATTATAAATATTACTTATTTCTTGTGCGGTTAAAGCCCTATCAAAAACCGCAAAATCGTCTATTAAGCCAACTCCCCAATCTGCTGTAGTGCGAGTGACATTTCCTATATTAAATCCATCAGGTAATACTGTTGCTCCAGTAGCGTCATTCCAGGCACTATTGCTCTCTTGTTCTACACCATTTATATATGAATACATCGTTGACCCGCTCCTAACTAATGCAAAATGATACCAAGTTCCTGCAGTAACAGTGTACTGAGTTGAGTTATAAGCTCCATTGCCGCCTGAATGAGAATAAGCAACATAATGTTTGATAACAGAGCCAGTCCAATGAGTTCCACTAATGTATTCATTTTTTATTGCAGAATAACCATGCCCCCAATTACTATGATAAGTTTCTCCACCCGACATTGTTGGTGCTTTATACCAAAAAGCATACGTTCTGTCTGTCGTAGCGGTGGACATTCCCAACAAGCTCGTTGTTGATAAATACTTGTTTGAATTTGGATAACCTAAATCAGCTCCGTTGTTAAATTGAGCGGCGTTAAAAGCTACCGAATTATTGTTGGTCAGGTTATAACCATTGGCGGTAGCGTCGTTAAGATTTTCAAGCCTATAATAGGCTCTGAGGTTAGCATCATTAAACAAACTCGTTGAATATAATTCTGTTCCCATCACCGGTGTTGGTGTTGGCGTCACCGTTGGTGATTGTGACGGTGTGGGGAATGGTGTCGGTGTAGGAGACGGCGTTGGTGTAACAGTTGTTGTTGCTGTCGGCGTTGCTGTCACCGTTGGTGTCGCTGTTGGTGTTGCGGTTGGCGTTGGTGTGGGTGTTGGCGTTGGCGGTATTATGATAAAATTTGCCGTTACGCTCTTTGGGCCAGTCATGCTTAGGGATGCCGGGTTACTGCTACCGCTCAAATCTCCACTCCAATTTGCAAAGGTATACACACTGTTAGCTGTTGCCGTGAGTTGTACTGTCTGATTAGGATTGTACCATCCGCCTGATGGGTTGAGGGTAATACTTCCACTACCAATGGGGTTGACTGAGGTATCGAGGAGATACTGGGTTGAAAATGTGGCTGTGTAAGTCGCATTAGAAGATGGTACTGTGATCGTATGGGTTTGTGACCCTCCATCGCTCCAGGAGGTAAAAGTATAGCGAGTACGCCCGTCTCCGGAATATTGTGGTGTTGGAGTACTGATAGTATGCTGCGAGCCAGTAGCCCAGCTAAACGTCTGCGGTGAAGTATAAGACGTACCATCAACGGTAATCAAAAGACCTGTAGGATTGGTTGTAATTGCAACCTGGACGGTTCCCCCACCGCTCGTCCTTATAAGATTGTTTTCAACCGACCATCCTGTTGTTCCATTGGGGCAATTTCCAGTCCCATTATCCCAACTAATTTGCCACCAGACATAATTATCAGCTTCTTGAGGACCTCCCAGTACAGTTCCAGTATTTCCGATTGTCGCAGTGCATAAAACAGTAGAACCACATGTAGTGCAAGGTTTATCTCGTACATTTACATCTGAAACTACTTGAACCTTGGCACCTACTTGAAATGCATCACTTAGTTTATTGTATCTATAAGGGTAGTAACCACTCAGTTCAGAAGCAGAATAAGAATACATAGAACATTTCCAGTCTCGCGCTGATGCTTCATAAACAGTATAATTACCATTAAGTTCTTTTTGAACAAACAACCTAACATGAGCAATTCCAGTGTTATCCAAAATATCTCCTTTTGAGAGATAATCATTAGATGGAAGTTTGACAGATATATTTGGCAGGCTTGCGGTACTTTCTTTACCACTTAACCCCCATGTTTGAGACACAAAACCAGAACAGTCAACTCCAACGGGACAGCATACACCAAATGTTGTGGTAGTATCTTTATCGCCTGCATATTTCCCAGCAGAAAGCCCTTCATTATAGAAAATATTACTGCAGTCCGTGTAAGAAGTAACACCGGTAAGCCCAGTAAAACCACCCCATTTGTATAAAACACCTGTATACCATCCCGATGAGGTTACAGGGGTTATTACAGTCTTGCCACTACAATAATATCCACTCGTAATATTAGAACTACTAACATAAAAATAATAATATGCATAGCTTTCTGCACGGCTAATTATACTGTTACGACTAATCGAAGCAGCGTAAGGAGAATATTTTTCTTTTTCAATCTCCAATTCTTGTGTATCAATATTTTTCTGGTCACCGGGTAAGAAGTCTTCAGAACGAGGAAAAGTATAAGAGAATATCTGATCGACAGATTCACCACTAGGTTTAAGGCTGGTATTATCTAATGTCCACACCAATACTTTAACATGCTCTTTCATTGGTAAAATCTGATAAATTTCCCCCCTATTGGTCACTCTCAAGTCCGTAAATGTATAAGCATAGTTACTATAAGGGATTGCTGCTTCGGCAAGGAGTGCGCCTTCTTGATTATATTTCCTAAGATATCGCCTTACTTTAAAAGAGTCTGTATATTCCTCCACACTAATATATATATTCTTCTTTCTATCCAAACCAATTAAAGCAAGAGTTTCAATATTTTGTTCCTCTTTCAAGATAGATATTTCATTTTTGATTTCTCCTTCAAAATCAAGTATTCTAATCATTCCTTGACCATCTTTTCTCTCTAACCAGAAGTAATCGTTATTTCTGTGCCATCCTGAAAACCTTTTTTTGCTTTGGTCTTCTTCACTAATTTTAATCCCTTTTTCTATGACGGCGTAAGAAGCGCCCTCTGCTGTTTCAAAGAATAGCCCATATTCCTTATCGTAACAGATTTCTATTATAGGTGATTTTGTATTAATAAGTGGGTAGGTTTCAATAACAGAGTCATTAATGGAGTATTCAACTACTTTCATTTGCGCACTATAAAGGACGTATATATTCCGCTTATCTCCTAAGCACAAATCATCAGCTTGTTCAGAAATAGGAATAGATGATAAAGGAGTGCCGTGCATATCATAAATTACTGTGCGTTGATTGGTTGAATCAAGTATATAAATTTTACGTTCTACTTCATCTATAGCAAAACTCTGTGGTCCATAATTATTGCCCGGTACTTTGAGTAGCCCCACATATCCAGTATCACTACCCCATTCCATTGAAAACATCTCTTTAGGAGTAAATTGTTTACATATTATCTCGGCATTTAAATCATTGGTATTATGCAGTTCAATTAAGAATATTACTACGAATACCACATAACAAAATTTTTGCACGTTTTTCACTTTTTTTCCCTTTCTTTATATGAGAAAAGTATGATGGGTTAAGCAAGCAGACTGTGCCAAATGAACGATTTTACCCTCTTTCGAGATATTTCTTCCCCACTTTAATGGACAAAATGCCACAAAATGAGAAGAATATGGGCAATATTTAAGGGTTCTCCCTCACTTTTAGAACAAAAAAAATCATTTGGCACAGTCTGAAAGCGAACCCATCTTTACCATTCCCCCTTTTGTTGGGTGCGCTTCGCCCTTCGACAAACTCAGGGCAAGCTTCACCCAACCCAACACAAATACTTCCCCGATTCTCCCTTTCTCCTTATCTTTTTCTTTCTCCGTGACCTCCGTGTCTCCGTGGTCCCAGGTTATTCATCCTGTAAATCCTGTCGAACAAAAAACGCCTTTTCCGGCTTTTTGGGCCAGAAAAGGCGTTTATAATTCCCCTCAATCCACTTTTAGCAAAAAGGAATTCGTGTATTTGATAATAGGTCTTATTTGGCTTGGCTTGGCTTGGCTTGGCTTGGCTTGGCTTGCAAGGATAATGCCATTCGCTTTCTCCTCAGAATTTATATGAAATATTCAAGGATACAGCCTTATGAACCAAAAATCACTGTGTTTGTCAAGTCTTTTTTTCTCTCATAGGACTTAATTTGGCCTTTACAAAACACACAATAAACGTATAATTACTAATAAAAGGAGAAAAAGCTATGGCAAAAACCATTGAAGCAATATTTGAAAACGGAGTTTTTAAACCTTTGGATAAAATACATATCAAGGAACACGAAAAAGTTACAATAATCATTCCCAGTGCGAATGAATATCAAGCAAAAGAATGCAATCTACACGGGATTATTGATATAGCAAAGGATTGTTCCGATACAGACCTTTCCATTCATCATGACAAATATCTCTACGGAGAGGGTACAGATTGAAGGTCTTTATAGATACGAGCGCATTCTGTGCTCTTACTGTTCCTAAAGACCAATTTAACTCTACAGCAAAAATTATCTACAAACAAATTCAAGATGAAAAGGCACATATCTACAGTTCTGATTACGTATTGGATGAAGTCTATACCCTCCTTAAAACAAGAGGTAGTCATGCCGTATCTGTTGGATTTATGGATGAAATACAAAAAAGCCATATTATTATTCTCCGTATTACAGAAGATATTGAGGAAGCAGCAAAGACCATCTTTAGACATTTAGCAGATAAAAGATTAAGTTTTACGGATTGCACAAGCTTTGCCCTGATTAACCATTTTGATATCGAAGCCGTTTTTGCTTTCGACGAACATTTTAGATACCACTCCTATTCCCATTCTGTAGAATTCCTGGCGTCAATGCTACCAAACATATAGGTGATTGTTGAGTTTCACTTCGTTCAACCCCAACCTACATCTTTTGTATGCTTTTCCTTTGCTTGCAGATTTTGAGATAAAGACAACGGCAGGAATAAGACAGCGAGATGTATAATGATTGCCATTCTCCCAGTGAATAAGTTAACACAAAATAATTAAGTCATTATTTTATCTGCGTTTATCTGCGTTAATCTGCGTCCAATTGCATAATTTAGGAATAATATTCAGGCATTTTCGTGTCTTTCTCGGGAAAATAGAAATTCTCCGGAAGCAAGTTTATTTTCAGTTGACAACTCATCCCCATAACAATATCATTTTGGAATGAAATTCTTCGACAATTTAAAACAATCCAACAAATTTTTTGTCTTGTTTTTGTTCACTTTATTTCTGAGCAGTCTGATTGCTCCTTTTATAAAGACTTTATTAGACCCCTTTTTACCCTCGAACCATTTCATGGTGGACTTACTAAACTTCAAACACGGCAGTTACGACTTTGGTAGGGTAATGCGGCGCATTATAATGGCTGTAGCCATCCTCCTGATTTTTTTATTCAGAAAATCATTGATGATTAATGCATACGCTTTCGCCGGCATCCGAAACACAGATAGATGTTGGGAACACCTGAAAATCGGTTTTCTGTTAGGTACGGGTATATTTATTTTATACACCGCCTTCTCATGCGTCAACGATAACATGACACTCGACATAGACGCAAAATCGCCCGGAGATTTGATACTCAAACTAACAGGAATATTATTTGTGGCATTCCTCGTCGCATTCATAGAAGAAGTAATTTTCAGGGGATTTATATTACAGAGCCTCTTAAAGGATATGGGGATTGTATCCGCAATATGTATCAGCAGTCTGATTTTTTCCATATTACATTTCTTTAAAACAAAACTATTGGTATCCACTGGTATTCACCTGTTTGTCGGTTTCACAGTAATATATCAATCTTTTAAAAACATCATCATCAACTTTACCGGTATTCTGCCCTCAGTAATCGGCATTTTTCTGATAGGCGTGGTATTGTCGTATGCATGCATCAGGACAAAATCCCTGTATCTCGCCATTGGACTCCATGCAGGTTGGATTTTTATTGCCAAAACAAACACCGTATTGTTCGATCAAGTAAGAACAAGTTCTAAATGGCTATATGGAGATAGCACGGTTGCCACGGGATTAATCGGATGGATACTTTTAATCATTACATTCTTTCTCATAAGATCAATTACAAAGGTGTCAATCAATGGAAAAAACTTTGCAAGAATTAGCTGAATACGTTGGAGGCACGGTAATAGGCGACCCCTCAGTAAAAATATGCGGCGTTATGGGCATAGATGAAGCGCAGGAAGGTTATATTACTTTTATTTCCAATGAAAAATATGCTAAAAAAATCCATCAAACAAATGCATCTGCCGTTATTGTATCCCCAAAGCTAAAAGACGCCGGGAAGAATCTCCTTGTATGTGAAAATCCATACCTTGCTTTTGCGAAACTAGTTGAACTGCTGATGTACAAAAAACCTGCACATATAAAAGGTATTGATACATCCGCCAGAATTCCAAAAACGGCAAATATTGGCAGGGATGTTTCAATCTATGCATACGTCGCAATAGGTGAAAATACACAAATTGGCAATCGTGTTGTATTATATCCGTGTGTCTATATTGGAAATAATTGTACCTTAGGAGAAGACACTATTATTCATCCTAACACTGTAATTTACGATGATAGTGTAATAGGCAGGCGAGTTGTCATTCATGCAAACACAGTAATAGGCAGCAGCGGCTTCGGATACGCCCCCGATGGCCAAGGTTATTATAAAATTCCACAAGTAGGTATCACCGTAATTGAGGACGATGTGGATATCGGCGCAAATACAACTATCAATCGCGCTGTGCTGGGAGAAACTATCATTCGAAAAGGCACAAAAATTGACAGCCAGGTCATCATTTCACATAATGTAGAAGTTGGCGAAAATTCTCTTATAGTATCCCAGGCAGGTATTGCAGGCTCAACAAAAATAGGGAAACATGTAACACTCGCCGGAGGGGCTGGTATTGCGGGACATGTAAAAATTGGCAATAATGTGACAATTGGCGGCTATTCCGGTGTTGTACGGGACATCCCTGATAACGAAACATATCTGGGCGCGCCGGCACTACCTATACACCGAATGCGCAGATGTTATGTAATAATTGAAAAATTACCTGAATTGAAAGAACATATTAAAACACTTGAAAAAAGAATAAAGGGATTAGAAAAACGTAGCGCCCATTCAAAAAAATCATCAAAAAAATAGACCAAAAATATAAATATTCTAAATTACTCATATTCAAGCTTCATTTCTATAATATAGTAAAGGTCAAAGGCAAATTAACATAATCTGGTAGGGCAACCCTTCAGGGTTGCTTATAGCGAGGCTGAAGCCTTGCCATACGTCAATTTATTTTTTGTAGTTACTATAGTTTTAGATTCAAAATCACGACCATAATAAAAATATGGAAAAATTAGGATTAATAGCTGGAAATGGCCGTTTCCCGATACTATTCGCCAAAGGGGCGCGGGAAAACAAAATTCCCATAATTGCCGTCGGAATAGAAGGAGAAACATCCCCTGAAATAGAACAATATGTTGAAAAACTCTATTGGATAGGTGTTGCGCAGGTTGGTAAACTAATCAAGATATTCAAAAATGAGAAAATAACCAAGGCAGTAATGGCAGGCGGGCTTACGAAAACGAACATGTTTTCTTCACTTAGAAACATTAGATTCTTTCCAGACCTCAGGACAATAAACCTATGGTATAAGAATGTAAAAAGGAGAGATGACCATAGCTTACTCGGCGCCGTGGCTGATGAACTCTTAAAGGATGGTATAGAACTTCAAAACTCCACCCTCTACGTACCACAAATACTTACACAAAAAGGCATGTTAACAAAAAAGCAACCTACTGAGAAAGAAATGGAAGATATTAACTTTGGCTGGCATGTCGCTAAAGAAATAGCAAGACTTGGCATCGGACAATGCATCGTGGTAAAGGAAAAGGTCGTTTTAGCAGTTGAAGCCCTTGAAGGTACGGATGAAACCATACGACGCGGAAGCAATCTTGGAAAAGACGATATCATTGTTATAAAAGTCAGTAAACACGATTTTGACCCACGGTTTGACATACCTACCGTCGGACTAGAAACTATCAAAACGTTGAAAGAATCCTCTGCATCTGTTCTTGCGCTTGAGGCGGGGAAGACTATTATTCTGGATATTGAAGAGACAATCGAAGCGGCTGATAATGCCCGCATCTCAATTATTGGAATATAATAACCGGGAAGATATAAATAGAATACTTTATGTATCAGACTGCACTCAGTCTCATAGGGGCAACCTTTTTAATAGCATTAACCCATGCCGTGTTACCCAACCACTGGATGCCATTTGCGCTTGTGGGAAAAGGGCAGAAGTGGAGCCTCACAAAGACTGCTTTCATTACCGCTATTGCAGGTTTGGGTCATTCTGTTACAACCTGTACTCTTGGTTTTATAATAGCATTCCTTGGTTTTCACATAAAAAAATATACAGAGACCTTTTTAGAGCCGCTGGCAAGCGCTATTTTAATCATACTCGGCATCATGTTTATCATCATTGGAAGATTAAAAACAGGTGCACACGACCACAACCACACAAAGCTATCGGACAAGGCAATCGCCGTATCGCTATTTCTGATGTTAAGCTGCTCACCGTGCGTTGCCATACTGCCCATATTCCTTGCCGCAAGCACATTCAACTGGGGTACGCTCTTTCTGGTCTCTACAATCCTTACCATAACCACCGTCTCAAGCATGGTTGGGCTCACTATTATTGCATATACAGGC
>MHYY01000043.1:4279-11611 GCA_001830285.1 Planctomycetes bacterium RIFCSPLOWO2_12_38_17 | reverse complement strand
CATATACAGGCGTAACAAAAATAAACCTCTGCAGTATAGAACACTACGAAAAAGAAATCATCGGCGGGATATTAGCCATCATCGGCATAATATTTTTCTTTGTGCATTGAGACCAAAATACCTCAGTATAACCTCAACCAATTAACCACCACTCATGTTGTAAAAACTATCTGAAAAAAGTTTATAAATTAATACGATAAAACCCAGGACTACTGGAAGATTCTCTATGTAGTTGGGGATTGTTTTTGTCGTCTAACTTCCTCAATCCTTGACATATTCTGATTTAAATGATATAAGGAAAAGGTGATTGAACAAATTCGCCAAAAAATAAAGAGAGGTGAATATATAATAACAAGACACGCTCAAAAACGTTGCGACGCACGTAAGATATCTCTGGATGAAATCAAACACGTTATTTACACTGGAGAAATTATTGAAAACTATCCCTATGACAAACCCTATCCAAGTTTCCTTATATTAGGCAATGTAAGAGAAAATATGCCTCTTTATGTTTTGTGTGCCATGGGTCAGATTGTCCATATTATTACCGTCCACTGGCTAGACCCATTTAAATGGTTAGACCCAAAAACTAGAAGGGAGAAAAAACCATGAAAGACACCCTATGCGCTATCTGCGGGGGAAGCCTCCAAAATCAAAAAGTTACTATTGACCGTCTTGTAGACAATCGTCTCTATCTGTTTGAAAACGTTCAGGTACAAGCCTGCGATTCGTGTCAAGAAATCTGGATTCCGGGTAACGAAGTTGAAAGGATGGAACAGGCTATCAAAGGTCAAATTAAACCACGCAAACAGATTGTTGTGCCTGTGTATTAAAATACAAGTTATTTTGGATGTCTGGGCATTGCATATACAGGCGTAACAAAAATAAACCTCTGTAGTATAGAACACTACGAAAAAGAAATCATCGGCGGGATATTAGCCATCATCGGCATAATATTTTTCTTTGTGCATTGAGCTACACAGCAAAATCCTCCATACTATATAAAATAGTTGTAAAAATTAATAAATGTAAATTGCCCAAGAAACAAACAACCGATTCGAATAGTCAGGCTGTGTTTACGATAAAGGCTAAGAATAAGACAGGCGTCGCAACGATTACATTCAGTGACGGCAGTCTGAGCACACAGGTAACAGTTACAGTCACAAAATAATGCTTACAAACTTGTTGAATACTAACTGGATCTTGTGAAAATCTGTGTTTATCAGCGTCCTGCTGCAGATTTCAGGTTTAATATTGATGCTTAAGGCGTGCCAAAATCAAATTTCTAAAAATGCCAGAGAAGGGAGTTGAACCCTTACCCCCTGTGACGGGGACCAGATTTTGAGTCTGGCGTGTCTGCCAATTCCACCACTCTGGCATGATTAAAACCAGTATAATAACTTATCAAAAATATTCAAAGAAATTTTATCTAACTGTTTCAAATGTGGAATTTTGTTCCTGTCATTCTGAATGTAGCGAAGCGAAATGAAGAATCTAAATACTTGTACTATGAACATAGACCCTTCGCTACACTCACGGTGACAAACGGCGTCATTTTGGATTTGGGATTTGACAATCGAAATGGTTTTATTTGTCAAACGAGACGGTTGACCCACCGGATTTAACTGCGTAATACTGAATTTTTATTTAACCAGCGTGGGCTGTGATTCTGATTTTGAGATGGACACCTTCATGTCGGCGTCTGCCTTAATATTTTTCATGTGATAATAATCCATAACGCCCAAATTCCCCTCACGGAAAGCCTGTGCAACGGCTTTAGATACCTCCGCCTCGGCTGCGAGCAGTTTCGCATTATTTTCTTCTGTAAGCACCTTCATTTCCTGCACACGAATCAGTGCTGCGCTTTGCCGCTTTTCAGCCTCAGCCTGTGCCACACGCTTATCAGCCTCCGCCTGTTCTGCCAGTATCTTTGCCCCTATATTTTCGCCAACACCAACATCAATAATATTAACTGAAAGAATTTTAAACGCTGTATCTGCATCGAGCCCCTTCTCAAGTACAATTCTGGTCACCATATCAGGCATCTCTATCACCTTTTTGTAATTATCAAACGACCCTATTGCAGTAACAATACCCTCACTAACACGCGCAACAACGGTATCTTCTGTTGCACCACCAATAAGCTTATCAACCTTCGTGCGTAACGTTACGCACGCCTTAACCTTCAACTGGATGCCGTCTTTAGTTATCGCCTCTAATGTATCAGCATCCTTGGCTGAACCCCTACAATCAAATACCTTCGGGTTAATACTCGTTTTCACGGCATCAAATACATCCCTTCCAGAAAGATCAATGGCGCAGGCGTTATCAAAACTGAATTCAATATTTGCCTTGCTCGCCGCTATAATAGCCCGAACGACATTGCCAAGGTTTCCGCCTGCCAGGCAGTGCGCTTCCAGTGTAGAGGATGCAATATCAACACCAGACTTCTTTGCCATAATACGATGTTCGATAATCGCCTTTGCGTCAACACACCTGAAAGACATACCGATAATCTGCGAAAAAGATACAGGCGCATCCGCCGCCAGCGCCTTTACATAAAGTCGCCCAAACTTAAGTATTATAAATACAGAGGTAAGTATTAATAAAGAGAGTATAATATACAGGAAAATTGACGTACCCGCGCATATGGCAAGAATAGGTAAGTATTGCATATACTCTCCTTATACTAATAAATAATAGTGGAATTTATAGTTAACTTATATAAAAAACAAAATAATTTTTGAATGATTAATATTATTTTAACTTATAATCTCGTAATTAATGCCATGAATTTTATATTTAAGATTTCAACCGCTGCAATCGAGTATCTTATTATAAAAGGATTAAAATTCAAAGGTTTTATTCTGTACTATCCTCCAGTTTTTTTTTCAATTCATCTAGTTTGTTGAGCGCCTCGATGGGGGATATTCTGGTTGTATCGAGCCTTTTGATTTCTTCTATTATCGCATCCTGTTTCGAGGCAAATAATCGTAACTGTGCAGGCTCTTTTTTAGTCTGAGCAGCGTTCAATGGCGCAAATTTCGGTTTACCATTTATATCCAGTGTCGCCGCCTCAAGATTATCCAGTATGACGCGCGCCCTCTGAATTACTTCTTTCGGTATGCCGGCAAGACGCGCAACATGGATTCCATAGCTCTTATCCGTTCCACCTTCAATGATTTTTCGTAAAAATATAATCTCATCCCCCCACTCCTTAACCGCAATATTAAAATTTTTAATCCCAGGAAATAGTAAGGCAAGCTCGGTAAGTTCATGGTAATGGGTAGCAAATAGTGTCCTTGCCGTGATGTGTTGATATATATATTCAGTAATTGCCCACGCTACGCTGACGCCGTCAAAGGTGCTTGTCCCACGCCCAACCTCATCCAGTATTATCAGACTGCGTTCCGATGCGTTGTTCATAATATTAGCCGTTTCATTCATTTCCACCATAAACGTACTCTGACCCCTTGAAAGTTCGTCAGATGCACCCACCCGTGTAAATATCCTGTCAACCGTTCCAATAACTGCCTCCCTTGCAGGGATAAAACTCCCCATCTGCGCCATTAGGACGAGAAGAGCAACCTGGCGTATATACGTGCTCTTTCCTGCCATATTAGGTCCGGTAATTATCATTATCTTATCAGTTGTTCCATCAAGGTTAATATCATTAGGAACGAAACTCTCGCTGTATTGCCTGCGATCTAGTACAGGATGTCGCCCATCAATTATCTTCAATTCCAAATTGTCTTTAATCTCAGGCATTATGTAACGATTTTCCACGGCAGTATTCGCAAGAGAAGACAGCACATCAATTAACGCAACCGCCTCAGACGTCGCCTGAAGGCGAGGCGTGAATGCGCTAACCTGGTCACGCACCTGTATAAAAAGGTCGTACTCCATATCCCTTGCGCGTTCATCTGCAGTTAATACCTTCGTTTCGTAATCCTTCAATTCGGGTGTGATAAAACGCTCTGCATTTTTTAACGTCTGTTTCCGAATGTAACCCTCAGGAATTTTATCCTTATGTACATTGGTAATCTCAATATAATATCCAAATACCCTATTATAGCCCACCTTAAGTGTATTTATGCCAGTACGAGCTATTTCCGCAGCCTGGAAATTGGCAATCCAGTTCTTCCCATTCCTGCTGGTATATCTCAACTCGTCCAGTTCTGCATCATAACCCTCCCTGATGATACCGCCGTCTTTAATTGTTGGTGGGGGATCATTAACAATTGCTGTACCAATCAGGGTTCGAACTTCCTCAAGCGTATCTAACTGCTGCTCAATGGAAACCAAAATATCAGTAATAAAAAATGACATTTTCTCCTTAAGCGCAGGCAATTTCGAAAGCGATTGTTTTAATCCAATCATGTCGCGTGCATTGGCGCGTCCACAGCTTATCTTGGATGAAATACGTTCAACATCATAGACCTCGCTTAAAATACTCCTTATTTCTCTCCTTAATTCTGATTTCTCGAATAACTCCTTAACGCCAAGCTGGCGATGTCTTATTTCATCGGGCATTCTCAGCGGGCTGATAATCCATTCACGCAGTAATCTTGCGCCCATCGGGGTCTTTGTTTCATCAAGCACACCAAGCAGTGAGCCTTCACGGTCACGCATTCTCATAGTCTGAGTAAGTTCCAGGCTGTGTTGCGTTACCCTGTCAAGAAGCACCTTGTTATTTGACTGATATTTCTGAATTTTACCGATATGCTTCAGCGAAGTTTTTTGTGTTTCTTTTAGATACTGAATCACCGCCCCAGCAGCCCCTAGCGAAGGGCCCATATCTTCACAACCAAACCCTTCAAGTGATGTTGTCCCAAAATGCTCAAGTAAGGTCCGATACGCTGTATCCCGTGAAAACTCCCAGTCGGGCCTTGGCGTAATTACCCCATTACACTCCAGACGCATCCTCTCAACAAATAGTGTATTCCTCATCGCAGTCTCTTCGGGCAATAACACCTCTGCAGGATTTAATCTCGCAAATTCATCAAAAAGTCTTTCCTTCTCAATATCCTCAACTTCAAACCTGCCGGTAGACAGGTCTACCCACGAAAGTCCATGTAAATCATTCACTTCAATTACCGCAATCAAAAAATTATTGCTCTTGTCCTCAAGAAAGGCGTCTTCTGTAATCGTGCCAGGGGTTATAATTCTGGTCACACCGCGATCAACAATTCCTTTAGCCTCTTCGGGGTCTTGCAACTGATCACAAATAGCAACCTTGTATCCTGCCTTAATTAACCTTCGTATATAAGAATCCGCAGAATGGTGAGGCACGCCAGCCATAGGTACTGAACCTTCGGCCTTCGAGCGTGAAGTAAGGGTAATCCCCAACACCTTCGAGGCGAGTTTTGCATCTTCAAAAAACATTTCATAAAAATCCCCCATGCGGAAAAAAAGCAGGGCATCCTTATGCTGTCTCTTTATTTCAGTGTACTGACGCATCATCGGCGTTTCGGTAATCATTTATTTACACCCTTGAAATCTTTGTTTTGCATACTGTCAATTACTTAACTAATTTGCCATTTCACAAAACACACACCTTACAGCTTCTTTAAAGCTAATGCTGAAATTTCCCGGCAAGGGACATCCTGAAAAAAATAAAGATGCGAAACACACGAACAATCAGAAGAACCAAACCCTTTTGCATTTATAGAGGCATTCTTTAAATTACCAATTTTATGACTCAGCACGCACTCCTTGTCCTTTTTGCCTGCAAATTTATAAACATAAATCACTTGACCATATTGCAGCAAATAATCAATATGCCAGTGGAATCCCTTTTCGCTTCTCAAGTGCCGTTTAATCCTGCTCTCCAGATTATTCTGTGCGCTTCCTATATAAACATAAAAACCCGCTGGAAAATCAAAAACACCAATACGGCCTACCCCTACACGACGACCTTTAAACAACCTTATCAAGAGACAATATATACCCTTATTCAAGATACGGTGTTCCTGCTGATTTAAATAAAAAGAGACATAACCAAGAAAAGGTATTATTAGCAAATAATTAATAAAAACTACAGCTTGTACATTAAAATCCACATTATTCAGTATAAAAAATTCATACAAAAATAGAAAGATTATATTTAAAACAAGTCCATTTTCTGATATCCTTGACGTTACAAATATTTTTTGTTAGTATTTATTCAGGCTATAATTTATTGTAGGATATTATGTTATGATACCAGCAAACTTAAAATACATAAAAACTCACGAATGGTTTCTTTTCAATAATAAATCAATTACTGTTGGTTTAACAAAATACATTGTTGATAGGCTCGACAAACTTATTTTCCTTGACCTTCCGAAGGCTGGGGAAGAAATACTTTCTGGTATATGTTTCGGAGAAGTGGAATCACTGCATATGTTACTCGACATTACTTCTCCAATCAGTGGGGAGATTATTGCAGTAAACGAACGTCTATATGATTCTTTAGACGCACTAAGCAAAGACCCTTACAATAATGGCTGGCTAATAAAGTTTATATCAAACGAAACACACCTCCTTGATAACATGATGAGCGCTGATGCTTACGCAAAGCATATCAGCAAATTACAACTTGCTTCATCACAAAGACACGGGAAACGAAAAAGCAGAGTTAGCAAAGGAAAGCGCCGAAGTTAGTCCCTCCATGAATCAAAAGAGTAAACAGCGAATTATCATATTGGCAGAAGGCAAACTGGATCTGTTCAGTGCAAAGACTGCCGTAAGCGTTATCAGATATCGCAGAGATGACGTCGTTGCTGTTATTGACCGTACTAATGCCGGTAAAGACTTAGAAACAATTGTCGGCATTGGCAATGGAATCCCCATAGTATGCAACATTGAAGAAACATTAAAATCAAAACCAACACACCTCCTTATAGGTATTGCCCCACCCGGTGGGATGCTGCCGATTGAATGGCGTAAGCATATCAACGATGCCCTGAAAAACAGGCTTCATATCATCAGCGGATTACATATTCATCTAAGCGAAGACGACGAATTTTCAAGGCTTGCACAAAGTAACAATATCGAGATATGGGACGTCCGCAAGGTACCCGAAAACATCCCTATAGGAACAGGAAAGGCAAAAGAGACAAAAACCCTGAGAATACTTACCGTAGGTTCAGACTGCAATATTGGCAAAATGGTAACCTCTATCGAAATTACAAAGGCAGCAAAAAAAAGGGGTATCAATGCCTGTTTTATAGCAACAGGCCAGACGGGTATTATGATTGAAGGAAGCGGGATAGCAATTGACCACGTAGTATCCGATTTTATTTCAGGCGCCGCTGAAAAACTTGTATTAGACCGCGCTCAGTATCAACT
>MHYY01000043.1:0-4262 GCA_001830285.1 Planctomycetes bacterium RIFCSPLOWO2_12_38_17 | reverse complement strand
AGGGCTCAATTATACACCCTGCATATTCCGGTGTTACACTTGGTCTATTGCACGGCTCTGCACCGCAAGGACTCATATTATGCCATCAACCATCAAGAAAAACGCTCCGTCATTTTCCTAACTTCCCCATATTACCACTTACCTACCTGATTGACTTATACGAGAAACTTGCACAGCCCATGCATCCATGTAAAGTAATTGGTATATCATTAAACTGTTTTGGCATGACCGACCAGGAATCTCTTGCCGAAATAAAAAAGGTTGAGAAAGAAACCAAGTTGCCAGTTACAGACCCTATTAAATTCGGAGTTGATAAATTTATGGAAATCATCCAACCCCTATTGCCATGAACCTCACTTACCACCCATTAGATTTAAAATTAAGATATAAATTTCAGATAGCAAGGGAAATCCGTGATGTTCAAAACAACATTATAGTTCATATAAAAGACGAAGATGGAATTATTGGACTTGGCGAGGCAGCGCCAACCAGTTTTTTTGGCGAAGACGTAAGTAGTGTAACTAGCGTATTCAATCAATCTGTAAATTTATTAAAAAATACAGACCCGTTCCAAATAGAAGATATCACATCGCTTCTCAAAAGCAGATTCCCAAAAGACGCATCTGCAAGGGCGGCAATTGACATGGCAATCCACGATATTGTAGGGAAAAAACTAAAGGTGCCTCTTTACAAACTCCTTGGGTTAAATCCAAAAGAACCAAAAGTAACCTCCTTTACCATCGGGATTGACACAACTGAAAACATGTGCAAAAAGACAGCAGAGGCAAGGGATTTACCCATATTAAAAATAAAAGTAGGTTTTAAAAATGACATTGAAATGCTTAAGGAATTACGCAAAATAACAAAAGCTACCTTTCGCATTGATGCAAACACAGGCTGGACACTGGACGAGGCTATTAAAAAGATAAACATAATGGAAGGACTCGGCGTGGAATTAGTTGAACAACCATTTCCAGTTGGTAACATTGAAACCCTTAAAAAGCTCAAAAAAAGCGTGAAAATTCCCATCTTTGCAGATGAGGACGTTAGAGACTCAACAGACATTCCAAGATTATCAGGCGCTGTGGATGGAATCAACATTAAGTTGATGAAATGCGGAGGGATTCGTGAGGCGCTCAGGATGATTCACACTGCGCGCGCCCTTGATCTCAAGACAATGATAGGGTGTAATATAGAAAGCTCTGTATCCATTACAGCGGCTGCACATCTGTCACCGCTTATTGACTATATTGACCTTGACGGACACTTGCTGGTTACAAACGACCCATACGTTGGAATAATGATTGAGAAGGGAAAGATTTCATTACCTGAAGGTGAAGGATTAGGGGTTAAAGCCCTTTCAAATACCGATATCTATAAGCATAATATTTTATAAAACATTTTTCATTATAAGGAATTTTAATAAAAATGTTACAGAACAAATCCCTTACACAAGAAATACAGAATCACGCAAGGGCATTGCATGATTATATTATTAAGTTTCGCAGGGAATTCCATAAATACCCTGAAACTGGTTTTAATGAATTCCGCACATCCAAGGCAATTACTGAAGAACTAAAACGACTTGGGCTTCTTGTTCAAACAGATATTGGGAAAACAGGTGTTGTTGGAACATTGCCGATTAACGGCGCTACAAGCACCGTTGCATTCCGTGCCGATATGGACGCCTTACCAATAACAGAAGAAAATGACCTCGAATTCAAATCACAGAATGAGGGAACAGCCCACGCATGCGCTCACGACGCCAATATGGCAATGCTGCTAGGCGCCGCAAAACTCATGGCACAGTTTAAAGATAAACTGAAACGAAATGTAAAATTTATATTCCAGCCATGCGAAGAACAACACCCCGGCGGCGCAAAACTAATGTTAGAGCAGGGTGCATTGAACGATGTGGACGAAATATACGGATTACATATTGACCCAAATATCACATCAGGCAAATTTGGAATACGGGCAGGCGCAACAATGGCGGCAACAGACCGCATTACTATAACCATTATAGGTAAAGGCGGTCATGCCTCCGCCCCACATTTATGCGTTGACCCAATTGTCGTTGCCGCCGAAGTAATACTGGCAATTCAGTCAATTGTCTCACGGAAAGTAAATCCGCTCTATCCATGTGTTGTTTCCCTGTGTCAAATTTCAGGTGGGACGACATTCAACGTTATTCCCGATAAGGTCAAAATCGTAGGTACCGTAAGAACGCTTACTAAAGAACTGAGATACAAGATGCCTGTTTTGATTGAAGAAACAATAAAGGGAATCACTTCAGCCAATAATGCAGAGTATGAATTTGAATATCTCAAAGGACACCCGTTGCTTTATAATCCACAACCGCAGGTGGACTTTGTGCAAAACAAAATCATAGAACTCTTTGGTGATAAGTCGGTAGATTACATAGACCCCAAGATGGGCGGAGAGGATTTTTCTTACTATCTGGAAAAGATAAAAGGCGCATTCGTCTTTTTGGGTTCTGGTAATATTGAAAAAGGCACGAACCAGCCTTTACACAGTTCACGGTTTTTACTGGACGAAGACGTCCTTTATATGGGACCGGCGCTCTTCACCTATATCGCCTGCAGTCCACAATAAAAACCGCAGTCGGACACGGAGGAACACAGGTTAATGTTGTTTTTCCCACAGCATACAAAAGAACTTTAAATAAACTTTTAATTAAATTAATAAAAATAATTATGTCATTATTTATCTGTGCTTATCTGCGTTAATCCGTGTCCCATTGCAGAATTTAGATATAATAAAAATTCATTACAAACCAGCGATAATATCTGTTAAACTCTAACAGCAGATTTTCCAGCACAAATTTAACCAATAATCGGTATTTGTTTCTTAATCGTCTCACACATTAAAAACCTATGTATTCCATTCCTCAAAATCATGATACGTTATCTGCCACACAAGATAAACAAACCACAGAGATTAATGCGATATCAACAAACAAATCTTCCCAGGGTCTATATGCCGAAGTAGTCGTCAACATACCCCTGAGCAAAATATTTCACTACAATATTCCGCCTCATCTTAGTGAATATCTAACCGCAGGTATGCGTGTAAAAGTGCCATTCGGAAATAAGGCTGTTGTAGGATTCTGCGTTGGATTTACCGATACGCCATCTATATACAAGCTAAAGGACATAATCGGCATAATTGACAAAGCCCCGCTTGCCGATAATAACATGCTCAAAACAACAAAATGGCTATCTGAATATTATCTCTGCGGATGGGGTGAAGCCCTGCAAGCCGTTATCCCGCCGGTAGTCCGCAGTAAAACAAGAAATAAATTTAATACCTTTGTAAGATGCTGCGACAACACAACCAAACTTGATAAAGACACCTTGTCACAGATAAAGAAACGCGCCCCAAAACAGGCAAGGGTGCTTGAAGTCCTTTTAGAACTTTCTGCTAAAATAAATGTATCGCATAACGAAATAAAAAATAATGGAAATATTTCACCTGCCGCTACCTTACAAAAAGACATTAATTATGAAATGCCCCTTAAGGAATTAATCTATATAAGCGGCTGCAATATGCATGGTTTGCGTCAACTTGAAAAAAAGGGCTTTATCACATTTATAAATAAACCAGTGGATGACCTGAGTACAATCAATAATACTGCCACACTACAACAGCATTTAACCCTCACGCCTGATCAGCAAAATGCCTTCGATACAATCAGCAAAATAATTTCTGAACCAAAAAACTCTGTAATATTGCTTCATGGCATTACCGGCAGCGGAAAGACGGAGATTTACATTCAGACAATTGCAAAGGTCATCGAACAGGGCCGTAGGGCAATATTCCTCGTGCCTGAAATCTCGCTTACTTCACAAACCATTCAGAGGATTAAGGCAAGATTCAGCCGCGTTGCGGTACTGCACAGCCACCTCCTCGGGACATATCATTACTCGCAATGGAATGATATTAAAGAAAATAAGGCAGATATTGTAATCGGCGCCCGTTCAGCAATATTCGCACCCTTAAAAAACATTGGATTGATTATTATTGACGAAGAACACGAAAACACCTATAAACAGGAAACAAGCCCGCGATACCATACAAGGGACGTTGCTATAATGAGGGCAGCCTGTGAAAATGCTATGGTGCTGCTCGGAACAGCAACGCCGTCTCTTGAAGCCTATCACAATGCAATTGCAGGAAACTATCAAAAGCTCGTCCTCCCCAGTAGAATCGTCAACCCAAAACTTCCGCCTATTGATATC
>MHYY01000042.1 GCA_001830285.1 Planctomycetes bacterium RIFCSPLOWO2_12_38_17 | reverse complement strand
CCTACCAAGCAACAAGGAATATTCTGTCCCGCAAGTTAGAATGCTTCTCAATGAGATTCAGCGTGGGATAGGAAAGAAAATCGCCCTTGAAGAATGGGAGAATCTTTGAAAATTTCAAAAACTAACAAGCAAGTAGAGCAGGTTGGTTAAAGGTAAATAAAACCCAACGTCAACCATTCGTAGCATTTAAATTCCGTTGGGTTTCGTGCCTCAACCCAACCTACTCAACTGCAATGCGGATAGGTTTGATGTCCTCTGGTTAGCATAATTGAATCTCATTTATTTTACATGAGCTGAGAGAAGTTCGTCTAACGCTGAAACTCAGCGGCGGGCGTTGCTTTTCCGCCCGTCCGCTGGAATACCCAGTTAAGCAAAATGCGTGATTGCAAGACCTGACTCTTAGTTTCGCAATAAATTAACTATCTAAAATTTCATCAATCAATTTACTTATTCCTTCTTTTGGAATTTTTGGAAACGATACTTCTTTACCTGCAGAAATATTTTCCAAATAGCGCACATTTACTATTTTGTCTATACGAGTATGATCAAAATCATTTAAGGAAATTATATAATCACATAAATCTTTAAATGAGTTGACACTATTTATTGCTTGTTTTAAATCTTCTTCTGATGGTGTCTCATATCCTTGTTTTACTATTGCTTCCAATCTAGACATAAGGACCATTATTAATAATTCTTTTTCATGCGCTTGTGGAAAATTATTTCTATACTGTTCAAGTAAATTAGCCTGTATCTTGCGGGTTGTTGAATTTGAACCGGCAATTTGTAGTGCAAATATATCGTGTGGAATATCAAAAGTTTTTCTTATTTCTTCAAGCTTTTTTACTTTATCAACAGATGGTTTTATATGTGACGGTAACTCTTTATACCACTTTGGAGCAAAAAGCATTTTAAACCTCTAATTATTTAATATTCCATTGAAACATTTTATAAATTGTATAAGGAAAACATAACATGACAATTTATGTAGGTTGGGTAGAACATGAGTGAAACCCAACGTCAACCATTCGTAGCATTTAAATTCCGTTGGGTTTCGTGCCTCAACCCAACCTACTCAACTGTTATGGAGAATTGTAATGAATGACTTATCCCCAATGAAAAGGCTTCTTAATATCATCGTCGAAAAAACGTTAAACCATGACGAAAGATTTTGCCCGGTTGTTGTGGCTGCTTTGCGAGAATATACTGATGCCGTAGAACGATGCGTAATAAATGACGGAAAATGGCATACTAATGATACTATTCCACCACTATAGCCAGAGGCTGGCCGGTCAAATTGTGAAACGTTTATGTCTAGTAATGGCTGTCGGATAAAAGTTATTGCCGGCAGTTTTAACCTTTAATCAAAGTTTAAACCCATGCCGATTATTGCATGCTTGTAATCATTTATTTTTGATGTCAGATCATTTTCATCTTTAGCATTAAATTCGGGGACATAAATAATTTGCCCTCCGTTTTTGTTGTATATTCTGAAGCTGATATATTCTTCATAATCTTCTAGCTTCACAATACATCGATAAGGCTTGAATGCTGACTCAAGGATTGGTTTGATTTCTCTTAGTTCCATTGGTTTTTTCTCCTTGCACTTAACATTGATTATATTGATCCGCATAATATGCGGAATATAGGTTTTTGCCAATATAACATACCTTTGATATGGTAAATACTATCGTGATAATCACTTCAGACACTGCCACTTATGTCTCTTTGCACTTGTTATCATGTCGTCTTATGCGGATCAGCATAAAAATCTGAGGTTCTGTTCGCTACTCTTTACCTGCCCTTGCCATCTTTGGCTGATAGATGCAATAGGGTTCTTCAGCCAGGTAGTTGCCCGTGTCGTAGAAAGCGCGTGCCCTGCAGCCTTCGCAGACCTTCTTGTACTCGCATGCCCCGCATTTGCCTTCCAGCAAATCAGGGTCTCGCAATTTATGAAAGACTGGAGAATCGTTCCAGATATCTACGAATTTTTGTTTCCTCACATGACCTGCCTCAACGGGCAAGTAACCGCAGGGAAAAACCTCTCCCTTGTGTGAAACGAAGCACACACCCGTACCAGCCAGGCAACCCTTCGTCATGGCAGCCATGCCGTGCGTTTTGGGCGAAATGGTAATTCCTTCCTCTTTAGCGCGTTCCCGCATGATGCGGAAATAGTGGGGGGCACACGTTGCTTTTGTCTGAATCTTTGCCTCTTTGGAAAGATCATAGAAATGATTGAGTACTTCTTCGTATTTCTTTGGGTGAAGCATCTGGTCATCGGCAATCTGAACGCCGCATCCTACGGGCACTAACATAAAAATATGCATTGCTTCAGCGCCGAGGTCTAATGCCAGTTTGTAAAGCTCGTCTATCTGTTCAACATTATGTTTTGCAATAGTACAATTGATCTGCATACTCATGCCCAGGTCTTTAAGTCTTTTAAATCCAGCTATTGAACGTTCAAAAGACCCTGGAATTTTTCTGAATTCATCATGTGTTTTAGCATCTGCACCATCAAAACTAATAGAAACTCTTGCGATGCCAGCATCCACAATTTTTCTCGCTGTAATATCATCTACTAAAGTTCCGTTCGTAGCTAAGGCGACACTCAATCCCTTACTCACTGCATATTTTGCAATGTCAAAGATATCCGGTCTAAAAAGTGGCTCGCCTCCGCTGAGTATAAGAATTGGTCTTCCAGCCTCAGTAAGTGCATCAACAAATGCAAATGCCTCACTTGTAGTCATGTCATCTTTGGCAAGAGTGGTGCTTACATCAAGCCTTCGGCAATGAATACATTCAAGATTACAGCCGACAGTCGTCTCCCAGAAGACTAAACGGAGTTGGTTTTTCATGTTCTTCATGTATTCGATTGCAGATTTACCGGAAGTATCATCTTTGATACGTGAGTATGTTTCCTTTATAGTTTCGGGATGTTCACCGTGTTTGTGTGGTATTGTATGACCCCTTGGATGTTTGCCATGTGGGTGTGACATGTCTTCCTCCAATTATTCCAAAATAAAAGGATTCGTAAACAAAATCCTGAAAAACCATATCGAATATAGTAAGTTAAATTTTAAATACTTTCTCTCATTTGGTCAATTAATAAAATATTCTTTTCATCAGATGTGCATTTGAAATCAAAATATCTCATGAGATAAATACTTGAAAGTAATAAGGTACTGCAATAGTAAATAAAACAGATTTTGTGAAATACTCATAAGTTAGATTACAATCTTACCTGCATTTCATTATGCCTCTTTTAATCTTGACAATATATTGCACCATTGATAACATCGAAGTCCGATAAAACGGGTCGTTTCTCGGTATAAAACCAGATAACTCTTTTTGTGCTAATCAAAGTGAATTAAATAACTTTTTAAAATTCCTCATTTGTATATATCTGCATCAATATTTCAAGTATAAAAAACATGAACAAAATCTATATTTACGACACTACTTTACGAGATGGCAGTCAGGGGGAAGGTATATCTTTTTCCTTACAGGATAAGATTGCTATTACTTTAAAATTGGACGATTTGGGAGTGGATTACATTGAGGGGGGTTATCCTATTGCTAATCCAAAGGATGAATCTTACTTCAAGGAAGTAAAATCCTTGAAGCTGCGACACGCTAAAATTGCCTCCTTTGGAAGCACGCGTAAGGCAGATAAGGGTGTTACAGAAGATAAAAATATAAAGGCGCTATTAGAAGCTGAGACGCCTGTTGTAACTATTGTTGGGAAAAGTTGGGACTTCCATGTGACAAACGTTCTTAAAGTCTCACTGGATGAAAACCTCAGAATGGTTGCTGATACCATTTCATACCTTAAATCAAGGGAAAGGGAGGTATTTTTTGATGCTGAGCATTTTTTTGATGGATACAAAAAAAACCAGGAATATGCCATTAAAGTAATTAAAGAAGCGCAACTATCAGGCGCAGATGTTATAGTATTATGCGACACAAATGGCGGTACATTGCCTGCAGAAATAACTGAAATTGTTGGCGTCGTAAGAAAACATATACAAGGTATGTTAGGTATACATGTTCATAACGATGGCGACCTTGCAGTGGCGAATACACTTGCTGCCGTTGAACAAGGAGTAAGGCAGGTGCAGGGAACTATTAACGGGCTCGGCGAGCGATGTGGAAATGCTGATTTATGTTCTATCGTTCCAAATCTGGTCTTAAAAAAAGGGTACCACTGTCTTAATGACAACAAACTAAAGAAACTGACAGAGATATCAAGATTCGTTTACGAAACGGCTAACTTGCTGTTCAGATCAAATCAACCCTTTGTAGGAACAAGCGCTTTTGCCCACAAGGGGGGCTTACATGTAAATGCCATTCAGAAAGACAAGGATACGTACGAACACATTTCGCCTGAATCTGTGGGGAATGAAAGGAAAATACTGATTTCAGAATTATCCGGGAGTTCAACCATCCTTGCAAAGGTCGAAAAGTTTAAACTAACCCATGATACAGCGCTCTTAAAATCTATCCTTGAAGAAGTTCAAAATCTTGAAAATGAAGGATATCAATTTGAAACTGCCGAGGCATCCTTCGAGTTGCTTGTGAGAAAAAAGGCTGGTCGGTATAAAACATTTTTTGATTTAGAAGGGTTTCGTGTTATTGTCGAAAAAGGAAAGAGTGGTGAATTTCCGATAACAGAGGCGACGGTCAAAATAAAGGTTGACGGTATTCAGGAACTCTCTGCAAGTGAGGGTGCTGGTCCTGTAAATGCACTTGATTCGGCGTTGCGTAAGGCGCTTGAGCGCTTTTATCCCACCATAAAAAGTATGAAGCTTGTTGATTACAAAGTACGTGTCATTAATCCGCGTAAAGGAACCGCCGCAAAAGTGAGGGTAATTATTGAATCACAGGATGACGAGAATATCTGGAGCACTGTTGGCGTATCAGAAAACCTGATTGAAGCAAGCTGGCAGGCGCTTGTTGATAGCATTGAATATAAATTGCTAAAGGAACAGGAAATTATAGATAAGGCTTAACAGATAATAACTTATTTCGAATGGTAAGTCTGTTATGCTATAAAATTATTTCCACATTTCAAAATTCGATAACCAATCATTTATAATGACTATACCTCTCAATTGAAATTTGTATGAATTCTTTTGTTTTTAATGACACAGATAACGGAAGACACCTTCGAACAAGTCCTGCAAATTTTCAAAGAATCATTGGAAATTGAACTTCAAGAAGCAATCTTTATAGACCCTTATGGTATGGTAGGCATTCTTGAGTTTGGAGAGTGTTTAAAGTCAAAGGGTATCCAGAAAACCATACATCTTCCAGAATCAGATGAAGTCCTCAAATACCTCGAAAGGATGGATTTCTTCAAGTTTGCAGGTGAATATTTCATACTTGTACCACCTGATCTTCAATTATCAGAAAAATACCTGAGAAGTTCTTACTCAGATGTCCTGCTTGAAATCACGCCTATTGAGAAGCCTGACGATATTCATTCCATTGTCGGGAAGGTCAAAGAACGCGCTCAATCAATCCTCGCAAAGCATCTCCACTACGATGAAAGGGCAATCAATGGCTTTATCGTGGCGCTTTCAGAGGTATGTCAGAATATCATTGAACACAGCGAGACCAAAGGATTTGTAGGCATCCAGAAATATCATTTTCAGAGCATGAATAAAAATGTTGTAAAAATTGCCGTTATGGATATTGGGATTGGTTTCAGGACGTCACTATCAGAAAGATTTTCATTAAAAAATGACCTTGAAGCCATTGAAAAGGCGTTACTTCACGGTGCGTCACGATATACTGAAAAGGGAAGAGGTCACGGTCTTGCCGCAGTAAGGCGTTTTGTCAATCAATGGAATGGCAAACTCTCCATTCGTTCAGGGACTGCAAAATTCTCAATAATACCCACATGGGCATGGGGACGGGAGAAAGAACTCAATCTTACCCAATTTCCCGGTGCCCAGATCAACATCCTCCTGCCCGAAATATGAGCCTCATTTTTTATTTTATTTGATAAATGATTACGCTTGTAGTATATTGTAAACATGGAAATCGTCTTTGACGCCTCAACGTTGATTCTGCTTGCAAAAATAGAATTGTTGAGAGAAATAATAGAAGAGATAAACGTTATTATTCCGGGGAAAGTGAAGTCAGAATGTCTTTTAAAAGAGGGAATAGATGCCACATTGATTTCAACCCTTATCAGAGAAACAAAGATTGTAGTAAAGAAGGCTGGGAGTGCAGAAGCTATTAAAAAGATTCAACAGGATTTTAGAATAGAGGCTGGAGAGGCAGAGTCTATCTGGTTGGCTAGAAGGCTTGATTGTCAGATAGCTGTGGACGATGGTCCTACAATAAAAGCATGCAAGGTTATCGGCCAGAGATTTACGACTGCAATTCACTTTCTTTTAAGCCTTGCATCACAGAATAGATTGGAAAAATCCATGGCTTTGGCAAAGCTTGAGAAACTGTCTGTCTATGGAAGATACAGTAAAAAAATAATTGAGGACGCCACAAAACGTCTGAAAGGAGGAAACTGATGGGTGTAATAAGCTTGAGATTAAAGGATAAAGATTTGGAGAGGATTGAAGAACTCTCAAAACTTGAACGTAAAGACAAATCAACGATAGCCAGAGAGCTTCTTGAACATGGCTGGGAATTTTTGATGGTCAGGTATTACAAGGAAGGGAAACTTTCGTTAGAGGGCCTAGCCAGAAAGCTTGACATTTCAATAAGCGAGGCTATAGATTTACTTGCTGAACTTGGAATAGAAGCACCGATAGAGTTTGAGGACTATTTGAAAGGATTTGAGGTGTTTAAAGATAAATAAGTGATAGAAGAACACAATCTCACCCACTTCCCTGACGCCTAATCAACATTCTCCTGCCTGAAATTTAAGCCTCATTTTTGTAATAGTCCCTGCCACGAAGGCACAAAGATATAAAGTAAAAGTATACGAAGCTTGAGCCACTCTCCGGGAATTTTGTGTCTTGGTGTCTTTGTGGCAAATAAGATTATCTGATAAAATTTTAATTTTTTGTTTGACAAAAACCTTCTTTGTAATATAATTCAATTGATTCTATTGAACATTAATTTTGAAATTTTAGTTTACAAATAATCTAAGAATGGAAAGAAAAAAGCGCTCAAAAATTAATAAATTTAAAGTTAAAGAATCTACAGCTCAGTACTATGCTCATGAAGTGCCTCATTTTGAGGGTTTCATGGACAATATAATACATGGAGACAACTTGGCTATATTAAAATTAATCCCCGACAATAAAATAAGTTTAACAATTACATCCCCACCTTATTTTAAACAAAGAGACTATGGCAGTGGTATAGGCAATGAAAGAAGTGTTGAGGAGTATATAGAAAATCTAATAAAAGTTTTTGCAGAATGTGTTCGTATTTTGAAAGATGATGGGAGTATTGTATTTAATTTGGGAGATAAATATTTAGAAAGTAATCTCCAACTCATACCTTATCGATTTGTTCTGGAAGTAATAAAGACTTTTCCAGTAAAACTTGTAAATAATATTACTTGGGTAAAACTTAATCCTACACCAAGACAATACCGAAAGAGGCTTGTTAGTAGTACAGAACCGTTTTTCCATTTTGTAAAAGATGATAGCTATTATTACAACTTGACTGATTATTTGAACAACGGATCAAAAAATAAAAAGCATAACGGTAATAATATAGGGAAAAAATACTTTGAACTAATAGAGAACTCAAGCCTTACATTAGAGCAAAAGAAATTGGCATTTGCCGAACTACAAAATGTAATTCAAGAAACAAAAACTGGAAAGATAGAAAGCTTTAGGATGAAGATTAAAGGGATTCACGCTGAGCCATTTGGAGGACAGGATGGAGGAAGGAAATATCAACTATTAAAAAAAGGATTCACAATAATAAAAATCAAAGGAGAGCCAATCAAAAGAGACGTAATAGAATGTGCGGTTGAAACAATTAAAGGTTCTAAACACCCTGCTATTTATCCATTATACATTATAAAAGAACTTATCAAGCTCCTATCTAAACCCAATGATGTTGTTCTGGATCCATTCGCTGGGAGTGGAACTACGGCGGTAGCTGCAAAAGAGCTTAATAGAAGATATATTGGAATTGAAATAAATGAAGATTATTGTAAAACTGCTAAAGAAAGACTTAAAAAAACCAATAAAGAAAACCTTCTTGGGCTAGTTTATGAAAGCTGAATATAAAGGACAGGCGCACATAAAAATATTACAAGAAATTTACAAAAGAGCATTAGATATTGTAAATAAAGGCAATCTTGAATCATTGTTTAATGACGTAGACAAAGTGGAAAAAGCTCATTTAAAAACTGTTGTAGATAATTTTGAAAGAGGAAGGGGTGTACTAACAGTATTAATAACAAGTCTTGTTCACAAATTACATAATCCAAATCAGGATATCAGACTTCATCAAGACAACCTGAAGGGTGGTTATTCAGGTAGGGGAATTGATACCAAGTTTATAACTCCATTTATGAAAGAAATGGGATTTCCCGCTATGGCTGAAAGTGGCTGGCTCACAAGGTCTTTAGAACAAAACAGACCTTATAATTTTAGTTATCCAGGCAAAATAACGCCAAAAGAATTAAAAATTGCCTTCCTTTTTTTACTCGATCAGATCCAATCATATAATAAAAGCGCAGAAACATATTTACTGATTCTATTTGCAAAGCTAATAGAACATCGCGAGCAGAAAAATATAGATTTAGCAAAACCGACAAATCTTACAATTTCTACTATCATTAACTACCTAAAGTATCACTTTGAATCAAGCTATTCCTCACGCGGAGCATCAAGACTACCAACTTTAGCAATTTTTTCCATATATCAATGCCTGATAAAAGAGTTAAAAAGATTCGAAGGCAAAATCTTAGTTCCTTTGGAGGAACACACATCTGCCGATAAAAGTTCTGGCAGGGTAGGTGACATAGAGGTAATAGACAGAGAAAATAGACTTTTTGAGGCTGTTGAAATAAAACATGGTATTTCAATAAATGTCCAGTTAATAAAGGATGCATACGAAAAGTTTAAATCCACTCCGATACAAAGATATTATCTATTAACAACTTCGGAGAAATACATATCAGATGAGGAGAATATTTCTAAAGAAATCGCGGGGATATTGAATATTCATGGTTGTCAAGTAATCGTTAATGGTATATATCCTTCTTTAAAATATTATTTAAGACTGTTAGGTAACCCATATGAATTCATTAATAATTATGTAGAAAATCTAAGGAATGATACGGCATTAAAATACGAACATAAATTAAAATGGAATGAAATTGTTAGTAGTAAATATGAGGACAAACTACTATGAGAATATTTAACTGCCACATTTCCCGCTGTCCATCAGGCTATAAAATATCTCCTTGAGTTTCAGACGGACAAAAGTGACGTAAGGGATGTGCTGAAGTAAATTTTCTGTTTTTGCACAAAGAAGCAGTGTATGGATTGAGAATGAGCTGAATAATATTGTGAATTTTGAAGAATTGTTAGAAAATGATGATTAAAATATTTAGTTGTTATCAGAATTCTAAATGATTGGAAACACTAAAATAATAAATAAAAGAAAGCCATTAAAACCGAGTGAGTTAAGAAAAATATTACATCCTGAAGAAGCAGTAAGGTTTCAAAATGCTGAGGAATTAGAATATAGGGAAGAAAGACAAAAACTTTCAGAATCTGAGGTAGAATTTCTACTTGAGCGATTGCCAGGAAAAAATGCTCATCACGAATTTGAAAGGCTTTCCACTTGTCTATGCGAAGCGGAGGTTTGTAGAAATATTAAACCTGCAACTGGTCCTGTTGGTGGGGGTGATTATGGAGAAGACGCATCAACGTATAAAGTATCAGCAGATATCAAAGATACCTATTTTTGGGTAGGAATTGGAAGTCCGAATATTGGAGACAATTGGCTTTTCGCCTTTAGTATACAAAAGAATTGGAAAAAGAAAATTCTTGAAGATGCTGATAAAGCTTCGAAGAGAATTCCAACTCCTAAACGATTTATATTTGTTAGCTCTCAACCAATAAAGATAAAGAACAGAGAAGATAAAAAAAGGGAATTACAAGAAAAATTTGGATTTGAGGTAGAAATATTTGATAGATCCTGGATTGTTAGTCAGATTGTTTTTAAAGGACATTGGGATTTAGCTTTTAAATTCTTAGATGCGCCCCAATCTTTAAAAAGAGAAGAAGTTGTTCACCATGATCTTCAAGACAAACAAATTTCATCCATATCTCCCGATATTAAAAAGCGTATCGAAGAGTTGCAGGGAAAGGTCGCATATCGAACCAAATATCTTTATATAAATCACAGAGCAGAAGACATGCTTGAATTAGCGGATGTCCTGAAAGAGATAGACAAAGTCAGTGCTGAAAGAGCATTCCAGGAAGCAATACAAGATGCAAAAGAAAGCGAAATTAAATATCTGTTACATCGAGCAATATATAATTATTTCTGGGTATCATTTTGGTATTGGGATGATGTTTCGAATGTTTTACCTTACTTAGATGAATTTTATTCTCTTGTAAAGGAGCTCAATATTCCAGAGTCTATAGAAAAGGGATTTAATATTTGGGCTCTTCTATATGGTGCAATTAGACAAGACTTAGTAAACAAGGAAAATGCAAAGCTTGACTTTAGAAGAAAAATCTTGCTAGAAACAAGTAATAAGATTATTTCAGACACGAACAGACCAACTTCTTCATTGATGGTTCGTGAAATGCTAATACAGCACAAGGCATTAAACGAATATGCTTCAAATCATGCTGTATCTGATGAAATTGTAGCTGAATTCAAGGCCATTATTAAAAAGGCCCTCCACATCCCCCTTTTCCCATTAAGGCGGTTATCTGAAAGATTAATTAAACTACCAGAATTAATGGAAGCAATTCCAACTTTGAAGAATTGCTGGACTATCTGCAAACCATGATAGGTAAAAAAGAAGGCGATTTGGCAGAAGCTGAATTTGCTTTTAAAAAGGCAATGCTTTATTTCGATCAGAAGAATTATCGAAAGGCATTAAGAGAACTGACAAAATCAAAGTTCAAGGGGATTTCACAAGAGACTTTATATGAGACAATTCGAAATTTTATTGCATCTGGTGACTGCTATATAAAAATAGGCTTTTATCTTGCAGCGAAGAATGAATTACTTATGGCATACCACTTATCTACTTTATATGAAGACAAACTTTTCATAAGTGAGGCATTATTATCCTTACGAGCACTAAATAATATAGAATTGCATAGGGGCAGATTAGGGCTTGCTTTACGGTGGTTACAATTGCATGAAATGCTTTGTCATCATTGGAGAGCAGATGAACAAACGCTTGGCCCACATGGAATTAAATTTGATGGAGAGGTTGATAGTTCTTTGGCTTGTGTTTTAGTGTGGGCATTTAAGTCAGATAAGGCTATTTTTAATAATATTTATCCAATCGTTGAAAAACTCCAGTTGCTGTTGTCGTGTATATTTGCTGAATCATTGCTGGGAGGCATAGAAGCTGGCAAAAAATGTGCAAAGGAATTGGATTGGGATGATATGTGGCCTAAATTGTCAGATATGGTTGAAAAGTCGGTTGCTTCTGACTTTAACTTTAAAGTAGAGGGAAATATTTGTAATGAAAACAGTATATATATTTGTGAAAACTTTGAAATCGTTGGAGTAAAATTTACCCTTAAGATTCAAAATGACTATTTTTGTAATCTCCTTGCGGAAAGTTTAGGAGCTGGTATTCAAGCCTTTTTTGTGAATGCCAGGTTAGAAAACTTAGCTATTGTTGAGGACGAAGTTGAATTTGAATTCAAAATCGATACTTGGAACTGGGAAGAAGTTCAAACAGAAGATGTTGTTGACCCTAAATGTATTAGAAAAATCTTCAAGATTAACCAAAAATCATTCAATAAACTGTTATTGGAAAGTGGTAAAGAAGGAACCGATTGGATTAGACGGCAGTTGTTGTGTCTTCTTTTAGAGCTTTGTATTGATCCTGTTGAAGATTTGAAAAAAGAGTTAGATTGGATGTATAAAGAAGGAGCATTCCAAAGGGCGTTGGGTATGGGGCCTTTATTCTTATACTTAGAAAATCATTGCAAAAAAGAGGTTTATGATGGGACAATCTGGGAAACTACCACTTCATAAAAGATACAATGAAAATGAAATGAAAAAGGCGATTGCTAATAGATATAGAAATATATCAAATGCCATCCCTCTCCAACTGAAATATCTTGGTGAAAGTAAGGAGTTTGCTGAAATAGTAAAAAAATTAAGAAAGGGCGGGTGGAAGGATTGGCATATTTTACTTTCGATTGCTAATCGAATGTTTAATTTAAAAAATTTTATAGGTAAAACAGGCTGGTATCCAAAAACCGAAGAAGAGAAAAAAGAAGTATTTCTTAATTTTAAGGAAGAAGAAAATTTTCAACCATTTTGTGTCACAGAATTCACAGAAAAAATTTTATACTTTCATCTAGAAGGGGCACTAATTGTGAGTTGTGAAGCTATGGGATTTGAGTTTAGAAAAAGGGAAATAAAGCCAGAAAAAATAGAAAAATTTTTACGAATGAGAATGAAATATTTTGGTTTAGATATTCCTCATAAAACATATTTTCCATTAGCTGACTAAGAATTTTATGCAAATAGACCAACTAAATAATAAACAACAACTTAAGATAACAACGGGATGGGGGATAAGTGATGAATAAAAAAGGTAATAAATCTGCTTTTAAGAATACAGATGTCATAACTTATCAATTACCTCAACCATGCATAGCAAAATATCTGGTTGTGGTGGTGAATAGAGGCATGACAAGCGAGGTCAACTATTTTGATTCACTGCGAGAAGCGAAAAGGGCTTTTGATGAAATAGCCCGTGATTATGGCTATGAACCTGAAGAAATTAACGGTTCAGATAAATACGATGTTTCAATATGGAAA